>NZ_CP098362.1:0-326758 GCF_030388245.1 Paracoccus sp. TOH
GGCGACGGCCGCCCTTGCGGCAGAGGCGGCGGGCCATGGCGGCGGCCCCGACCTCCTTAGCGTGGTGGTGCTGCTGGCGGCCGCGGTGATCGCGGTGCCGATCTTTCGCAAGCTGGGGCTGGGCGCGGTGCTGGGCTATCTGGCTGCCGGGCTGGCCATCGGCCCCTACGGGCTGGGGTTCTTTCACGATCCGCAGTCGATCATCCATGTCGCCGAGCTTGGCGTGGTGCTGTTCCTGTTCGTGATCGGGCTGGAGATGCAGCCCTCGCGGCTGTGGGCGATGCGGGGCGAGATCTTCGTGCTGGGCTTTGCCCAGGTGCTGCTGGCCATCGCCGTGCTGACCTGCGTCGGGCTGGCGCTGGGCTTTCCGGTCGCCGCCAGCTTCGTCTCGGGCACCGGCTTCGTGCTGACCTCGACCGCCATCGTCATGCAGATGCTGGCCGAGCGCAATGAAATGGCGCTGCCCAGGGGCCGCCGCATCATCGCCATCCTGCTGTTCGAGGACCTGGCCATCGTGCCGTTGCTGGCGCTGGTCGCCTTCCTCGCCCCGGGGGGCGAGGAGGTCACCCTGCCCGCCCGGCTGATCGCCATCGCCATCGGGCTGGCCTGCATCGGCGCGCTGGTGCTGGCGGGCCGCTACCTGCTGAACCCGATGTTCGGCCTGCTGGCGCGGTTCGGCGGGCGCGAGGTGATGGCGGCGGCGGCGCTGCTGGTGGTGCTGGGCGCGGCGCTGCTGATGCAATGGGGCGGGTTGTCGATGGCGATGGGCGCCTTCCTGGCCGGGGTTCTGCTGTCCGAGTCCAGTTTCCGCCACCAGCTCGAGGCGGATGTCGAGCCGTTCCGCGGCCTGCTGCTGGGGCTGTTCTTCCTGGGCGTCGGCATGGCGCTGGACCTGCGGATCATCGCGCAGAACTGGGGGCTGATCGCCATCTGCGTGCCGGCCTATATGATCCTGAAGATGCTGGTGATCTATGGTACCGGCCGGGTGCTGGGTGCCGGCCGGTCCGAGGCGCTGGAACGCGCCGTGCTGATGGCGCAGGGCGGCGAATTCGCCTTCGTGCTCTATTCCAGCGCCCTGCAGGTCGGGATCATCAGCGGCCAGGACAACGCCGTGCTGACCGCCATCGTCATCGTCTCGATGGCGCTGACGCCGCTGCTCATCATCCTGCACGACCGGCTGGCGCCGCGACCCGCGCCTTCGCTGGAGGGCGTCGAGGCCGCGCAGGGGCTGGAGGCACGGGTGCTGATGATCGGCTTCGGCCGCATGGGCCAGATCATCAGCCAGCCGCTGATCGCGCGCGGCCATTCCATCTCGATCGTCGAAAGCGATCCGCAGACCATCCGCGACGCCGACACCATGGGCTTCAAGGTGTGGTATGGCGATGGCTCGCGGCTGGACGTGCTGCATGCCGCCGGCGCCGCCGAGGCCAAGCTGATCGTCGCCGTGGCCGGCGACAGGCAGGCGGTGACCCGGATCGTGGAACTGGCCAAGCACGAATTCCCGCTGGTGCCGGTGCTGGCCCGGGCCTTCGACCGCGAGCACGCGCTGGACCTGGTCGAGGCCGGCGCCGACTACCAGTTGCGCGAGACGCTGGAAAGCGCCTTCGCCATGGGCCGCGAGGCGCTGCTGCGGTTGGGCGACGATCCCGAGGCGGTCGAGGAGGTCATGGAGGACATCCGCGGCCGCGACATCGAGCGGTTCGAGATGGAATGCCTGGGCGGCATCTTCGCCGGCCGCGACCTGTTGCTCGGCAATCGCAAGAGCTAAAGCCGCGCGATCTCGACCAGCCACAGGCCTGCGGCCGGGGGCAAGGGCAGCGCGGCCTCGGGCCCCTCGCAGAGCAGCGCGTCGAGCGGCTGCAGCGTCACGGCCTCGCCGGCGCAGTCCAGCACGACCGGCGCGGTAGCCAGCAGCAGCCGCCATTCCGGCGCGGCATCCCACGGAACGGCGGCCGTCCCGGCCAGCCGCAGCAACCGGTGGGTGAAGGCGTCGCGCCGGGTCATGACGTTCAGGTCGCTGATCGGCGCCGCCAGCAACCGGGCCGAGGTCGGCACATCCGCCGGAAAAGCCAGCGGCGCGGCATCCGGCGTCAGCCTCCGGGCCGGCTGGCCCTGCACCTGCAGCTCGATCCCCTCGCCGGTCAACACCGCCAGCGTGCGGTCGATCTGCGGAAAATTCGAGAAATCGCCGTCCTCGGTCACGCCGGCCATGCTGACGCGCCAGCCGAAATCGGCAAGGCCGGCGCCCTGGGGATAAACCGCGACCTCGACCGTCTCGCCACGGCCGTTCTTCCAGGGCATGCGGCGGTGATCGGCGGCGCGCAGGATGCGGCGGGTCATGCGGTCTGTCCTCCTTCGGCGGCGGGGGCCCAGCGATAGCCGATGCCGGGCTCGGTCAGGATCAATTCGGGTCTTGCGGGATCGCGTTCCAGTTTCTGGCGCAGCTGGCCGATGAAGACCCGCAGATAAGGCACGTCATCGACATGCGCCGGGCCCCAGACCAGTTGCAGCAGCCGGTGATGCGTCATCACCCGGCCGGCATTGCCGGCCAGCGCCGCCAGCAGGTCGAATTCCTTGGGCGTCAGCCGCAGCTGCTCGCCGTCGCGGCTGACCTGATGCGCGGCAAGGTCGATGACCAGCCCGGCCTGCCGGATCTGCTCCGCCCGCGCGGCCCGGCGCGGGCGCAGGCTGGCGCGCAGCCGGGCCAGCAGTTCGCCGATGCCGAAGGGCTTGGCGACGAAATCATCGGCGCCGAGATCCAGCGCCATGATCTTCTCCATCTCCTGGTCATGGGCCGAGAGCACGATCACCGGCAGATCCGAGCGCAGCCGCAAGCGCTCGATCACCTCCTTGCCGTTCATGTCCGGCAGGCCGAGATCGAGGATGATCAGGTCCGGCTCCTGCGCCGCGACCTGGGCCAGCGCCTCGGTCCCGGTGGCGGCCAGGCAGGTGTCATAGCCGGCGGCGACCAGCGCATGACCCAGGAAACGCTGGATCTGCGGCTCGTCATCGGCGATCAGGATCAGGCGCCTTTCCCTCATGCCGCGCCCTTGCCGCCTGGATCCGGCGGCAGCGGCAGGCGGATCGCCAGAACCGCGCCGCCCGAGACGCCGCGCGCCGCCGTCATGCGCCCGCCAAGCGCCCGGGCGATACCCTTGCAGATCGGCAGGCCCAGCCCGGCGCCGGGCGGCGCGCCCACCGCCTCCTCGGAAGCCAGCCATGCCGCGATGGCGGCCGGCAGCCCGCGACCGCTGTCCGAGACCGCCAGCACCAGCTCTGGCCCCTCGACCGCGCCGGTCAGCCGGATGGGCCCGGGCGCGTATTTCACCGCGTTCTCGACCAGGTTGAACAGCGCCTGCTCCAGCAGCCCCGCCTCGGCCCGGATCATCGGCAGCGGTGCCAGCTCGGCCGCGATCTGCGCCCGCGGCCAGGACCGCCGCGCCCGCGTCACCGCCGCCAGGGCCGCGTCGCCCGCATCGACCCAGGCCATCTGCGCCGCGATCCCGGCCTGCAGCCGGGTCAGTTGCAGCAGCTTCTCGACATAGCGGGCCAGGCGCTCGGACTCCTCCTCGATCGCCGCCAGCAGGTCGGTCTGCGAGGCCGGCGGCAGCGTCGCGCCCAGCTCGCGCAGCGTCGTCACCGCGCCCAGAATGGTCGCCAGCGGCGTGCGCAGGTCATGCGACAGCGAGGCCAGCAGCGCCGCCCGCGTCTCCTCGGTGACGGCGCGGCGGCGCTCGGCCTCGGCCGCCTCGGCCAGGGCAAGGCGCTGCAGCGCCTGCCCGGACTGCCCCAGCACCACCTCGATGGTCTTTTCGCGCCAGTCCTTGTCGCTGCGGTCGGGGTCCAGCCGGGCATGGCCCAGCACGATGCCGCGCCTGTTCCCCGCGCCGTCCTGCACGCTCAGCGGATAGAAACTCAGCCGCGAGCCGCTCCAGCCTTTCGCCGCGGCCAGCTCGGCCCGGCCGCGGCGAAAGGCGATATCGGCGGCGTCCAGATCGCTGGCCTCGGGCAGATGGCCGTCGGGCTCGGCCGCCAGAAGCTGCAACCGCCCGCCTTCGGCGCGCAGCGCCACGGCCGGGCCCTGCGACAGGCCATGCAGGTGGCGCAGCGCAATGCGGGCCACGTCCTCGGTGCTTCTGGCCCCGGCCAGGTCGCCGCTGACCCGCGACACCACCTCGAGCGCCGCCGCCCGGCCCTTGGCCGCGTCCACCTGTTCGCGCAGGCGCCCGGCCAGGATCCCGGTCAGCGCGGCCGCCAGCAGGAAGACGGCAAGCGTGACCAGATCCCGCGGCCGGGCGATGTGCAGGGTGAAATGCGGCTCGACGAACAGGTAGTTGAAGGCGGCGATGGCACCGACCGCACTGGCCAGTCCGACCCAGAAGCCGAAGGCGGCGGCGCTGACCAGCACCGCGGTCAGGAACAGCAGGATCGAGACGTTCTCGGGCAACAGCTCGTGCAGCCGGTCCGCCGCCAGCGTCACCGCCGCCAGCAGCAGCGCCGCGCCCAGGAATCCGCCCGGCCGCGGCGCTGTCATCCAGCGGCGATCGTCGGGCGGCAGGCGTGGCGGGTCGAACTTGTCCATGAGCGGATCTGGCGCGACGACAAGCCTCTTGTCCATGGTCTTTACGAATTCCTTACACCCTTTCCGGGAATCCCTGTCGACCCCTTACGCGACGCCGAGGCATGCTGCGCCCTCTGCCGGAGGTGATTCCGGCGCTTGGGAATAAACGCATGGCAAGTCTTGATACCCATATGCCCGATGACGCGCCGCGCCGCGGCGGGCTGCTGTCGCTGTCGCTGGCCGCGATCGGGGTGGTCTATGGCGATATCGGCACCTCGCCGCTTTACGCCTTCCGCGAGGCGATGCTGGCCACCGGCGCCAGCCATGGCGGCGTGGCGCGCGAGGACGTGCTGGGCGTGCTGTCGCTGATCGTCTGGGCGCTGGTGCTGGTGGTGACGGTGAAATACGTGCTGATCCTGCTGCGCGCCGACAACCAGGGCGAAGGCGGCACGCTGTCGCTGCTGGCCTTGGCGCAGCGGGCCATGGGGCGGCAGAACCGGGTGGTGCTGGTGCTGGGGCTGATCGGCGCGGCGCTGTTCTATGGCGATGCGGCGATCACCCCGGCGATCTCGGTGCTGTCGGCCATCGAGGGGCTGAAGCTGGTCACGTCCGGCGTGGACCCGTTCATCGAACCCATCGCCATCGCCATCATCATCGCGCTGTTTTTGGTGCAGAACCGCGGCACCGAGGCGGTGGCGCGGTTCTTCGGGCCTATCACCCTGATCTGGTTCATGGTCATGGCCGCCGGCGGCATCCACTGGATGGTCCAGGACCCCGAGGTTCTGGCGGCGCTGAACCCGATCCACGCCCTGCGCTTCCTGCTGGACAACGGCAAGCTGGGCCTGGTGGTGCTGGGCGCGGTGTTCCTGGCGGTGACCGGGGCCGAGGCGCTTTATGCCGACATGGGCCATTTCGGCCGCAAGCCGATCCAGATGGCCTGGCTGTTCGTGGCTTTCCCGGCCCTGCTGCTGACCTATTTCGGCCAGGGCGCGCTGGTGCTGTCGCGGCCCGAGGCGATGGCCAATCCGTTCTTCCACATGTTCCCGGCCTGGGCGCTGCTGCCGGTGGTGATCCTGGCGACGCTGGCCACCATCATCGCCAGCCAGGCGGTCATCACCGGCGCCTATTCGCTGACCCGGCAGGCCGTGCAATTGCGCATGTTGCCGCGCATGAAGATCCGCCACACCTCGGACGAGCACCAGGGCCAGATCTACATGCCCGGCGTGAACCGCTGGCTGATGCTGGCGGTGCTGGCGCTGGTGATGATCTTCGGCTCGTCCTCGAGCCTCGCCTCGGCCTATGGCATCAGCGTCACCGGGACCATGGTCATCACCGCCATGCTGGCGATGATCGTCGCCTGGAAGCACTGGAAGCTGCCGCTGTGGCTGGCAGTGGCGATGATGCTGCCCTTCCTGGTGCTGGATGCGACATTCCTGGGAGCGAACCTGATCAAGATCGGCGAGGGCGGCTATGTGCCGCTGGGCATCGCCGCCGCGGTGCTGGTCACGATGGCCAGCTGGATGCGCGGCACCGCCATCGTGCTGGCCAAGGATCGCGAGGCCGAACTGCCGCTGGGCGCGCTGCTGGCGCAGATCGAGAAATCCGATTCCATCGCCACCGTGCCGGGCACGGCGGTGTTCCTGACCTCGACGCCGGACCTGGCGCCCTCGGCCCTGCTGCACAGCCTCAAGCATTTCAAGTCGCTGCACGAGCAGAACGTGATCCTGACCATCACCACCGCCGAGGTGCCCCACGTTCCCGCCTCGGACCGGGTGCGGATCGAGGATCTCGACGAACGCTTCCGCCGCGTCGCGCTGGTCTATGGCTATGCCGAGGAGCCCGACGTGCCGCAGGCGCTGCTGCAATGCCGCCGGCAGGGCTGGAAATTCGACATCATGGCGACCTCGTTCATCCTGTCGCGGCGGCGGCTGCGGATCTCGACCCGCTCGCGCGTGCCAAGCTGGCAGGGCAAGCTGTTCATCGCCCTGTCGCGCAACGCCGCCGCCGCCTCGGACTATTTCCGCATCCCGGCCGGACGGGTGGTCGAGATCGGCGCGCAGATGAACATCTGACCGGGGCCGGACGCGGCGCGGCGCGGGTCAGTCGATCCGCGCCAGGGCCGCGCCGAAGCCCAGCACATCGCCTTGCACGGCGATGCGGGCCAGCCTGCCCGGCCGGTGCGCCTCGATGCGGGTTTCCATCTTCATCGCCTCGATGACGGCGACGACCTGGCCCGCCTCGACCTCGGCGCCATCCTCGGCCTGCCACAATGTCAGCGTGCCGGGGACCGGGGCGGTCAGCAGCGCCTCGTCCGCCTCGGGCGCGGGTTGCGGGACGGCAGCGCCGCCGCCCGAGGGCAGCGCCGCAAGCAGGGTCGCGGGCAGGCCCAGCTCGTGCCGCTTGCCGTCGATCTCGATGGCAAGGCGCAAGAGCGGCGCCTGCGCGGCTGGCGCGACCCGGGCATGGGGCGCGACCGCCGCGGCCAGCGCCTCGGCGAAATCGGTCTCGATCCAGCGGGTATGGACGCGGAAATCCCCGTTCTCGGCGCGGAAATCCGGCTGGGCCAGCACCGCGCGGGCAAAGGGCAGGACCGAGGCCACGCCCGCGATGCGGAATTCGCGCAGTGCCCGCTCGGCGCGCTGCAAGGCTTCCTGCCGGGTGGCGCCGGTGACGATCAGCTTGGCCATCAGCGAATCGAAGCTGCCCGGCACCACCGAGCCTTGGGCCACGCCGCTATCCATGCGGATGCCCGGCCCCGAGGGCGCATCGAAGACCTCGACCGGCCCGGGAGTGGGGAGGAACCCCCGGGCCGGGTCTTCCGCATTGATGCGGAACTCGATGGCATGGCCGCGCGGTTCGGGCACCGTCTCGTCGGCCAGCCTTGCCCCTTGCGCCACGCGGATCATACCGCGCACCAAGTCGATGCCGGTGGTTTCCTCGGTCACCGGATGCTCGACCTGCAGCCGCGTGTTCACTTCCAGAAACGAGATCGTGCCATTGGCCGAGAGCAGGTATTCCACCGTCCCAGCCCCCGAATAGCCGGCATGGGCGCAGATGGCGCGGGCGGAATCGTGGATGCGGGCGCGCTGTTCGTCGGTCAGGAAAGGGGCGGGCGCCTCCTCGACCAGCTTCTGGTTGCGGCGTTGCAGGGAACAGTCGCGGGTGCCGATCACCTTGACGGTGCCGTGCTTGTCGGCCAGCACCTGCGCCTCGACATGGCGCGGGCGGTCGAGGAACTGCTCGATGAAGCATTCGCCGCGGCCGAAGGCGGTCAGCGCCTCGCGGGTGGCGGATTCGAACAGCTCCTCGACCTCCTCCAGCCGCCAGGCGACCTTCATGCCGCGCCCGCCGCCGCCGAAAGCGGCCTTGATGGCGATGGGCAGACCGTGGTCCTTCGCGAAAGCCAGCGCCTCGGCGGCGCTTTCGACCGGACCGGGGGTGCCGGCGACCAGCGGCGCGCCCACCGCCTCGGCGATGCGGCGGGCCTCGATCTTGTCGCCAAGCGCCTCGATGACCTTAGGATCGGGGCCGATCCAGATCAGCCCGGCGTCCTGCACGGCCTGCGCGAAATCGGCGCGCTCGGACAGGAAGCCATAGCCCGGATGGACGGCATCGGCCCCGGCCGCCCGGGCGACGGCGATGATCTTGCCGGCATCCAGATAGGTTTCCGAGGGCTTGTCGCCCCCCAGCGCATGCGCCTGATCGGCCATGCGCACGAAGATCGCGTCGCGGTCGGCATCGGCATAGACGGCGACGCTTTCGATGCCCTCGTCGCGGCAGGCGCGGATCACGCGGACGGCGATCTCGCCCCGGTTGGCGATCAGCAGGCGGCGGATCGGGCGGCTGGGGCCGGTGGCGAAAAGGGTCATGCGGACCTCTCTGGCGTGATGGGGGCGAAATCGGCGCTGGCGGTAAAGCGGATGCGGGCGCCGGGCGGGATCTGCCCGGCCAGGTCCAGCGCCTCGGGGCGCAGGGTGGCGATGACCGGATAGCCACCGGTCAGCGGATGGTCGGCCAGGAACAGCACCGGCTGGCCGGAATGCGGGATCTGGACGGCACCGGTCTCGGTCCCTTCCGAGGGCAGTTCCGCGCTGTCCTCGCGCGTCACCGCATCGCCCTGCAGGCGGATGCCGACGCGCGAGCTTTGCGGCGTCACCAGCCATTCCTGCGTCAGGAAATGCCGCACCATGTCCGGCGTGAACCAGTCGGTGCGGGGCCCCAGCGTCACGGGCAGGTCCACCAGATCGCCGGGTTTCGGCAGCGCCGGTTCAGGCTCCGGCGCGGCCGCCGCGACAGCGGGACGGTGCGCGGCGGCCAGCACCGCGCCCGCCGCGACCGGATCGGGGCCGACATGGGCCAGCGTATCGGTGGCGGCCGAGCCCAGAACCGGCGCGACCCGGAAGCCGCCGCGCAGGGCAAGATAGCTGCGCATGCCCGCGCCGGGCGGGTCGATGGCGATCTCGTCGCCCGCATCCACCGCGAAAGCCGCGCCGCGCGGGATGGCATGGCCGGCGACGCTGGCCTGCGCCGCGCCGGTCAGGGCGAGGGTCATCGGCTGGTCGGCCCGCAGCCGCACCGGGCCCAGGGTGATCTCCAGCACCGGCGCGTCCGAAGGGTTGCCGGCGGCGCGATTGGCCCGGCGCGCCGCGCCCAGGTCCAGCGCCCCCGAGACCGAGACGCCCTGCCCGCCCTGCCCCGGCCGCCCCTCGTCCTGAAAGACGACGGGAAAGGCGGTGGCCAGCACGCGCAACCCGCTTTCGGGCTGCGGCTGCGGGATGGCGGCCGAGGGGCGAATGTCGGCCTTGCGCGCGACGAAGCGGCAGCGCATGCCGGGGCGCAGCAGCGCCGGCGGGTCGCGGGACAGATCCCACATCGGCACCTCGGTGCGGCCGATCAGCTGCCAGCCGCCGGGGGTCTCTTGCGGATAGACGCCGCAGAAGCGCCCGGCCAGCGCCACCGACCCCGCCGGGATTCGGGTGCGCGGCGCCGGGCGGCGCGGCAGGTCGAAACGCACATCGTCGCAGGTCATATAGGCGAAACCGGGCGCAAAGCCGCAAAAGGCCACCTGCCAGGTGGTTTCCTGATGGGCGGCGATTACCTCGGCCTCGGTCAGGCCCATATGGGCGGCGACATCGGCCAGATCCTCGCCGTCATAGGTCACCGGCAGTTCGACGGTTTCGCTGGCGCGCGCATTGGGCGGGGTGCCGGGGGCGGGTTGGCGGGCCAGAACCGCGCCGGCCAGCCAGCCGTCGGCGGCAGTGCCCGGCGCAGTGCGGATCATCAGCGTGCGCGCCGCCGGGACGATCTCGGAAACGCCCGGCACCGGATCGGCCAAGAGCGCGTCGAACAGCGCCAGCGTCTGGTCCAGATCGTCCAGTTCAGCCAGCAGGGTGCGGGGTCCGATAGGCAGAAACCGCATGGTCACACCTGCCAATGCGTGTCGGGCACGTCGGTGATAAACATGTAGCCCGGCGCATGGGTGATGGCGAAGGGCGGTTTCGAGGCCATCAGCGCCGCCTGCGGGGTCACGCCGCAGGCCCAGAACACCGGCACCTCGCCCGGCCGGATCTGCACCGGGTCGCCGAAATCGGGGCGCATGAGGTCGGCGATGCCCAGGGCCTCGGGCGCGCCGATATGCACCGGGGCGCCGTGGACCGCAGGCGTGCGGCCCGAGATCATCGCCGCCTCGGCCACCCGCCCGGCCGGGATCGGGCGCATCGAGACCACCATCTTGCCATGCAGCCGCCCCGCCGGCCGGCAGTCGCGGTCGGTCAGGAACATCGGCACGTTGCAGCCTTCGGCGATGTGGCGCATCTCGATCCCCGCCTGCTGCAGGGGCGTCTCGAAGGTGAAGGAGCAGCCGATCAGGAAGATCACCAGATCGGGATGCTCGGCCCAGGCGGCGGTGGCGTCGGGGGTCTCCTCGGCCAGCACGCCATCGCGCCAGATGCGATAAAGCGGGATGTCGGTGCGCAGGTCGGCCTCGGGCGCAAGCGCGGTGCGGTGGCTGCCGGGGTCGGTCACGTCCAGCACCGGGCATGGTTTCGGGTTGCGTTGCGCGTAAAGCAGGAAATCCCAGGCCCAATCCTTGGGCAGCGAGATCATGTTGCACTGGGTGAAGCCCGGCGCCATGCCGGCGGTGGGGCGCGGAGCGCCTTCGCGGCAGGCCAGGCGGGCGGCGCGGGCCGATGCGGGATCGGGCAGCAGGGTCATGCCGCGCCCCCCGTGGCCGGGGCGATGGCGATGCCGCCCGCCAGCAGCGCCTCGCGGATGCGGGCGGCCATGGCGACGGCGCCGGGGCTGTCGCCATGCACGCAGATGCTGTCGGCCCGAAGCCGCAGGGTCGAGCCGTCGGCCGCCTCGATCTCGCCCTCGGTCGCCAGGCGCAGCATGCGGGCGGCGACGGCCTCGGGGTCGTGCAGCACCGCGCCGGCCTCGCGGCGCGAAACCAGCTGGCCGTCGGGACGATAGGCGCGGTCGGCGAAGGCCTCGGCGATGGTGGGCAGGCCGGCCTCGGCCGCTTGCCGCAGGATCTGCGTCCCGGCCAGGCCCATCATGGCCAGCGCGGGATCGACGGCCCTGATGCCCTCGATCACCGCCGCGCCCTGTTTCGGGTCCACGGCGATGGTGTTGTAAAGCGCGCCATGCGGCTTGACATAGCGGACGCGGGTGCCGGCGCTGGCGCAGATGCCTTGCAGCGCGCCGATCTGATAGATCACGTCCGCGACCAGCTCGGCATGGGTCACGTCCATCGGCCGACGGCCGAAGCCCACCCGGTCGGGATAGGAGACATGCGCGCCGACCGCCACGCCCCGCGCCGCCGCCTCGCGCACGGTGGCCAGGATGGTCAGCGGGTCGCCGGCATGAAAGCCGCAGGCGACGTTGGCCGAGCTGACGATGCCCAGCATGGTGGCGTCGTCGCCCATCGTCCAGGCGCCATAGCCCTCGCCCAGGTCGCTGTTCAGGTCGATGTTGCGGGTCATGTGTTCCTCCGGGACGTTGGGGCGGGGATTGGGCGGCGGGCCCGCGGGGGGCCTGCCGCGATCATGGCTCAGGCGCCCAGGAAGGCAAAGATCGGGCCGATGGAATTGATGCCCATGTACCAGGTCAGCGCACAGATCACGGCGCTGGCGATCAGCAGCGGCCGGTTGTAGACATGGCCGCCCATCAGGTCGGCCCGCGCGAAGCCTACATAGGTGAAGATGGTCAGACCGATGGGCAGGATCAGCCCGTTGAAGCCGCCGACGAAGACCAGGATGGCGGCCGGCGCCGTCCCCAGCGACAGATAGACAGCCAGCGAGATGGCGATGAAGATCACCGTCGCGATGTTGCGGTCCCGGTCGCCCATGGACCGGAAGGCGACCAGAAAGCTGACCGAGGTATAGGCCGCGCCGATGACCGAGGTGATGGCGGCGGCCCAGAAGATCAGGCCGAAGATCCGCATGCCCCATTCGCCCAGCACCACGGCAAAGGCCTGCGCGGCAGGGTTCGCGGCCTGGCCCGACAGGTCCAGCGTCACGCCCGAGGCGACGACGCCCAGGATGGCCAGGAACAGGATGAAGCGCATGACTCCGGTGACCGCGATCCCGGTCAGCGAGGCGCGGGTGACGGCGGCAAGATTGTGCTCTCCCACCAGCCCCTTGTCGAGCAGCCGATGCGCGCCGGAATAGGTGATGTAGCCGCCGACGGTGCCGCCGACGATGGTGGTGATGGTGGCGAAATCGACGATCTCGGGCAGCACCATCTGCCGCAGCGCATCCCCCACCGGCGGGTTCGAGACGAAGGCCACGACCAGCGTCATGGCGATCATCAGCAGCCCCAGCCCGATCAGCGCGCGGTCGAGCAGCAGCCCGGCCCGGCGCGACAGGAAGATGCCGATGGCCAGAGCGGCCGAAAACGCGCCGCCGATCTTGGGATCAAGCCCGAACATGGCGTTGAGGCCCAGCCCCGCGCCGGCGATGTTGCCGATGTTGAAGGCCAGCCCGCCGACCAGCACCAGCACCGCCAGCAGATAGCCGGCGCCGGGAATGGCGGCGTTGGCGGTGTCCGAGGCATTGCGCCGCGTCAGCGCGGTGATGCGCCAGATGTTGAGCTGCACCACGAAGTCGATGACGATCGAGGCCAGGATGGCAAAGGCGAATGCCGCGCCCAGCTTGGCGGTGAAGGTCGCGGTCTGGGTGATGAAGCCGGGTCCGATGGCCGAGGTCGCCATCAGGAAGATCGCCGCCATGAAACCACCGCGCGCGGCGGCCGTGGCGGCAGAGGGGGAGGTGACGGGTTCGGCCATCGATCTGCTCCTGCTGCAAGGGTGGGGTGCGTCTTGGGAATGGCTCGACTGTGAATACAACAAGACAATCCGTCAACGATAATTTGACAGAATTGCATGAATTGTTGAACAACATACCAGCAAAGAAGGGATAATCTGCTCGGATCATGGGCAATGTCGCGGCGGCCTGCGGGCTTTGCCGGCAGGACGGGCCCGTGCCAGGGGTCGGGAAAGCCGGCGAATCGGTGACGGCGCCTTGCCTGCCCCCGGCCTCTCGGCCAAGATCGCCCGACCCGACGCCCGCCCAGGAAGGAACAGCCGCAATGGCGGAAACCCGCGCCCGCGCCCCCAGCCCCGTCCCCAGCCCTGCCGCCGGCCTCGCCGAAGGCATTGCCGCCCGGCTGCGCGACCAGGTCACCGGCGGCGCGCTGGTGCCCGGCCAGCGCCTGTCCGAGGCGCGGCTGGCGGCCGAGCTGGACATTTCGCGCAACACCCTGCGCGAGGTGTTCCGCCTGCTCACGCGCGAGGGCATCCTGCGGCACGAGCCGAACCGCGGCGTTTTCGTCGCCGTGCCCTCGATGGCCTCGATCCTCGACATCTATCGGGTGCGGCGGCTGATCGAGGTGCCGGCGCTGGCGCAGGCCTGGCCCGGCCATGCCGCCACCGCGCGGATGCGCGCCGCCGTCGCCCGCGCCTCGGAATTGCAGCGCATCCCCGACTGGCGCGGCGTCGGCAGCGCCAACATGGAATTCCACGCCGCCATCGTGGCGCTGACCGACAGCCCGCGGCTGACGCAGTTCTTCACCCAGATCATCGCCGAACTGCGGCTGGCCTTCGGCCTGCTCGACAGCCCCGAGCTGCTGCACCGCCCCTATATCCCCCGCAATGCCGAGATTCTGGGCAAGCTGGAGGCCGGCGACCCGGCCGGCGCGGCCCGCATGCTCGAGGATTATCTGAACCAGTCCGAACGGGCCGTGCTGGAAGCCTTCGCCCGGCTGGGCTGAGCCCTTGGCCATCAGCCTTTCCGGGGACTTGCGACCTGTCCGTTCCTGCGACAATTAAGCGCATTGGAAGCCCGTTTTGCGGGCACGCGCGAAGGACAGACCAGATGACCAGACCGGCCGGCGCCGTGCTGCGCCAGATCACGCAGGCGCTTGGTCCGGCGATCGCGCCCGGCTCGCCGCGCGAGGCGCTGCGGGCCGGGATCGGCGCGCTGGTGGGGCTGGGCGTTTCGGGCCTGTTCCTGCTGTCGCCCTCGGCCGACCTGCGGCTGGGGCTGTATCTGATCGCACCCTTCGGCGCGACCTCGGTGCTGGTCTTCGCGGTGCCGAACAGCCCGCTGGCGCAGCCCTGGTCGGCGGTGGTCGGCAATACCATCGCCGCCACGGTCGGCGTGCTGGCTTGCCGGATGACCCCGAATTCGGCGCTTTGCGTGGCGCTGGCGGTCGCCATCACCATCGCGGCGATGATCCTGCTGCGCGCCGTGCATCCGCCGGCCGGCGCGGTCGCCATGACCGCGGCGCTGAACCCCGACGCGATCCGCGCGCTTAGCTTTCATTTCGTCCTGGCGCCGGTGCTGACCGGCACGCTGGCGCTGGTCGGCTTCGCGATGATCTATGCCCGGCTGACCGGACGCCGCTATCCCTTCCGCCAGTTCGACGAGCCTGGACCGCACGGCACCGCCGACCATCCGGCGATGGAACGGCTGGGCCTGTCCAAGGACGAGCTGACCGAGATCCTGCAGCGCTATCGCCAGTCGCTGAACCTCGGGGTCGAGGATCTGGCCCGGCTGATCGGCGCCGCCGAATTGCAGGCCGCCACCCACCGCACCGGGCCGCTGACCGCGGCGGACGTGATGTCGCGCGATCTGGTCACCGTCGGCCCGCAGTCCCGGCTGGCGCGGGTCGCCGACATCTTCCGCCGGCACGGTTTCACCTCGTTGCCGGTGGTCGAGAACGGCGACCAGTTTCTGGGCGTGATCTTCCAGCTGCACCTGATCCGCCGCGCCCGCGACGACGCCTTCCGCCATGACCGCCGCTTTTCCGTCGCCATGTCCGAGCTGCTGAATACCAAGCCCGGCGCACCGACGCGCGCGCGCGAGATCATGCAGACCGATCCGCCGCATGTCGCGCCCGACACGCCCATCGGGGCGCTGCTGCCGATGCTGGCCTCGGGCGAATGCGACGCGGTGCCGGTGCTGGACGGGCCGCGCATCGTCGGCATCGTCACGCAGACCGACCTGCTATCGGCCCTGGCTCGGCAAAGCCTGCGGCAGGACCTGCCCACAGCCTGACCGCGCCCGGACATGCCGATAACGACAGGCTGCGCCGCATTGCAGAAAGTGCGGCCCCGGGGCTAGGCTCGCCCAACGGAACAACCCTGGGGGAATCATGACCCGTCCCACGCTCGGCGCCGTGGCGATCGGCCGCAACGAGGGCGAGCGGCTGAAAGCCTGCCTGCGCTCGCTGGTGCCGCTTTGCGCGCGGGTGGTCTATGTGGACAGCGGCTCGCGCGACGACAGCGTCGGTTTCGCCCGCAGTCTCGGCGTCACCGTGGTCGAGCTGGACACCTCGGTTCCCTTCACCGCCGCCCGCGCCCGCAATGCCGGATTCACCGCGCTGCTGGAGGGCGGCGCGCTGGATCTGGTGCAATTCGTCGACGGCGACTGCCGGGTCGAACCCGGCTGGCTGGAGGCCGGCACCGCCGCCATGCAGGCCGATCCCGGTCTGGGCCTCGTCACCGGCTGGCGGTCCGAGATCCATCCCACGGCCACGGTCTATAACCAGATGTGCGAGGTGGACTGGCACCGCCCCGCAGGGCCGATCACCGCCTGCGGCGGCGACATGATGGTGCGCGTCGCCGCTTTCGGCCAGATCGGCGGCTTCGACCCGGCGGTGATCGCCGCCGAGGATGACGAATTCTGCCTGCGCCTGGGCAAGGCCGGCTGGAAGCTGCTGCGCCTGCCGGTGCAGATGACCTGGCACGATGCCGACATGACCCGCTTTTCCCAATGGTGGCAGCGCACCATCCGCAACGGCCACGGCTTCGCGCAGGTGGGTCGCCTGCACCCGCCGCATTTCCGGCGCGAGCAGATGCGGGTCTGGCTCTATGGGCTGGCGCTGCCGTTGCTGTTCCTGCTCGGCCTGTTCGCCAGCCCGTGGATTTCCCTTGCCGTCACGGCGCTTTACACGCTCTCTTTCATCAAGACCCTCAAGGGCCTGAAGGGCCGGCCGATGGCGGGAAAACAGGCCGCGCTGCTGACGCTGGCCAAGATACCTAACCTTTTAGGAATGTTGACTTACAGCCGTCGCCGCCGCAATGGCGACGCCATGCGTATTATCGAGTATAAATAGGAGTATGCCATGACCTCGGACCTGCGCGTCGGCATTGTCGGCGCCGGCTACATCGCCTCGTGGCATGCCGATGCGATCAAGGCCGCACCGGGCGCGCGGCTGGTCGCGGTCTGCGACCCCGCCCTTGACGCGGCCGAGGCGCTGGCTTCCAGCCATGGCGTCGCGGCCTTTGCCGATCTGGAGCAGATGATCGCCGCCGGCATCTGCGATGTCGTGCATATCCTGACGCCGCCGAACCTGCATCGCGACCTGACGGTGACATGCCTGGGCGCCGGGCTGCATGTGCTGGTCGAGAAACCCGTCGCCCTCTCCGTCGCCGAGATCGACGAGATGGAGGCCGCGGCCCGGGCCGCCGGCCGGCAGTTCGGCGCCTGCCACAATTTCCTGGGCCTGCCCGGCTATGGCCGGCTCAAGCAGGCGGTGCAGGCCGGCGATCTGGGCCTGGTCTCGGCCGCGCAGATCAACTGGGCGCTGCCGCTGGTGCCCTTGCGCTCGGGGCCTTACGGGCTGTGGATGCTGCGGCAGACGCAGAACCTGCTGCTGGAGCTGGGCGCGCATCCCTTCTCGTTCGCGGTGGACCTGTTCGGCCCGCTGGAGGTCGAACATGTCAGCCTGGGCCAATGGATCACCCTGCCCGGCGGCGAGCAGCGGCCGCAAAGCTGGCGTATCCTCGCCCGCGCCGGCCAGGTGGACGTGACCATCGCCCTGTCGCTGGTCGAAACCTTCGACGACCGCTCGGTCAGCTTGCGCGGCTCCTCGGGCATGGCGCGGCTGGACTATGCGGCCGATGCGCTGGTGGTCACGCGCGACAATACCGCCGATCTGGTACTGAACCCGCTGATCAAGGAACTGGGCCGGGCGGGGGGGCATCTGCGCGAGGGAACGCGCAACGCCGTCCGCCAGGCCGCATCGCTGAACCAGAAAAGCCCCTATGGGCTGAGCTTTCGCGCCACCATCGCGGCCTTTTACGACGGCATCCGCGCCGGGCAACCCGACCCGCGCTTTGCGCCCGCCTCGGCCCGGGCGGTAATGCAGGGCATCGAGGATGCGCTGGCCCGCCTGCCCGCCCTGCCCGCGGTCCCCGCCCGCCCCGGCGGCACGCCGCAGCCGCGGGTCATGGTGATCGGCGGCACCGGCTTCATCGGCCGCAACCTGACCCGGCGGCTGGTCGAGCGCGGCCATGACGTGCGCGTGCTGTCGCGCGGCCGCAACGGCCCCTTTCCCGACATCGCCGACCATGTCGAGACGCTGGGCGTGTCGCTGCGCGACGAGGACGGGCTGGCCCAGGCCATGCAGGGCATGGATTGCGTCTTCAACCTGGCGAAATCCACCGACAAGAGCTGGCAGGCGGCGCTGGAAAACGACGTGGCCACGACCGAGCGCATCGGCCGCGCCGCGATCCGCGCCGGCATCGGCCGGCTGGTCCATACTGGCACCATCGCCTCATACGACATGTCCGACCCGGCCCGCACCATCACCGAGGCCAGCGATTTCGGCCAGATGGACAGCCGCAACATCTATGCCCGGTCCAAGGCCGAGGGTGAGAAGCGGCTGCTCGCCCTGCAGGCGCAGGGGCTGCGGCTGGTCATCGCCCGGCCCGGCATCGTGCTGGGCGACGGCGGACCGTTGCAGCATTGGGGCATCGGCCGCTGGCACGGCGCCGGGGCGGTGAGGCTTTGGGGCAACGGCCGCAACATCCTGCCTTTCGTGCTGGCCGACGACGTGTCGGACGGGCTGATCGCGATGATGGAGCGCGACGAGGCCATCGGCGAAGGTTTCAACCTGATCGGCGAGCCGATGTTTTCCGGCCGCGACTATTTCGAGGCCATCCACCGCCGCACCGGGGCACGGCTGAAGGTCAGCGGCTCGAACCTGACGGCGCTTTGGGCCGTCGATGCGGTCAAGCAGGGGCTGAAGCGCCACGCCCTGCGCCGCAAGGGGGCCGCGCCCGCCTCGCTGGCGGACTGGAAGTCGCGGGGGCATCTGTCGCCCTTCGACAACAGCAAACCCAAACGCCTGCTGGGCTGGCTGCCCGAGGCCGACCGCGACGCTTTCTGGCGCCGCGCCATCGACGAGGCGCATCTGTTCTGGTGATCAGATCAGCCCGTCCAGCAGCAGGAAACCCGGCAGCCAGCCGGTGAAGATCCCGGCCAGCAGCGTGACCCAGGCGGTCTGCCGCTGGATCGGGCGACCAAGCGCCAGCAGCAGGAAATACAGGAACCACAGCACGCCCCAGACGGCCCAGTTCGCCGCCAGCCAAAGCTCGGTCGCTGTTCCCGCTTCGGCCAGCGCGCGCAGGAACACCGGCACGGCCGTCACCGCGACGAACAGGCTGAACCAGCCCAGGCCGCGCCCATCCGCGCCGCTGAACCGGTTATAGGCGACCCAAAGATAGGTGGTGCAGAACAGCAGGCTCAGCGCGCCGTTACGGATGCTGGCGGGGCTGGCCCCGGCGCCGAAGGCATCGTGCAGCACCGCCGCGCCGGACACCAGCGCGGTGACGAGGTTGATGACGACGATCTCGCGATCGGCGATGCGGCCCATCAGCCAAAGGCCGTTCAGAAACAGCACGGCGCCGACATAGAACAGCACGAACCCGGTAAGCATTGGACCTCCTGCGCAAGCCTGGCCGCGCAGGGCGATTGCCCGGCGCGGTCACGCCTGCCAAAAGGCCAGAATCGCCGCCGGATCAACGACAATGTTTTCAATGATCCGTAAAAACAGCGTTTGGGTTGCGGGCAGGTCAGAGCCCGGTCAACGGTTCGGCGCTGACCACCTCCCAAACCAGCTCCTGCATGCGCCGCGCCAGTTCGGCCGAGGGCGCCACGGCCGGCTTGCCGTCGGCGCGCAGCAGTTCATGCGGCAGACCCACCGGACTTTTGCCGTAAAGCACCGCGTAATGCGTCAGCGCCACCAGATAGACGCCGAGGTCGCTCGGATGGATGGTGTCCAGCGAGCCGTCGGGATTGCGGGCGAACAGATCCTCGCGCGATTTCAGTTCGGCGATGCCGCCCTTGGCCTCGGCCTCGGCCACCAGCCGCGCCATGACCTGGCCGACCGGGATCAGCCAGACCGGCTTGCCGGCGGCGCGGGCGGCCGGCCAGAGCAGGTCCGGCTTCCACATCCTCTCCAGATCGTCGGGCAGGCGCGACAGCCAGTCCGGCTGATCGTCCAGCGCGTGCCAGCTTTCGTAAAGGAAGATCTGCGCCCCAGGATTGCCCGCCGCCGCCTCGGCCGCCCATTTCCCGGCATAGAGACGACTTTCCTTGTAAAGGATCGCGTCCTGCAACCGCACCATCTCGGTCATGACAAAGGCGTCGTAATCGCCGCTTGCCAGAGCCTCATGCGCCTCGCGGTGGCGGGGCGTGGCGTTTTCCTGGTCGAAGCCGTTGACTGCCTGGGGGCCCTGGAAATGCTCGCGCAGCGCGGTGCCCCAGCCCAGTTGCAGCGCATAGTCGTGCCCGGCCAGCTGCGCCAGCATCGCCGGCATGTCGCGCCCGACCAGGCTGTGGCCCAGGTGATAGACCTGCAGCGGCTGCCGGGGCAGCATGCGTTCCGCCTGATAGAGCGCCTGCACATCGGCGCCGGCATCCTGCGCGGCGCCGGCCTTTTGCACATGGCGCCAGTAGACCAGCGCCGCGACCGCGGCGACCACCAACAGGGCAAGCAGGTAACGCATAACCATCCTCGTTCAAACCACACGCCCAGAGATAGCAAAAAGGCCGCCGGCCCGAAAGGCGGCGGCCGTCTTCTGTCATGGGATGAGGCTTACGCCTCGACCGCGTGATTCTTGCGGTTCCAGCGGATCGAGGACCAGAACGAGATGCCGATCAGCGTCGCGCCACCCAGGCCGGTGATGACCTCGGGAATATGCATCAGCGGCTGCACGAACATGATCACCGACAGCGCGATGATGGCATAGAAGGCGCCATGTTCCAGGAACCGGTATTCGGCCAGCGTGCCGCGCTCGACCAGCATGATGGTCATCGAACGCACATACATGGCGCCGATGCCCAGGCCGATGGCGATGACGAACAGGTTGTGGGTCAGCGCGAAGGCGCCGATCACGCCGTCGAAGCTGAACGAGGCGTCCAGCACTTCGAGATAGAGGAAGGCACCGATGCCGCCCTTGGCCCCGGCCTGCAGCGTCTGCTGCGAGCTGTCGAGCAATCCGCCCAGCACCTCGACCAGCAGGAAGGTCAACAGGCCCCAGATCGCCGAGCTGAAGAAGACCTGCGATTCCGCCCCTTCCAGGAAGCGCGAGAAGATCAACACCGTGACCAGCACCACCGCCACCTCGATGCCGCGGATGGTGGCATAGCGCTGCATGCGGTCTTCCAGCCACTTGACCCAGTGCACGTCCTTTTCGTGGTCGAAGAAGAAGCTCAGCCCCACCATCATCAGGAAGGTGCCGCCGAAGGCCGCGATCGGCAGATGCGCCTCGTGCATGATGCGCGAATATTCGTCGGGCTGGGTCGCTGCCAGCACCATCGCCTGCCACGGGCCGATATTGGCGGCGATGACCACGATCAGCAGCGGGAAGACGATCCGCATGCCGAAGACGGCGATGATGATGCCCCAGGTCAGGAAGCGCCGCTGCCACTTGGGCGTCATGTCCTTGAGCTTGTTGGCGTTCACGATGGCGTTGTCGAAGCTCAGCGAGATCTCCAGCACCGCCAGCACGGCGCAGATGAAGAAGACCGAGAGCGTGCCGCCCAGGGTGCCGGTCGTCTGCCAGCCCAGCAGGCCGCCCAGGGCAAGACCAAGCACGGTGACGATGAAGGCCCAGGTGAAATAGTGCAGGGTCGAACGCCGGGCGCCATCGCCGAGACCACCTCCGGAAAGGGGACTGTTTCCTTGCGTCATGTGAATAATTGTTCCAGGCGGCTGGCCAAGTATCGATGCCGACATCACGAACGCGCCGCCACGTTCGCCAGAGGGGCCCGGCCATCAAACCGTGTTCACGATCCCCGTGAACGCCGGAAAGATGAAGAATGTCGCAGGAAATTGCAAGGGATTCGTGAAAGCCCGGCGTCTGGCCGCTTGTTCACGGGACCGCGATCCGCTAGTCAGGCGGCGCGCTGCCGTCCGGTCGGGGCCGCGGCCGGCGCATCCCTGAGCAGAGAACGGACATGCGCTCGAGCCAAGACCCGCAACAGTCGCTGCCCTTGCCCTGCCCCGCACCTGCCCGCCCGCGCATCGCCGCCCTGGTCGTGACCCATAACCGGCTGGACAAGCTGCGGGTGACTGTCGGCCGGCTGCTGGCCGAGGATATCGACCATGTGGTGGTGTTCGACAATGCCTCGGGCGACGGTACCTGCGAATATCTGGACATGATCGACGATCCCCGGCTGCTGGCACTGCGCAGCCTGGAAAACCTGGGCGGAGCCGGCGGCTTCGCGCAGGGGATGCGGCACCTGGTGCAGGCGCTGGACCCGGACTGGCTCGTGGTCATGGACGATGACGGCCGGCCCTTTCCCGGCACCATCGCGCAGTTCCGCGCGCTGGACCTGACCGGCTGGGACGCGCTGGGGGCGGCGGTGCTGACCCCCTCGGGCGAGGTCTGCGAGATGAACCGGCCCTATCGCAACCCGTTCTGGCGCTTGCCGGAATTCCTGCGCACCCTGGCCGGCGCCGGCCGGCGCGGCTTTCACCTGGGCGATGCGACCTATGCCGGCCAGGCCGATCCCATCGAGATCGACATGACCTCCTTTGTCGGTCTGTTCCTGTCGCGCGCCAGCATCGCCCGCGCCGGCTATCCCGACGAACGGCTGTTCATCTATGGCGACGACCAGATCTACACCCTCGAGATGCGGCGCAAGGGGCTGCGCATCGGCTTCCTGCCCGAGATCCGGTTCGAGCACGACACCGTCTCGATCCAGCCCGGCGGGCATCTGGTGCTGCGGCCGATGTGGAAGGTCTATTACATGTATCGCAATGCGCTGCTGGCCTATCGCGTCGCGGCCGGGCCGTGGTTCTGGCCGCTGCTGCCGGTTCTGGCGCTGCGCTGGCGCGGCAAGGCACGGCATTACGGCCCGGATGCGGCGCGTTTCCGCAAGATCCTGCGCCGCGCCGCCCGCGACGGCCTGCGCCGCCGGCTCGACCGCCCGCATGCCGAGATCGTCGCCATGTCGGAACAGCGCGACTAGGCCCGGTCCTTGATTAGGCCCGGTCCGCGAAGTGCCGGATCGCGACCAGGATCGCCTGGAAGCTGCGCCGCGCCCGGTCGCTGTGGCGGCGGGCCCGCAGATAGCCATGCGGCAGTTCGGGCTCGTTGCGCCAATGCGCCGCGACGCCCTCGGCCCGCAGCCGCCGCGCATAGTCGCGCCCGTCGTCGCGCAGCGGATCGACATCGGCGGTGACGACGAAGGCCGGCGCCAGCCCGGCCAGGCTTGCGGCCAGCAAGGGACGCGCCAGCGGATCGGCCGGTCCCTCGCCCACTCCCTCGCCGTGCAGCGCGGCGTGATAGCCGGCCAGGTCCTCGGTCCGCAGCAAGGGCGCCTCGGCATTCTCGCGATAAGAGGGCGCGCTGCCGTCGCCGCCGAGGCCGGGATAGACCAGCACCTGACCCAAGGGCTGCCGCGCGCCGCGCCGCGACAGACAAAGCGCCGCCGCCAGACGCCCGCCGGCGCTGTCGCCCGCGATCACCGCCGGGCGGGCCAGCGCGTCCCAGACCGCCTGCACATCCGCGATCTGCGCCGGCCAGCGATGCTCGGGCGCCAGCCGGTAATCGACCGCGACCACCTGCAGGTCGGTGGCATCGGCGATCTCGGCGCAGACATCGTCGTGGCTGTCCAGCCCGCCGACCACGAAACCGCCGCCATGCACATAGACCACCGCGACCGGGGTTTCCGCCCCGTAGACCCGGCAGGGCACGCCGCCGATGCGGCGATCCCGAACCGGCAGGCCGGGCGGGCGCGAGGCCCGGAAGACGGCGCACATCGCATCGTAGAAGCGCCGGTTGTCGGCAGCGCTGGCGCTATTCGCCTCGGGCGGATAAGCGGCCTCGGTCCGGGCGATGAAATCCAGCACCTGCGGGTCGCGGATCATGCCGCGCCCCCGGCGATGCGGCCCTCGGCGATGCGGCGCGTCAACCAGTCCGGGTCCATCTGCGGCACCGAGGCCAGCAATTCCCGGGTATAGGCATGGCGCGGCGGGTCCAGCACCTCGGACCTCAAGCCCTTGTCCATGACCCGGCCGCCTTTCATCACCACCACCTCGTCGGCGATGGCGCGGACGGTGGCGATGTCATGGGTGATGACCATGTAGCTGACGCCGGTTGCGTCCTGCACCTTGCTGAGCAGCCGCAGGATGCCCTCGGCCACCAATTGGTCCAGCGCGCTGGTCACCTCGTCGCAGATGATGAATTCGGGATCGGCGGCCAGCGCCCGGGCGATGCCGATGCGCTGCTTCTGCCCGCCCGACAGCTCGCCCGGCAGGCGGTCAAGGAAGCGCGCCGGCTCCAGCTCGATCTGCTCCAACAGCTCGTTGAGCCGCGTCTCGCGCGCGCGGCCGGTCAGGCCCAGGTAGAACTGCAAGGGCCGCGACAGGATCTGCCGGATGGTCTGGCGCGGATTCAGCGCCGTGTCGGCCATCTGGTAGATCATCTGCACAGCCCGCTTCTGGTCCGGCGTGCGCTGCGCCAGGCGCGGCGGCAGCGGCGTGCCGTTCAGCGCGATGCTGCCCGCGCGCGGCGGCAAAAGCCCGGTGATCGCCCGCGCCGTGGTGGACTTGCCCGAGCCGGATTCGCCCACCACCGCCACGGTGGCGCCGCGCGGGATGTCGAAGCTGACCGCGCCAAGCACGTCCAGCGACGAATAGCCCGCCGTTACTTCGCGGATGCTGATCGTCGGTGCGCTGGCCCGCGGCAGGGCGCGCGGCGGCCGGCGGAACTCGCGCACCGCCCAAAGCGAGCGGGTGTAATCCTGCGCCGGCGCCTCGATCATCCGGCGGGTCGGCGCATCCTCGACCTCGCGGCCATGGCGCATGACCTTGATGCGGTCGGCCATCTGCGCGACCACGGCCAGGTCATGGGTGATGTAGATCGCCGCCGTGCCGGTGGTCTCGACCGCCTGCCGGATCGCCGCCAGCACGCCGATCTGCGTGGTCACGTCCAGCGCCGTCGTCGGCTCGTCGAAGACGATCAGGTCGGGCTTGCAGGCCATGGCCATGGCGACCATGGCCCGCTGCAACTGCCCGCCCGAGACCTGATGCGGAAAGCGCAGGCCGAAATTCTTCGGGTCGGGCAGGTGCATGGCGGCGTAAAGCTGGCGCGCGAAGACTTCGGATTCGACGCGGCCCGCGGTGTGGTGGATCGCCGGCCCCTCGCAGAACTGGTCCAGAAGCCGCCATGCCGGATTGAAGCTCGCCGCCGCCGATTGCGCGACATAGGCGACGCGGCGGCCGCGAAAGGCGCGGCGCCGGCGCTCGGGCAGTTGCAGCAGGTCGGTGCCGTCGAAGATCACCCGGCCGCCGGCGAAACGCAGACCGCCCTGGGCGAAACCCAGCGCCGCAAGGCCCAGCGTGGACTTCCCGGCCCCGGATTCGCCGATCAGCCCGACGACCTCGCCCCGGGCGACCTGCAAATCCACGCCATGCAGGATCGGGGTCCAGCCTTCTTCGCCCCGCGCCTCGACCTTCAGCTTCTCGATGTTCAGCAACATGGTTCAGTCCTTCAGACCCGAGGCGCGGTGCAGCATCCAGTCCACCACGAAATTGACCGAGACCGTCAGCACCGCGATGCAGGCGGCGGGTAAAAGCGGGGTGGTGTCGCCAAAGGTGATCAGCGCCGCATTGTCGCGCACCATCGCCCCCCAGTCGGCCATCGGCGGCGGCAGGCCGAGCCCCAGGAAGCTGAGCGCCGAGATGGTCAGGAATACGAAGCAGAAGCGCAGCCCGAATTCCGCGATCAAGGGCGCCGAGATGTTCGGCAGCACCTCGCGGCTGATGATCCACCAAGTGCCCTCGCCGCGCAGCTGCGCTGCCTCGACATAATCCATCACCATGACGTTCATCGCCGTGGCGCGGGCCAGACGAAAGACGCGGGTGGAATCGAGGATCGCCACCACCACGATCAGGTTCGCCACCCCCGGCCCCAGCGCCGACAGCGCCAGCAGCGTCAGGATCAGCGCCGGCACCGCCATCAGCACATCGACCAGCCGCGACAGCGCCAGATCGACCCAGCCGCCAAGCGCCGCCGCCAGCAGCCCGGCAATGGCGCCGATGCCGAAGGCCAGCGCCGTGGTGGCCAGCGCCACGCCCACGGTATTGCGCGCGCCCCAGATCAGCCGCGACAGCATGTCCCGGCCCAGCGTGTCGGTGCCAAGGGGATAGGCGGCGCTCCACGGCTCGAACTGGGCGCCGACGATCTGCGCCTCGCCATGCGGGGCCAGCAGCGGCGCGAACAGCGCGATCACCGCATAGGCGGCGATGACCAGAACCCCCAGCATCGCGGTCGGCGGCATGGTTTTCAGCATCCGGATCATGGGCCTACCTCGGATGCAGCAGGCGCGGGTTCGTGGCGATCGCCAGAACGTCGGCCAGCAGGTTCAGCAGGATATAGACCGCGGCGAAGATCAGCGCGCAGGCCTGCACCACCGGAATGTCGCGGTTGGTGACGCTGTCCACCATCAACTGGCCAAGGCCGGGATAGACGAAGACCACCTCGACGATGACGACGCCGGTGATCAGCCAGGCCACGTTCAGCGCCACCACGTTGACGATGGGCGCCAGCGCGTTCGGCAGGGCGTGGCGGGTGACCACCCGCCAGCGCGACACGCCTTTCAGCCGCGCCATGGTGACATAGGACGCGCCCAGCACGTTGACCACCGCCGCCCGCGTCATCCGCATCATATGGGCGGTCACCACCAGCACCAGGGTGATCGCCGGCAGGAAGGCGCGGCCCAGCATCTCGGCCAGCCGCGGCGAGGCGCCGGGATCGGCGATCGAGGGGAACCAGCCCATCCTGACCGACAGCCAGAACATCAGGATATAGGCGATGAAGAACTCGGGGAAGGAAATCGCCGACAGCGTCGCCACATTGGCGATGCGGTCGAACCAGCTGCCGCGCCAGAGCGCGGCGAGCAGCCCCAGCCCCACCGCCAGCGGCACCGCGATCACCGCCGCATAGGCCGCCAGAAACAGGGTATTGCCCAGCCGCGAGGCCAACAGCTCCGCCACCGGCCGGCCATTGGCCAGCGAGCGGCCGAAATCGCCCGACAGAACCCCGCCGACCCAGTCGAGATAGCGCCAGGCCAGCGGCTGATCGAGCCCAAGCTCGCGCCGGAAGGCGGCGACGGTCTCGGGCGTGGCGGACTGGCCCAGCACCTGCTGGGCGATATCGCCGGGCAGCAGGCTGACGGCCAGAAAGATCAGCACCGAGATGACGAACAGCGTAAAGACCCCGATGCCCAGCCGGCCCGCGATCATCCGCAGGATGGGCCGCCGCCGGACATCCGGGGCGTTCATGCGGTGGCCTCCCTTTGGCGGATCGGGCGGATGCCGGCGCCGGCATGGTCGGGATGCGGCGCGCGGTCCTGCGCCGCCACCCGCTCCAGCGCCTGCAGCAGCGCCGGCGGCATCGGCATGGCGCGCCCCGCGCCGGTATCGACATGCAGCAGCATATGCTCGCCGGTCGCGGCCTCGCTGCCATCCGCGCGCAGGATGGCGTGATGCAGGCGAAAGCGCTTGGCGTCATGGCCCAGCAGCCGGGTCTCGACGGTCAGAGGCTCGCCCGCCTTCACCTCGGCCAGATGGCGGATATGGGTCTCGACCGTATAGGCCGAGCGGCCCTGCGCCCGGTAATCGGCATCCAGCCCGATATGGATCAGGAAGGCGTCGGTCGCGTCGCCCAGCACCTGCAGATAGCGGAACTCGGTCATGTGGCCGTTGTAATCGACCCAGCCGCCGCTGACGCGGGCCTGATGGAGGCGCAGCGGATAGCCTTCGGCCCGCGCGGGCTCGCGGGCATAGAAGCCGTCCTCCTGCGCGCGCACGGTCTGGCCGACGCCCCAGTCGTTGGCCTTGAGTGCCTGGAAGATGCCGACCAGGTTGTCGTCGCGGATCCGCTCCAGCGCGCGGATCGAATGCCGGCCCGACTGCGCGTCGGACTGGGCGGCGATGCGGTCGATCAGTGCCTCGTCCAGGTCGGGCACATCCATCAGCTTGGTCCAGGGCCATTTCAGCGCCGGGCCGAACTGGCCCAGGAAATGCCGCATCCCGGCCTCGCCGCCGGCGATGCGATAGGTCTCGAACAGACCCATCTGCGCCCAACGCAGGCCGAAGCCGAAGCGGATGATGTCGTCGATCTCCTCGGTGGTGGCGATGCCGTCATGCACCAGCCACAGCGCCTCGCGCCAGACGGCCTCCAGCAGGCGGTCGCCGATATGGGCGTCGATCTCGCGCGCGATCCGGACCGGTTTCATGCCAATTCCGGTCAGGATCTCGCAGGCGCGCTCGGCCGCCGCGCCGCCGCCCACCACCTCGACCACCGGCAGAAGGTAGACCGGGTTGAACGGATGGGCGACGAGGATGCGGCCGGGATGCCGCGCGCGCCGCCGCAACTCGGAGGGCTTGAAGCCCGAGGTCGAGGAGCCGATCAGCGCCGTCCCGGGCGCGGCGGCCTCGATCTCGGCGATGATGCGGTGCTTCAGCTCCAGCCGCTCGGGCACGCTTTCCTGGATGTAGTCGGCGTCCCGGACCGCCTCGGCGACCGAGCCGGCCCAGAGGATGCGGCCCGGCCGGGGCAGCGGCGCCTGGAACAGCCTTTCCCAGGCGCGGGTCGCGTTCGCCAGCACCTCGCCGACGATGCGCTGCGCCTCGGGATGCGGGTCGAAAACCGCCACGTCATGCCCCGAGAGGATGAAGCGGGCGATCCAGCCGCCGCCGATGACCCCGCCGCCGATTGCCGCGATCCTCATGCCCGCCACCACCGTTCCACGATCTTCCAGCCGTCGAGGAAGCGGTTCGACGCCACCTCGCCATGCGCCACCTTGTCATTGGCCACGTCGATATAGTTCACGAAGATCGGGATGATGGTGCCGCCATCCTCGGAGACCAGCCCCTGCATCTCGCGATACATCTCGGCGCGCAGGCTGTCGTCCAGCTCGGCCCGCGCCTTCAGCAGCAAGTCGTTGAAGCGTTCGTTGTCCCAGTGGCTCTCGTTCCACTCGGCACCCCGGGCATAGACCAGGCTGAACATATCGTCCTCGGTCGGGCGGCCGTTCCAGTAGCTGACGCAGAAGGGTTTCTTCAGCCAGACGTTGGACCAGTAGCCGTCATCCGGCTCGCGCTTGACGGTCAGGTCGATGCCGGCCGCCTTGGCCGATTGCTGGAACAGCTGCACCATGTCGAGCGCCCCGACCGAGGCCGCGTCCGAGGCGGAAATCTCGACCTTCAGCCCCTCCATGCCGGCCTGCTTCAGGTAGTGCCTCGCCTTGTCCGGGTCATAGGCGCGCTGCGGCAGGTCGGCGGCATAGAAGCGGTTCGCCGGCGCGATCGGGCTGTCATTGGCGATCTGGCCATGGCCGCGCAGCACCTTGTCCAGCACCTCCTGCCGGTCGATGGCGTATTTCAGCGCCAGCCGCAGGTTCGGATCGGTGAAGGGCGCCTGGTCGCAGAACATCGGCATGGTGTAATGCGCGGTTCCCGTCACCTCGACCAGCTGCAGGCCCGGACGGCGCTGCAACAGGTGCAGCGTGGCCAGGTCGGGCGAGTTGATGACATCGACCTCGCCGGTCATCAGCGCATTCTGCCGGGCGGTGGCGTCGTTGATGGTCAGCAGCACCGCCTCGTCGAACCAGGCGCGGTCGGGTTTCCAGTAATCGTCGCGGCGCTTCAGGGTGATGCGCACGCCCGGCTCGAAATTCTCCAGCACATAGCCGCCGGTGCCCAGGCCCGATTGCCAGTCCAGCGTGCCGTCCTCGTTCGCCGGCATGATGACGAAGTGATAATCCGAGGTCAGATAGGCGAAATCGGCATTGCCCGAGCTCAGTTCGAAGACCACGACATTGTCGCCGTCGGCGCGGATCTCCCTGACCTGCTCCAGCGAGCCCTTGGCGCCGGACTTGGTATCGGCGCCGCGATGGTGGTCGAAGGAGGCGATCACGTCCCTGGCCATGACCTTTCGCCCGTCCGAGAAGGTGACGCCGTCCTTCAGCCGGAAGGTCCAGACCCGGGCGTCGGCATCGGGCTCGAACTCGGCCAGCTCGGGCACGGCCCGACCCTTGGCGTCGATCTCGACCAGGTTGTTGCAGACCGCCAGCATCGCCGTCACCACCGGCCCGGCGGCATAGGTCGCCGGGTCCAGCGTGTCCGAGGTCGCGCCGCCCAGATGGCCGATGCGCAGCCGGCCGCCGCGCGTCGCCTCCTGCGCCCGCGCGCCGCGCGGCAGGATCAGCCCCGCCGCCGTCATGCCCGCCGCGCCGGCCAGCAAGCCCCGCCTTGTCAGCCCCCGCCTCGTCAGATTGATACTCATGATGGACCCCTGTCTTGCGTTATGGATTGGTTCGGTCTGCGGCTCAGCGCCGGGTCAGCTTCAGCCTGTCGCGCACCGCCTGCGGGCCGAGGATCCGGCAACCCATCGCGTTCAGGATCGTCGCCGCCCGCTCGACCAGGTCGCCGTTGCGGGCCAGCACGCCCTTGTCGAGCCAGATGTTGTCTTCCAGCCCGACGCGGACATTGCCGCCCGCCAGCGCCGCCTGCGCGACATAGGGAAGCTGCATCCGCCCGATCGAGAACATGGAATAGACCCAGCCCGGCGGGATGTTGTTCACCATCGCCATCAGGCTGTTCGGATCGGCCGGCGCGCCATAGGGGATGCCCATGCACAGCTGGATCATCACCGGATCGTCGATCAACCCCTCCTCGACCAGCGTCTTGGCCAGCCACAGATGGCCGGTGTCGAAAACCTCGATCTCGGGCCGCACCCCCGCCGCCTGGATGCGTGCCGCCATGGCGCGCAGCGTGCCGGGGGTGTTGGTCATGACGTAATCGGCCTCGGCGAAGTTCATGGTGCCGCAATCGAGGGTGCAGATCTCGGGCAGCAGTTCCTCGACATGCACCAGCCGCTCGCTGGCGCCGATCAGGTCGGATTGCGGCGACAGCGGCAGCGGCGCCTCGGCCGAGCCCAGCACGATGTCGCCGCCCATGCCCGCCGTCAGGTTCAGCACCACGTCGGTGCCGGATGACCGCACCCGCTCGACCACCTCGCGATACAGCGCCGGATCGCGCGAGGGGGCGCCGGTCTGGGGGTCGCGCACATGCACATGGGCGATGGCCGCGCCCGCCTTCGCCGCCTCGATGCAGGCTTCGGCGATCTGGCGGGGCGTGATCGGCACCAGCCCGGATTTCTTGTGGCTCTGCCCCGATCCGGTCACCGCGCAGGTGATGAAGACGTCACGGTTCATTCATGGCTCCGGCAATGGCTGCTTTCCACCGCAACCTGCCAGCAATTCCACTGGCATGATGTGCATTCTCCGCCATATATTTTTCCGATGTTGCCAAAATCGCCGCTGCACCTGACCTTCCTGCTGTTCGACGGTTTCTCGAACATGGTGCTGGCCAGCGCCATCGAGCCCCTGCGGGCGGCGCGGGACCTGTCGGGGCAGCGGCTGTTTTCCTGGCAGGTCTGCTCGCTGGAGGGCGGGGCGGTCATCAGCTCATCACGGCTGGCGATCTCGGTCGATCTGCCGCTGGCGCGGGTGGGGGCGACGGATGCGCTGATCCTGGTCTCGGGCTACGGCATGCGCGACCATCTGCAGCGCGACTCGGCCCGGGCGGTGCTGCGCAAGGCGCGCGGCCTGCCGGTGGTGGGCGGGCTCGATACCGGGGCCTGGCTGCTGGCCCGCATGGGCCTGCTGGCCGGACGCCGCGCCGCCATCCACTGGATGGAGCGCGAGGCGCTGGCCGAAGCCTTTCCGGAAATCACCGTGGTGCCGGACCCCTATGTCGCGGATGGCAATATCGTCACCTGCGGCGGCGCGCAAAGCGTGCTGAGCTGGTCGCTGGACCTGATCGGCGCGCAGGCGGGCGAGGCGCTGCGCTTCGACGTGGCGAACATGTTCGGCCGGGTGATGGGGCGCAGCACCGATCCGGTGGAATGGCAATTGCCCAGCCGCATGACCGACAGCGCGCTGCCGCCGTCGCTGCAGCGCGCCATCGTCGCCATGCGCGAGACCGCCGAACAGCCCTTGCCCCTGCCCCGCATCGCCGAGCGCGCGGCATTGTCGCCGCGCAGCATGGACCGGCTGTTCCATGCCCATCTGGGCCTGTCGGCCGGCGGCTACTACCGGCAGATCCGGCTGTCCCATGCCCGGGCGCTGGCGCTGGAAACCCGGCTGACGCTGGGCGAGATCGCCTCGCGGACCGGGTTCTCGTCGCCCGCCACGCTGGCGCGCGCCTATCGCCGCGCCTTCGGGGAAACCGTGCGCAAAAGTGTGGCGGGCTGACGCGCTACCACAGATGCCGGCGCAGCGCGTCGCCTTCCTGCAGCGGGGCGACCGCGTCGCTGCGCGTGTCGGCGACACCGATGTCACGCAGCAGATGCGCGGGCAGACCGGCCAACGCCTTGCGCGTCGCCGGATGGTCCAGCGCCGCCATGCGGTCTGGGCATGGCGATAGGCTGGGCTTATCGCGGCGCAGCACACCGAAAAGCAGCCGGGTCAGGCCCGGCAGGAAGGGGCGTTGGCGATCACATGCGGAATTGTCGGACATTTTGCCCTCCTTTCGGTGGTCATGGTTGATCCACCCTCCGATCATGCTAGGTTTCCCCGGCGATGACCAACAAAGCCTCGGCAAGCATCCATAAGGCACGCTTATGTCGATACCCCCTCTCGCCGCCCTGCGTGCCTTCGAGGCGGTGGCGCGGCATCTGAGCTTCACCCGCGCCGCCGAGGAGCTGGGCATGACCCAGGCCGCGGTCAGCTATCAGATCCGCCTGCTGGAGGAGCGGCTGGGCACGCCGCTGTTCCTGCGCAAGCCGCGCGAGATCGTACTGACCGAGACCGGGGCGCTGTTCGCCCGCCCGACCATCGACGCCTTCGACATGCTGCGCGAAGCCTATGCCGACCCGTCGGCGGATTCGGTCTCGACCCTGTCGATCTCGACCGTGCCGACCTTTGCGGGGGCCTGGCTGTCGCCGCGGCTGGGCAAGTTCCAGATGAACCATCCGAACCTGGCGGTGCGGCTGGAGACCAGCGACAACCTGGTCGATTTCGGGCGCGAGGACATCACCGTCGCCATCCGCGCCGGAGAGGGCGGCTGGCCGGGGGTCGAGGAGCATTGTCTGATGCCCATCGAATACACCCCCATGCTGTCGCCGGCGCTGGCCAGGAAACACGCGGTGCACGAGCCGGCCGACCTGCTGAAATTGCCGCTGCTGGACCGGGTGGACCCGAACTGGGCGGTCTGGATGCGCGAGGCCGGGGTGGATTTCTGGGAAACCCCGCCCCGGCCCGGCCTGACGCTGTCGACCGACCTGCACGAGGCGCGGGCGGCGCTGGAGGGTTACGGCGTGGCGCTGCTGACGCCGCGCTTCTTCCGGTTCGAACTGGCGACCGGCAGCCTGATCCAGCCCTTTCCGCTGGTGGCGCGGAACGGCCGCAGCTTCTGGCTGGTCTATCCCAAGGGCCGGCGCAACCGTCCCGCGATCCGCAAGTTCCGCGCCTTCCTGCTGGACGAGATCGCCTGCGATCCGGGCTAGGCCGGCTGCCCGCGCCCCTGCTCCCGACCGCGGCCTTGCGGCGCGGCGGGCAGCGGGAAGATCCGGTCATAGGCGATGTTGAAGACGAAATTATAGACCAGATAGAAGGCGACGATGAACAGGTCGAGCAGCAGCGTCTGCCACAGCGTCATGCCCAGATACCAGGCCATCGGCGGCAGCAGCATGACCAGCAGGCCCAGCTCGAACAGCGCGGTATGCAGCAGCCGGTGGCGCAGCGACTTCCGGACATCGCCGACCCAGCGCCGCATGGCGTGGTCGAACCCGAGGTTGAAGACGAAGTTCCAGACCGTGGCCAGCGTCGCCGCGCCGACGCCGACGACGCCCATGTCGAATAACGGCTTGTCATAGATCCAGGCGGCCAGCGGGGTGACGATCGCCAAGCCGATCAACTCGAAGCTCACCGCGTGGCGGACCCGGTCCGGAAAGCTGCGCATGGTCATTGTGATTCCTCATTCTTGCGTGACGCGCTTTCTATCTGTATTTCCCAGAATACAAAGTTGGATACCATCTGATTGACAGATAGATGACCGTCACGCTGGAGCAGTTGGAAGCCTTTGCCGCCGCCGCGCAGCACGGCTCGTTCTCGGCCGCCGGTCGGGCGCTGCGCAAGGCGCAGTCGGCGATCAGCACCCAGGTCTCGAATCTCGAGGACGATCTGGGCGTCGCGCTGTTCAGCCGCGAGGGGCGCAACCCGGTGCTGACGCCGGCGGGCGAGCGGCTGCTGGCCGAGGCCCGGGTGGTGCTGGACCGCCGCGAGCATCTGATCGGCGTCGCCGCCAGCCTGACCGCGCATGTCGAGCACCGGTTGGTCGTCGCCATCGACGAGCTTTATCCCGAGGAGCCGCTGGCGACGCTTTTCGCCGAATTCGCCGCCCGCTTCCCGCATGTCGAGCTGGAGCTGCTGTTCCCGATGATGGAGGATGTCAGCCGCCTGGTGCTGGACGGCAAGGCCGATATCGGCGTGATGTGGCGGCAAGAGGTGCTGCCGACCGAGATCGCCTTTCACACGCTGGGCTGGGTGCCGCTGAAACTGGTCTGCGGCAAGAACCATCCGCTGGCCGATACGATGGTGGACTGGGAGGATCTGAAGCGCCACCGCCAGCTGATGGTCGCCGTGCGCAGCGAGGGGCCGGAAAAGCAGCGCCTGCGCAGCGCGGCCGAGGTCTGGTGGGTGGAAAGCCACTGGGTCATCCTGCAGATGGTCCGGCGCGGCATCGGCTGGGCGCTGGTGCCCGACCACATCATCGAGGAATCGCCGGTTCGCGACGATCTGGTCACGCCGGTCCTGCAGTTCGACGGTGCCGATTGGCCGGTGGCGCTGGAAATGGTCTGGCACAAACAGCGTCCCAGCGGCCCGGCCGCCCGCTGGCTGCGCGAGCGGTTCGCAGCCATGCGGATCAACGATTGGCCCGGCCCCGTCGGGGGGTGACCGCGCCCGGATCGGTTCCGGGCGCGGCAGCTGTCACTTGCCGGCAAGCACCTTGGCCCGCGCGACGATGGCTTCTTTGGTGATGCCGAACTCCTGATAGAGCCGGTCGATCGGGGCCGAGGCGCCGAAGCCGGTCATGCCGATCACGTCGTCCTCGCTGGCGACATAGCGGGTCCAGCCGAACTTGCCCGCCGCCTCGACGGCGATGCGGGGCGCGTCGCCCAGCGTTTCCTTGCGATAGGATTCCGGCTGGGCGTCGAACAGCTCCCACGAGGGCATCGAGACCACGGCGACCGACAGCCCGTCCGCGTGCAGCGCCTGCGCCGCCTCGACGGCGATGGCGACCTCGGTGCCGGTGGCGATCAGCGTCACGTCGCGGCCCCCGTCATCCTTGGCACCGAACCGGCGCAGCACATAGGCGCCCTTGGCAGTCAGGTTCTCGGCGCCCGCGTCCAGACGCAGTTGCGGCACGTCCTGCCGCGACAGCGCCAGCAGCGAGGGCACATGCCGGTTGCGGATGGCGATGTCCCAGGCCTCCAGCGTCTCGACCGTATCGGCCGGGCGCAGCACGGTCAGGCCGGGAATGGCGCGCAGGCTGGCCAGATGCTCGATCGGCTGGTGGGTCGGGCCGTCCTCGCCCAGGCCGATGCTGTCATGGGTCATGACATAGACCGTGCCCACCCCCATCAGCGCCGACAGCCGGATGGCGTTGCGGGCATAGTCCGAGAACACCAGGAAAGTGCCGCCATAGGCGATGAAGCCGCCATGCAGGTTGATGCCGTTCATCGCCGCGGCCATGCCGAATTCGCGCACGCCGTAGCCGATATAGCGGCCGGGCGCCTCGCGGGTATATTGGCTGTCCACCGCCGGCACCCGGGTCAGGTTCGAGCCGGTCAGGTCGGCCGAACCGCCGATCATCTCGGGCAGCGCCGGGGTCAGGGCCTCCAGCGCCATCTGGCTGGCCTTGCGGGTCGCAGCCTTTTTCGGCGCGGCGAAAAGCTGGGCGCGGGCGTCCTGCAAGGTCGGCTCGTAATCGCCGGGCAAGGCGCCGGCCTGGCGGCGGTCGAACTCGGCGCGGGTCTCGGCCGGTGTCGCGGCCAGGCGGGCTTGCCAGTCGGCGCGGGCCTGGGCGCCGCGTTGGCCGATCTCGCGCCATTCTGCCGCCAGATCCCCGGGGATGACAAAGGGCTCGGCCGACCAGCCGATGGCTTCCTTGGTCAGCGCCGCCTCGTCCTTGCCCAACGGCGAGCCGTGCACGGCATAGCTGCCGGCCTTGTTGGGCGAGCCGAAGCCAATGACGGTTTTCATCGCGATCAGCGAGGGCTTGCCGGTTTCGGCCTTGGCGGCGGTGATGGCGGCGTCGAGCGCCTTGCCGTCATGGCCGTCGCAGGACTGGACGTGCCAGCCCATGGCCTCGAACCGGGCCGGGACGTTTTCCGAGAAGCTGACCGAGGTCGGCCCGTCGATGGTGATCGAGTTATCGTCGTAAAGCACGATCAGCTTGCCCAGGCCCAGATGGCCGGCCAGGCTGGCGGCCTCTTGCCCGATGCCCTCTTGCAGGCAGCCGTCGCCCAGCATGACCCAGGTGTGATGATCGACCAGGTCGGTGCCGAATTCGGCGGCCAGCCGGCGCTCGGCCAGGGCCATGCCGACGGCGGTGGCAAGCCCCTGCCCCAGCGGGCCGGTGGTGGTCTCGATCCCCTTGGCATGGCCGTATTCCGGGTGGCCCGCCGTGATCGCGCCCCATTGCCGGAAGTTGCGGATCTGCTCGATGGTCATGTCCTCGTAGCCGGTCAGGTGCAGCACGCTGTAGAGCAGCATCGAGGCATGGCCGTTCGACAGCACGAAGCGGTCGCGATCCGGCCAGTCGGGGTGTTTCGCATCGAATTTCAAGTGCTTGGAGAACAGCACCGCCGCGGCATCGGCCATGCCCATCGGCGCGCCGGGATGGCCGGAATTGGCGGCGTTCACCGCGTCGATGGACAGCGCGCGGATGCAATTCGCCAGCGCGAAATTCGCGGGGTCGAGCGCCGCCTTGGCGGCAATCGCGGGGTCTTTGGGGATGTCAAAAGGCATGTTCGGTCCTCCGTTTGCCCCTCAGATACTGCGCGGCGGCAAAAATAACAATCAAAAATCACAAAGTCACATAATTGATGTTGTGTTTGCGTGAAGTATTGTTAGAAAAGTATCGGGCCGCGGCGAATCCGGGCGCAGGGAGGGATGTTCGTGAAACGCGAAGAACGCAGGCAAGCCATCATGGATCTGCTGGTCGCGACGCGCGCCGTCGATCTGGACGATCTGGCCGAGCGTTTCGCGGTCTCGAAGATGACCATCCACCGCGACCTGGACGACCTGGAACAGGCCGGGCTGCTGCGCAAGGTGCGCGGCGGCGCGACCATCGAGGCCGGGACGCAGTTCGAAAGCGATTTCCGCATCCGGGCCCTGCAGGATTCCGACGCCAAGGCCCGCATGGCCCGCGCCGCGCTGGACCTGGTCGAGCCGGGCATGACCGTGATGGTCAATGACGGCTCGATGGCGGCGCTGCTGGGCGCCAGCCTGGCCGAGAAGGCGCCGCTGACGGTGATCACCAACAACGCGGCGGTGATCGAGCCGCTGAAGGACATGGCGCGGATCACGCTGATCGCGCTCGGCGGCATCTTCAGCGCCAAGTTCAACGGCTTCTTCGGGCTGGTGACGGAAAATGCCCTAAGCCGGCTGCGGGCGGACCTGGCCTTCATCTCGGCCCCCGCCGTGTCCGGCCTGCAGGCCTTTCACATGGACGATGCGGTGATCCGGGCCAAGCGCGCCATGATGCTTGCCGCCGGGCGCAGCGTGCTGCTGGTCAACCACCGCCGCTTCGGCCGTTCGGCGCTGCATGCGCTGGCCGATCTGTCCGAGTACCAGGCGATCATCACCGATGCCGCCCCCGACCCCGAGGACCGCGCCGCGCTGGACCGCGCGGGCATTCCCCTGACCATTGCCAAGCATTCTGACCGTTAGGACGACGACATGACCGAATTCTGGATCGGCACCAGCTGGAAGATGAACAAGACCCTGGCCGAGGCGCGCGCCTTTGCCAAGGGACTGGCCGCCGCCGATGCCGCGCGCGCGCCGCGCATCCAGCGCTTCGTGATCCCGCCCTTTACCGCCGTGCGCGAGGTCAAGGCGATGCTGGCCGAAACCTCGGTCAAGGTCGGCGCGCAGAACATGCATTGGGCCGACGAAGGCGCCTGGACGGGCGAGATCAGCCCGCTGATGCTGCGCGACTGCAACCTCGACATCGTCGAACTGGGACACAGCGAGCGCCGCGAGCATTTCGGCGAAACGGACGAGACCGTGGGCCTCAAGACCGAGGCCGCCGTGCGCCACGGCCTGATCCCGCTGATCTGCATCGGCGAGACGCTGGCCGAACGCGAATCCGGCCGCGCCCGCGCGGTGCTGGAGACCCAGGTGCGCGGCGCGCTGGCCAGGCTCTCGGCCGAGCAGAAATCGGCGCCGATCCTGCTGGCTTACGAGCCGGTCTGGGCCATCGGCGTGAACGGCATCCCCGCGACGTCGGACTATGCCGATGCGCGGCAGGCCGAGATCATCGCGGTGGCGCAGGACGTGCTGTCGCGCCGCATCCCCTGCCTCTATGGCGGCTCGGTCAACCCCGGCAATTGCGCGGAACTGATCGCCTGCCCGCATATCGACGGGCTTTTCATCGGTCGCTCGGCCTGGAACGTCGAGGGCTATCTGGACATCCTGGCGCGCTGCGCCGCAACCATCGGAGACACGAAATGAAACTGGCAATCGCAGGCGACAGCGCGGGCGAAGGGCTGGCCAAGCTGCTGGCCGACCACCTCAAGGACAAGCACGAGGTTTCCGAGATCAGCCGCACCGAGGCCGGCGCGGATGCCTTCTATGCCGATCTCTCGGACCGCGTGGCGAACGGGGTGCTGGATGGCACCTATGACCGCGCCATCCTGGTCTGCGGCACCGGCATCGGCGTCTGCATCGCCGCGAACAAGGTGCCGGGCATCCGCGCCGCCCTGACCCATGACACCTATTCGGCGACGCGCGCGGCGCTGTCGAACAACGCCCAGATCATCACCATGGGCGCGCGGGTGATCGGCACCGAACTGGCCAAGGCCATCGCCGACGCCTGGCTGGCCGAGACGATGAACTTCGACCCGAACGGCCGCTCGGCCGGCAATGTCTGCGCCATTGACGAAGTGGACGCGAAATACAACAAGGCCGGCTGAGCCCGCACGCAAAGGCCCGCCATGCTGAAACTGCCGAACGACGGCCCCGCCACCGGCCGCCCGCTTTCCGACGTGCTGGCGGGCGACGGCCCCGCCGCCATCACCCTTGCGATTGCCCGGGCCCAGCCGGCGCTGGCCGCACGGCTGGCCGCCGGCCGGCTGCATGGCGACCCCGAGGCCGTGATCGGCACCAATGACAGCGGCGACAAGCAGAAGGCGCTGGATGTCGCCGCCCATCACCACATGCTGGAGGCGCTGGCCGCCGCCGGCGTCGGCCGGGTGCTCTCCGAAGAGGCCGAGGAAGTCGTCACCCTGAACCCGGGCGGCGCCTGGGACGTGGCGATGGACCCGATCGACGGCTCGGGCAGCATCGGCATCGGCGCGCCGCTGGGCATGCTCTACTCCATCCTGCCCGCCGCGCCCGAAGGCTTCCTGCGCAAGGGCCGGGCCGTGGTCGGCGCCGGCTACGCGAGCTTCGGCCATTCGCTGGATTTCGGCTGGTCGCTGGGCGACGGCACCCATGTCGCCGGCTATGATGCCGAGGCGGGCCAGTTCCGCCTGACCCGCGAGCGCGTGCAGCTGAAACCCACCGCCTCGACCATCGCCTATAACGCCTCGAACGAACGCCACTGGTCGCCGGGCCTGCAGGCCTGGGTGCAGGAACTGCGCCAGGGCAAGGACGGCCCGCGCGGGCGCGACTTCAACATGCGCTGGCTCGCCGCCGCCGTCGGCGAATTGCACCGCATCCTGCTGAAGGGCGGCGCCTTCCTCTATCCCGCCGACCGCCGCCCGGGCTACGAGAACGGCCGGCTGCGACTGATCTACGAATGCTGCCCGATCGCCTTCCTGGTCGAGCAGGCCGGCGGCATCGCCTCGGACGGGTGCCAGCCGATCCTCGACCGCCAACCGCAGGGGCTGCACGAGATGGTGCCGCTGTTCTTCGGCGCCCGCGAGGAAGTCGAAACCATCCTGTCCCATCTCGCCATCAGCAAAGGATAACAGCCCATGGCCATGATCACGCTGCGCCAGCTTCTCGACCATGCGGCCGAGAACGGCTATGCCGTTCCCGCCTTCAACATCAACAACATGGAGCAGGGGCTGGCGGTGATGAACGCCGCCGCGGCGACCGACAGCCCGGTGATCCTGCAGGCCAGCCGCGGCGCGCGCGCCTATGCCAACGACGCCGTGCTGGCCGGGCTGATCCAGGGCCTGTCGCGCGCCTTCCCGGACATCCCGCTGTGCATGCACCTGGACCACGGCAACGGGCTTGCGACCTGCGCCACGGCGATCCAGAACGGCTTCACCAGCGTGATGATGGACGGCTCGCTGCAGGCCGACGGCAAGACGCCCGCTGATTACGCCTATAACCGCGACATCACCGCCCGCGTGGTCGAGATGGCCCATGCCTGCGGCGTCTCGGTCGAGGGCGAGCTGGGCGTGCTGGGCAGCCTGGAAACCGGCATGGGCGACCAGGAGGACGGCCACGGCGCCGAGGGCCGGCTCTCCGAGGACCAGTTGCTGACCGACCCGGCCGAGGCCGAACAATTCGTGAAGGACACCGGCGTCGATGCGCTGGCCGTCGCCATGGGCACCAGCCACGGCGCCTACAAGTTCACCCGCAAACCCGACGGCGCCATCCTCGCCATGCATGTGATCGAGGAGATCCACCGCCGCCTGCCGAACACGCATCTGGTCATGCATGGCTCCAGCTCGGTGCCCGAGGATCTGCAGCAGATCATCAACGCCTATGGCGGCGACATCCGGCCAACCTGGGGCGTGCCGGTCGAGGAAATCCAGCGCGGCATCAAATCGGGCGTGCGCAAGGTCAATATCGACACCGACAACCGGCTGGCGATGACCGCCGCGATCCGCAGGAAGCTCAGCGAGGAACCGGCCGAGTTCGACCCGCGCGGCTATCTGAAACCCGCCATGGCGATGATGTCCGAGGTCTGCAAGGCGCGTTTCGAGGCCTTCGGCACCGCCGGCCATGCCGCGAAGATCCGCCCGCTGCCGCTGGCGGCGATGGCGAAACGCTACGCCGCCTGAACGGTTGCCGGGCGCGGGCGCCCGGCCCAGCGGCAGCGTTCGGGACGAGCCCCGCTCGTCCCGTTCCCCCCGCCGTCAGTCCGCCAACAGCCGCGCCGTGGCCTCGTCGGTGATCAGTCCCGACAGACGCCGGCTTTCCAGCACCGCCCGGATCGCCCGCACCTTGTCGGTGCCGCCGGCAATGGCGACGATCCGGCTGCCCTCGGGCCCGTCCAGGCTGACCGACAGCGTGCGCGCGCTCAGGGTGGTTTCCAGCACCCGGCCCCGGGCGTCGAAGAAATGGCCCAGCATCTCGCCCTGCGCGCCGGCGGCGTTGATCTCGGCGATCTCATGCGGCTCGATCATGCCCGAGGCGACCAGTTGCGCCCCGGCATCCGCCGTGCCGATGCCGACCACCTTCAGGCTGGCGCCGTTCGAAAGGTCGAACAGTTCGCGCACCCCCGGCTGGGCCAGCAACACCGCCAGATCCTGTTCGGAATTGGCGAAGAACGGCACCGGCAGCACATAGGATTGCGCGCCGGTCTTCTGCGCCAGCGCATACATCACGTCATGCGGGTTGGTGGCATAGCTGCGGGTGAAGCCGCCCAGCAGCGACACGAAGCGCACCCCGTTCGCGTCGAAACGCGGCAACTGGTGCACCGCCGCCGCCAGCGTGCGGCCATGGCCAAGACCGATCACCGGATCTTCGCCGCGCTCGATCTCGCGCCGCAGGAAGCCCGCCCCGGCCAGACCCAGCGCGCGCAGCGGCATCCCCTCCTCGCCCAGTTCGGGCGCCACCTCGCAATAGTCCAGCCCGTAGCGGGCGCAAAGCCGATCCTCGAGCGCGGCGCATTCCACGATCTCGCCGTCGATCGAGACCTTGACCACGCCCTCGGCCACCGCGCGGGCGATCAGCCGATGCGCCTTGACCGAGGGCACGCCCAACCGTTTCGCCACCGCCGCCTGCGTCAGCCCGCCGGCGTAATGCAACCAGGCCGCGCGGATGGCGAGGCTTTGTTCCGGGTCCAAGGCTCCGCGCCGCGCCATCAGGCGGGCCGGCGGCAAGGGGGGCGGGGCTGGCGGGTCATGCGGGCGTCCTTTTCGGGGTGTTCCGGGGTCAGATATTCAGCGTATCCGCGCCGGTGTCGATATGCGGCGCCCAGAAGGCGACGCTTTCGGCGATCTGCGGGATCACCTGGCGGTCATTCGGCTCGCGCTCCTTGAAGCTCAGCTCCAGGCAGATCTCGTTATCGGCGGCGCCGCCTTCGGCGAAGGCCGCGAGCAGCGGTGCGGGCTGGATGCGGCCCTTGGCATTGTATTCGGCGGTAAAGGGCCGGTGGCCCGACTTGTCCATCATCGACTGCTTGATGTGGATGATGGGGCTGACCTTCGGCACCGCCCGCGCCCAGGCATAGGGGTCGGTGTCGTCGGGATTGGCGCTGGTCACGTCGCCGTGGTCGATATCGGCCATCATCCACATCGGCACCGCCATCTTGGCCGCCGTCAGCCGGTCCTGCAATGCCATACAGGCGTCGATGGTCTCGCCGAACTCGCGCCCGACGCTCATCGGTTCCCAGAAAAGGTATCGCAGCCCGGCCGCCTTGGCGTGCTCGGCCACCTCGGCCCAGGCGTCGATGGCAATGCGGATCAGCTCCTCGCGCCGGGCGGGTTCGTCATAGTCGCGATAGGTGAAGATGGCGAATTGCGTGCCGACCGACTGCCCGCCCAGGTCGCCGATGATGTCGGCGAAGGTCTTGAACCAGTCGACGTAATAGCGCCGCACGTCGCGGTCGGGATGGCCGAAGTGGTTCAGCCGCCCATAGGGCCCGGTCATGCCGCTGGTGACGCGCACGCCGGTGCGGGCCAGCGCCGCGCCCATGGTGCGGGTCAGGCGGCGGATCACCGGGGCGGGCCAGCTCGGGTTGATGAACTCATGCGTCAGTTGCAGGTCGCGGATCCGCAGGTCGCGCGCCACGGTGTCGATCAGGTCGTCGGCTTCGGCGAAGCGGTTGACCAGCGGGTTGGTGTTCAGCGACAGCGTCAGGGCCATGGTGTCCTCAGGCGGCTTGGGCCAGGTCCGAGCCCGCGAACCAGTCGGCAAAGGCGCGGCGCTGGTCCTCGGTCAGGTGCAGGTAATGCTTGGTGCGGCGATAAAGGATGTCCTCGGGCGTTTGCGCCCATTCCCGGGCGACCAGGTAGCGCACCTCGGCCTCGTAGAGCGTGCCGCCGAAATGCCGGCCCAGGTCGGAAAGCGACAGCGCCCCCGCGACCACGTCGCGGGTCCGGGTGCCGTAAAGCCGGCCATAGTGATGCAGCAGCCCGCGCGGCATCCAGGGGTTCAGCTCGCGCAGGAGTTCCGCATAGCTTTCGTAATCCGCGTTGGCCATGTCGCCGCCGGGCAAGGGCGCGCTTTCGGTCCAGTCCGGGCCCATGGCCGGAAACACCTCGCGCAAGCGATGCATGCCGCGCTCGGCCAGTTCGCGGAAGGTGGTGATCTTGCCGCCGAACACGTTCAGCAGCGGCGCGCCGCCGGTCTGGTCCAGATCGAAGACATAATCCCGCGTCACCGCCGAGGGGTTGCCCTTGCCGTCGTCGAACAGCGGCCTGACGCCCGAGAAGCTGTGCAGCACATCGTCGCGCCGCAGCTTCTGCTTGAAATAGCGGTTCACGGCGGCGAGCAGGTATTCGATCTCGGATTCGTCCGCCGTGACGTCCTCGGCCCGGCCCTCATAGGCGATGTCGGTGGTGCCGATGAGCGCCTTGTCGCCCTCGTAGGGGTTGATGAAGATCACCCGCTTGTCGTGGTTCTGCACCAGATAGGCATTGGCGCCCGCCCACCATTTCGGCACGATGATATGGCTGCCCTTGACCAGCCGAACGTTGCGGCTGGACTGCGAGCCCGCCACCCGGCCGATCACGTCCGACACCCACGGCCCGGCGCAGTTCACCACGCAGCGGGCGCGGAAGCGCCGCAGCGCGCCGGTGATCTCGCTGCGGGTCTCGACGGTCCAGGCGCCGTCCTCGCGCCGGGCCGAAATGCAGGGGCTGCGGGTCAGCACCTCGGCGCCGCGCTCGGCGGCATCGACGGCGTTCAGCACCACGAGGCGGGCGTCATCGACCCAGCAATCGGAATATTCGAAGCCCTTGACGTATTGGTCCAGCAGCGGCGCGCCTTCGGGGTCGCGGCGCAGGTCCAGCGTGCGGGTGCCGGGCAGCTTCTGCCGCCCGCCCAGGTGGTCGTAAAGGAACAGCCCCAGCCGCACCAGCCAGGCGGGCCGGTCCTGCGGCGAATGCGGCAGCACGAAGCGCATCGGCCAGATGATATGCGGGGCGGCGTTCATCAGCACCTCGCGCTCGATCAGCGCCTCGCGCACCAGGCGGAACTCGTAATATTCCAGATAGCGCAGCCCGCCATGCACCAGCTTGCCCGAGCGCGACGAGGTGCCCTGCGCCAGATCGTCCTTTTCGCAAAGCACCACCTTCAGGCCCCGGCCGGCGGCGTCGCGGGCGACGCCGGCGCCGTTGATGCCGCCGCCGATGACGAAAAGGTCGATCATGACTTGGTCTTGGCTCATTTCAATCTCCTTTCGGGGCGCGGGCCAGGGCCAGGGCGTCCCATGCGGGCGGCAGGGCCTGCCGCGCGGCGGAAAATGCCGGGAAGAGCCGCGCATAGGCGGCCACGAGATCGGGGTCGGGCGCCTCGGCCGCGCCCAGAAGCGGCGTGACCCATTCGGCGATGCAGGATTCCATGTCGGGATAGGCGCCGATGGCGACGGCGGCCATCATCGCGGCGCCGGCGGCGCCGGCCTCGTCGCGCTCGGACACCCGCACCGGCGCGTCCAGCGCCGCCGACAGGATGCCGCGCAAGCCGCGCGAGCGCGCGGCGCCGCCGGTCAGCCGCAGCTCGGCCGGCAGCGGGCCCATGGCGGCGTAGCAGTCGCGCATCGCCATGCCCAACCCCTCGGCCACGGCCCGGATCAGGTCGGGATAGCGGTGCCCGGCCGACAGGCCGACGAAGCCGGCGCGGGCATCGGCGTTGACGAAGGGACCACGCTCGCCCGCCTCGGAGATATAGGGGTGATAGACGATCTGGCCCGGCTTCGACTGCGCCAGCCAGCCCTCGATATGCGCCACCAGGTCGCGATGCGTGACCGGCTGGCCGACATCCGAGAGGATGCCCGCCGCGACGCCCAGGATCCAGTCCAGGTTCAGCGTCGCCGCCATATTGGTCTGCACCTGGGTCACGATGCCGGGGATCGGCAGGCAGATGACATAGCCGGTGCCCTGCGCGTTCAGATGCACGTCCTGCGCCCGCACCGCCCGCAGATGCACCCCGGTCGAGCCCACGGTCGAGCAGGCGACATCGCCCGCCCCGCCATAGACCCCGGCACCCAGCGCGGTCATCACCATATCGACATAGCCAAGGCTGACCGGCGTGCCGGCGCGCAGCCCCGTTGCCCGCGCCGCCTCGGCGGTCAGCGGATGGGTCTGCTCGGCGCCATCGACGATCTCGGGCAGCAGGGCGCGGCGATGCTCCAGCCCCAGCGCGGCGATCACCGTGTCGTCATAGCGCCGGTCGCGGAAATTGCCGAAGGTGAAGCTGGCCTCGGACGGGTCGGTCGCCCGCACCCCGGTCAGGTTCAGGTAAAGCCAGTCCTTGCAATGCAGCGCCACCTCGGCCCGGTCCAGCAGGTCCGGGCAATGCGCATCCATATGCGCCATCTGGCTGCCCTGCTGGCAGGTGTTGAGCCCGGTGCCGGTCGCCTCGAACCGGACGCGGTTCGCCGGGCCAGCGGCCAGCCGCGCCACCGTCGGGGCGGCGCGGGCATCAAGCCACAGCCAGGCGTCGCCCACCGGCCCGTCGCGCCCGACCAGCCAGGTGCCGTCGCCCTGCGCCGTCACCGAGACGGCAGCGGTGCGGCCGGCCAGATCCGGCACCTTGTCGCCCAAACCTCGCAGCGCGGCGGCGCAGTCGTCCCAGGTCTGGGCCAGGGATTGCGTGGCCGAACCGTCGCCGCCGGCCTGATAGCGATTCGGCACCGAGGCCGCGGCCAGTTGTGCGCCGCGCAGGTCGAAGGCCACCGCCTTGATGACCGAGGTGCCGGCGTCGATGCCGATCAGGATGTCAGCCCCGGCCATGGCATGCCGTCCTGCGGGGGTCGGTGGGATGGTGATGCATGGTTGCCCTCCTCCGCCCAAGCCACGGCCCGGGCGGCAAGCCAGCCCGGACGGGCGTGGCGAACTCCTCGGTCATTTTCATACCGCAGATTTTCGAGTTCGGGAATGCATTTTTTTACGGACATAGAAAAATATTTCAGTTACTGTTCTGGAGACGGCGGGATTCGGGCGATGCGACCCCAAGCCCCCGAGACGGAGGAAAGCCCCGGCGCTCCAGATGCCCGGGCGGCATGACCAGCCAAAGGAGGGGCCGGAAAATGCAGGGAATTCTTCACGACAGGCTATGTGCCCAGCCCCATCCGACAGGCTGTCCCGGCCGCGATTCGACCGGCTGACCCGCGACCAGCCGCCCGGCGCAGGCGCCGGACCCGCAACATTCCATCATCGAGGCTTGAACATGGTCCAGAGCACTGCCCCGACCGGCTCCGCCCCCAAGGCCCCCGCGGCATCGCGGCGCGGGCTCATCCTCAGCATCGCCGCGGCGGCCGTCGTGCTGGCCGGCATCGCGCTTGACACCAAGGTCGTGCATATCGGCTCGGACGCCGACGTGCGCCAGCAGGCCTTCTCGCCCGACGGCTACGGCCAGACCGAGTTCCCGCGCATCCGCGACGCCGTGACGGCCAAGGCCGGCGACGCCGCCGAAGTCGCCGCCGCCATCGCCGCCGACAAGGACGCGGCCATCGCGAAATACGGCACCCCGGCCTCGACCGGCGCCATCATGGCGGTGCGCGTGACCGGCACGGCGGGCGAGCCCAAGGCCGGGATCTATCCGCTGGCGGTCGAGGGTCTGCCCGAAGGCGTCGCCGTCCGCGTCCAGACCGGCCCGGCGATCAACGGCACCGACCTGCGCGACGCGCCCGGCGACATCGCCTTCGGCAAGTTCAAGAACCAGATCGAGTACCAGAACGCCGGCGCCGGCATCAACCGCGCCATGAAGGCCGAGGTGCTGGACAAGATCGACGCCGCGAACCTGACCGGCAAGACCGTCGAGGTCGTGGGCGCCTTCCGCCTGATCAATCCCAAGAACTGGCTGATCACCCCGGTCGAGGTCAGCGTCAAATGAGCAAGATCCTCTCCGGCAAGCCCGATACGGCCGAGGTGGTGCTGGCCGCCCGCAACGTCGCCAAGTCCTATGGCAGCGTCCATGCGCTGAAGGGCGTGAATTTCGACATCCATCGCGGTCAGGTGACGACCTTGTTCGGCGAGAACGGCGCCGGCAAGTCCACGCTGATGAAGATCCTGTCGGGCGTCATCCAGCCCACCACCGGCGAGATCATCCTGGACGGCCAGCCCGTGACCTTTGCCAGCGCCAACGAGGCGCGCGACCGCGGCATCTCGATCATCCACCAGGAGCTGAGCCTGGCCCCGAACCTGTCGGTGCGCGACAATATCTTCATGGGCCGCGAGATCATGGGCCCGACCGGCGTCGATTTCGCCGAGGAGGAACGCCAGGTCCGCCGCCTGATGGAAGAGCTGGAGGAGGACATCGACCCGCTGACCCCGGTTGAGGAGCTGCGCCTGGGCCAGCAGCAGATCGTCGAGATCGCCCGCGCGCTGTCGGTGGACAGCCGCATCCTGATCATGGACGAGCCGACCAGCGCGCTTTCGGCCAGCGAGGTCGAGGTGCTGTTCAAGGTGATCCGCGACCTGACCGCCAAGGGCGTCAGCATCGTCTATATCTCGCACCACCTGGAGGAGGCGCTGACCATCACCGACCATGCGGTGGTGCTGCGCGACGGCACCATGACCGCCTATGCGCCGCGCGCCGAGATCGACCTGGAATGGATCGTGCGCAACATGGTCGGCGACAATTACGACCTGGGCGCGCCGCCCGCGACCCGCATGGGCGAGGTGGCGCTGTCGATCCGCAATCTTTCGGTGCCCGACCCGGCCGGCTTCAACCTGGTGGACAAGCTGTCCCTGGACGTCCGCGCGGGCGAGATCGTCTGCATCTACGGCCTCATGGGCGCCGGCCGCACCGAGCTTCTGGAAACCTGCGCCGGCCGGCTGACCGCCTCGGGCGGCGAGATCGTGCTGGAGGGCCGCGAGATCTCGCACCTGTCGATCGCCGAACGCATCGCGCGCGGCCTCGCGCTGGTGCCCGAGGACCGGCAGCGCGACGGCCTCGTGCAGACCATGACCGTGGGCGAGAACCTGTCCCTGGCCTCGATCGGCCGCTTCACGCGGGGGCTGTTCACCAGCCGCAGCGCCGAGAAGAAGCTGATCCAGGACAGCATCCGCGAAGTCACCGTCAAGACCTCGGGCGGCCATGCCGCCATCGGCTCGCTCTCGGGCGGCAACCAGCAAAAGGTCGTCATCGGCAAGATGCTGGCGACCCGGCCCAGGGTCATCATGCTGGACGAGCCCTCGCGCGGCATCGACATCGGCGCCAAGGCCGAGGTGTTCCGACTGCTGGCCGAGGGCGCGAAACAGGGCCTCGCCGTGATCTATTCCACGTCCGAGGTCAGCGAATGCCTGTCCATCGCGCACCGGATCATCGTCATGCACAAGGGCCGCATCTCGGCCGAGTTCGATTCCACCGTCACCAAGGAAAAGATCATGGCCGCCTCGGGCGAGTCCGTGGCTGCCTGACGGATCATGTGAGGGAGGAAAACCCATGTCTGCCACGACCGCAACCCCGGCTCCGGCCAAGAAGGGCGACTTCAGCCTGGGCCGCATCCTGCTTCAGGGCCGGGCCTTCTTCGCGCTGATCCTCATCATCGCGGTGTTCTCGTTCCTGTCGCCCAATTATTTCACCCTGTCGAACTTCCTGATCATGTCCAGCCAGGTCGCCATCTACGGCATCCTGTCGGTCGGCATGCTGCTGGTGATCCTGAACGGCGGCATCGACCTGTCGGTCGGCTCGATCCTGGCGCTGTGCGGCGTGGTCGCCGGCGCGATGATGCAGGGGGTCGAGCTGGACTGGGCCGGGGTGATCCTTTACCCGCCGGTCTGGGCGGTGGTGGTGCTGACCGTCACCGTGGGCGCGGCGGTGGGGGCGCTGAACGGGGTGCTGATCTCGATCTTCAAGGTGCCGCCCTTCGTCGCCACGCTGGGGGTGATGTATGTCGCGCGCGGCGTCGCCCTGCTGATGACCAACGGGCTGACCTACAACAACCTGCGCGGCAATCCGGACCTCGGCAATACCGGCTTCAGCTGGCTGGGCTTCAACCGCATCGCCGGCATCCCGATCTCGGTCATCGTGCTGGCGACCGTCGCCGTGCTGGCGGGGCTGATGCTGTCGCGCTCGGCCTTCGGGCGCTGGCTCTATGCCTCGGGCGGCAACGAGCGCGCGGCCGAACTGTCGGGCGTGCCGACCCGGCGCGTCAAGATCGCCGTCTACACCATCTCGGGCGCCCTGGCGGCGATTGCCGGGCTGGTGCTCAGCTCGCAGCTGACCTCGGCCGGGCCGACCGCCGGCACCACCTATGAGCTGACCGCCATCGCGGCGGTGGTGATCGGCGGCGCTGCCCTGACCGGCGGGCGCGGCACGGTGCGCGGCACCATGCTGGGCGCCTTCGTCATCGGCTTCCTGTCGGCGGGCCTCGTCATCATCGGCGTCAGCTCCTACTGGCAGACCGTGTTCACCGGCGCGGTGATCGTGCTCGCCGTGCTGATGAACTCGATCCAATACGGGCGCGGCACCCGCAAGGGCTGACCCCGCCGGACCTTCCCGCCGGGCGGAACACCCGCCCGGCGAAAGCCTGCCGCAGGGCAGTGAACCAACCCCAAGGGAGTGAGACCCATGTTCAAAATGACCCGCCGCGCGCTGCTTGCCGCCGCTGCCTCGATTCCGCTGATGGCGGCTGCGGCATCGGCCGAGGGGCTGATCACCATCATCGTCAACGACCCCGCGAACCCCTATTGGTTCACCGAGGGCGAGGTCGCCAAGAAAACCGCCGAGGAGCTGGGCTATACCGCCAACGTGGCCGCGCATCGCGGCGACACCAACACCGAAAGCACGCTGATCGACACCGCGATCACCAACAAGTCGGTGGCGATCATCCTGGACCCGGCCAATGCCGACGGCTCGGTCGGTGCGGTGCAGAAGGCCGTGGCCGCGAACATCCCGGTGATCCTGGTCAATGCCGAGATCAACCAGGAAGGGCTGGCCAAGGCGCAGCTCGTCTCGAACAACGCGCAGGGCGCGGCTCTGGGCGCCCAGGCCTGGGTCGAGACCGTGGGCGACAAGGGCAAATATGTGGAACTGTTCGGCGCGCCCTCGGACAACAACGCCCAGACCCGCTCGAACGGCTTCGAGACCGTACTGAGCCAGTATCCCGACCTGCAGAAGGTGGGCCAGGAGGTCGCGAACTGGGACCGCACCCAAGGCTATCAGAAAATGCAGTCGCTGTTGCAGGCGAATCCGGACATCAACGGCGTGATCTCGGGCAATGACGAGATGGCGCTGGGGGCCATCGCCGCGCTGAAGGAAGCCGGCAAGCTGGACGCGGTGAAGGTCGGCGGTTTCGACGGCTCGCCCGACGCGGTCGAGGCGGTCAAGGCCGGCGAGCTGCAATACACCGTGCTGCAGCCGGTGGCGATCTTCTCGGCCGAGGCGGTCAAGCAGGCCGATGCCGTCATCAAGACCGGCAAGACCGGGGTGGATACCGAAAAGCAGCTCTTCGACTGCTTCCTGATCACCAAGGACAACGCGGACAAATACACCGCCCCCTTCGTACTGGAACAATAAGAACAGCGGGCGCGCGGCCCTGCCGCCGCGCGCCTCCGTCCGCCTTCTGCCCCTGCCGGCCCGGCCGCGACAGCGCCGGGCGCGATCACATCATCCGGGACCGCCCATGCCCCTGCTGCTTGGCATCGACAACGGACTGACCGTCACCAAGGCGGTGATCTTCGACGAAACCGGGCGGGTGCTGGCCGTGGCGCGGCGGCGCGTGCCGCAACTGATGCCGCGCCCGCGCCATGTCGAACGCGACATGGACCTGCTCTGGACCCAGACCGCCGCCGCCATCGCCGAGGCGGTCGCCGCCTGCGGCCGGCCGGCCGGCGCCATCGCCGCCGTGGCGGCGACGGCGCATGGCGACGGCGTCTATGTGCTGGACGGCGACGCCCACCCGCTGGGCCATGGCATCCTGTCGCTGGACAGCCGCGCCGGCGCGGTTGTCGCCGGTTGGCAGGCCGATGGCACCGCCGAACGCGCGCTGCTGCGGACCGGGCAGACGCCGCATGCCTCGGCCCCCTCGGCGCTGCTGGCCTGGATGCGCGACCACGAGCCCGAACGGTTTGCCCGCATCGCGCATGTGCTGGCCTGCAAGGACTGGCTGCGCTTTTGCCTGACCGGCCGCATCGCCACCGACCTGACCGAGGCCAGCACCTCCTTCACCGATGTCGCGACCCAGCGCTACGCGCCCGACATCCTGCCGCTGTTCGGGCTTCAGCCGCTGGCCGGGACGCTGCCGTCGATCCTGCCGCCCGGCGCCGTCGCCGGCCATGTCACCCCCGAGGCCGCCGCGGCGACCGGCCTTGTCGCCGGCACGCCCGTCGCTGCCGGTCTGCACGACGTCACCGCCTCGGCGCTTGGCGCCGGCGGCCACACGCCCGGCACCGTCGCCATCGTCGCCGGCACCTATTCGATCAACGAGACCATCTCGGCCGTGCCCAGGGTCGATCCGCGCTGGTTCTGCCGCAACGGGCTGGAGCCCGGCGAGTGGAACGCCATGTCGATCTCGCCCGCATCGGCAGCGAATTACGACTGGTTCCTCGACACGCTCTGCGGGGCCGAGCGCCGCGCGGCCGAGGCCGAGAGCCGCGCCTTCCACGCCGAAATCATCCCCGAGATCGAGGCCGCCATGGCCCGTCCCTCGACCGCGCTTTTCCATCCGTTCCTGTTCGGCTCACCGCTGGGCCCCACGGCCAGCGCCGGCTTCTTCGGGCTGCGCGGCTGGCAGGATCGCGGCGACCTGCTGCGCGCGGTGATCGAGGGCATCGCCTTCAACCACCGCATCCATGTCGATGCCCTGCGCGAGGGGTTTCAGCCGACCGAGGCTCGACTGACCGGAGGAATATCCCGCAGTCCCTTGTTCGCACAGCTTTTTGCCGATGCTTTGGGAATGCCGGTCAGCACCTCGGACACCGACGAGGCCGCCGCCTGGGGCGCGGCGCTTTGCGCCGGCGCGGCGGTCGGGCTTTACCAGAGCCCGCGCCACGATCCGCGCGACATGGCGGCGCTGATCCGCTGCCATCGTCCCGAACCCGGGCGCAGCGCCGCGCTGGCCCAGCGTTATGCGCTGTTCACCGACCTGACCCTGGCCCTCGCCCCGCTCTGGCCGCGGATCGAGGCGCTGGCCCCGAACGAAGGCTAGGACATGACCCAAGACATCGACGTGCTGATCCTGGGCGCCGGGGTGAACGGCGCCGGGCTGTTTCGCGATCTGTGCGAACAGGGCGTGACCTGCGTGATCGCGGACAAGGGCGATTTCGGCGGCGGCACCTCGGCAGCGCCGTCGCGGCTGATCCATGGCGGCATCAAATACCTGGAAACCGGCGAATTGCGGCTGGTCGCGCAATCGACGCTGGAGCGCAACCTGCTCTTGAAGAACGCTCCGCATCTGGTGCGGCCGCTGCCGACGGTGATCCCGATCTTTTCCTGGCTCCGGGGCATTCCCGCCGCCTTGCGCACGCTTTTCGGCTCGACCACCGCGCCCCGCAGCCGCGGCGCGGTGCTGATGAAGATCGGCCTGGCCATGTATGATTTCTACGGCCGCCGCCACCGGGTCATGCCGCGCCATCAACTGTGGTCGCGGGCGCGGGCGCTGCGCGAGATCCCGCCGCTGACCCCGCGCATCGTCGCCGCCGGGCAATATTACGACGCCACGGTGACCCAGCCCGAGCGGCTGGTCTGGGAACTGATCGCCGACGGGCTGCGCGCCAACCCGGCCAGCCGTGCGCTGAACCACACGGCCATTGTCGGCACGGACGGCGACGCCGTGACGCTCGGCACGTCCCAGGGCCCGCTGGCCCTGCGCCCGCGCATCGTCGTCAATGCCGGCGGCCCCTGGATCGACCGGATCAACGCCCGGCTCGGCGCGCCCTCGACGCTGATCGGCGGCACCAAGGGCTCGCATATCCTGCTGGACCACCCCGGGCTGCTGGCGGCGCTGAAGGGCCGGATGATCTATTTCGAGGCCGATGACGGCCGCATCTGCCTGGTCTTCGACTATCTGGGCCGGGCGCTGGTCGGCTCGACCGACATCCGCGCCGACGACCCGGACGAGGTCGCCTGCGAGGATGCCGAGATCGACTATTTCATCGCCGCGTTGCAGGGCCTGCTGCCGGGCCTGCAGTTCGATCGCGGCCAGATCGTCTATGCCTATTCCGGCATCCGTCCCCTGCCCGCCTCGGACGGCACCGCGCCGGGGCTGATCAGCCGCGACCATTCCGCCCCGGTGGCCGAGCCCGGGGGCGCGCGGCGCTGGCCGATCATCTCGCTGGTGGGCGGCAAATGGACCACCTTTCGCGGCTTTGCCGAAGAGGTCGCCGATACGGTGCTGGCCCGGCTTGGCCGGGCGCGGCGGATCGGCACGCAGGCGCTGCCCATCGGCGGCGGCCGCGACCTGCCGCGGGTTCCGGCGGCGCGACAGGGCTGGATCGCCCGCGTCGCCGCCGCCACCGGCGCCCGTCCCGGGCGCGCCGCGCTGCTGCTGGATCGCTACGGCAGCACCGCCGGACCGATCCTGACCGCCGAAGGGCCGGCGCCGGAATTGCTGCAGGACGCGCCGGAATACAGCCTGGCCGAGTTCGACTGGCTGATCCGGCACGAAAGCGTGGTTCACCTGGCCGATCTGGTCATGCGCCGCAGCGCCATCGCCGTCACCGGGCGGCTGTCCGGGCGCGACCTGGACGCCATCGCCGGTCGATGCGCCGCCGCGCTTGGCTGGGACAGCATCCGGCAGGCGGCGGAACTGGCGCAAACCGAAGCGCTGCTGACCCGGCGGCACCGTCTCCGACTGCTGGCCGAGGCCGGGCCTTCCCCGCCGCCGCGTGCCGGGCTAGCTTGCGCGGATGGGCCAGAATGAAGATATCTTCGCGCGGCTCGAGCGGTCGCGGTTTCGCAGCCACTTCCATCTGGGCGCCAAGGAGCGCGCCTATGCCGATGCCAAGGGGCGCGCGACCATCGCCCGCCATGCCCGCGAGCTGATCGCGGCCCGACTGGCGCCCGAACAGCCGCGCAACGACGGCAAGCAGACGCCGATGCGCGGCCATCCGGTCTTTGTCGCCCAGCACGCCACGGCCTGCTGCTGCCGGGCTTGCCTGGCGAAATGGCACGGCATCCCGGCCGGTCGGGCGCTGAGCGCCGAGGAACAATCCCGCATCGCCGCGCTGCTGATGCGCTGGATCGACCGCGAGATGGGCTACCGGCCGCCGGACCGGAGCCCGGCCGGACCGGCGGGATAGCGCCGCCTCAGCTCAGCACATGGCCGCGGACCGGGACGGGCTCGGGAAGATCCTGCGCCTCGAGCGCGGCCAGCATCTCGCGCTCGACCGTGCGCGTGAGCGCGTCGAGCGGCAGGGCGTTCGGCGCGGTGCCGAACGGATCCTCGAGCTGGTGGCCAAGCGCGTCGAGCCCGAAGAAGGTATAGGCCACCAGCAACACCGGCAGCAGCGTCCACCACCCCAGCGACCCGGCCAGCGCAAAGGGCAGCGTCACGCAAAAGACCAGCGCCGTGCGGTGCAAGAGCAGCGAATAGGCAAAGGGCACCGGCGTGGTGACGATACGCTCGCAGGCCGCCTGCGCCGCCGAAAGCTGCGCCAGATAGCCCTCGAGCACCGAATAGCGGATCTCGCCGATCCGGCCGGCGGCGGCCAGCGCCAGCAGGTGCCGGCCCAGCTGCTGCAGCACCGCATCGGTCGGGTTGGGATGGCGGGCGGTTTCGGCCCCGGGACACCAGGCGGCGATGGCCGCGCCCTCGTCCTGGCGCCGCAACCGCGCCGCCAGTCCGGCGGCAAAACCGCAGGCCGGGACCAGCAGGTCGCGCCGCTCGGCCGCATCCAGATCGGCGCTGGCGCGCGCCAGCCCGCGGCAGGCGACGATCACCTGGCCCCAGAGTTGCCGCCCCTCCCACCAGCGGGCATAGCAGGTGCCGTTGCGAAAGCTCATGAACACCGACAGCGCGATGCCGATCAGCGTGAAGGGGATGGCGCTGATGCGGGCGAAGATGCCGGGATGCACATTGGCCGCCAGCACCGCGATGACGCTGACCGCGCCGATCACCGCCAGCCGCCCGATGATGGCCGGCACGATCGAGCCCTGCACGGTGAACAGGATGTCGCGAAGATTGGGCTGGGAATGCAGGATCATGGTTGGTCAGGAGCTGAGAGGCATACAGCCGGCCTAAGGCCGGGGCCGCAGGAATCGGCTTGCCGCGGGCCGGGCGTCACGGTTTCGACCCAACCGGGGGGCCGGCAATCCGGGCCGGGCGGTATTCCCCCCGCACCGGCCGGCCCTCGGCAGGGACGGCATCGGCGGCGGCCAGATCGACGACCAGCAGCGCCTCGCCCTGCGCGCCGGCCGTGGCCAGCGGCTGCCCGTCGGGCCCGGCGATGACCGAAAGGCCGCCGAAGCGCAGGCCGCCCTCGGTCCCGGCGTAATTCGCATAGGCCACCACCGCGTCGCTTTCATGGGCGCGGGCCGGCACCAGCGCCCGCGGCACATGCTCGAATCCCAGGGGATTGGCGGTCGGCACCAGCAGCAGCCGGGCACCCGCTTCCGCCAGCGCCGCGGCATGGCCGGCGAATTCGATATCGTAGCAGATCAGCAGCGCCGCCGGCCGGCCGTCCAGGGCAAAGACCGGCGCCAGCGCGGCGCCGCGCGCAAAGCCCGCCCGCTCCATCGCGCCGTAAAGCTGGACCTTGCGGTAATGCGCCAGGATCGCGCCATCCGCGCCGATGGCAGTGGCGGCGTTGTAGACCGCGCCCCCCTCGCGTTCGGCCCAGCCGAGGCACAGGCCGCAGCCCGCCGCGCGCGCCATCGCCCGCAGCCGGCCGATCCATTCCCCGTCCAGCGTCTGGGCCAGCGCGGCGTGCAGGTCGGGACGGTTGTAGCCGGGCAGGATCAGCTCGGGCAGGACCAGAATCGCCGCGCCCGCCGCCGAGGCGGCCTGCAACTGCCGACAGATCGCCGAAAAAACCTCGTCGATCCGGCCATTTGTCGGCGCCGCTTGCCAGAGTGCAAGCTTCACTTCGGACCCCTCTCATGCCCATAATCCGCCCGCAGTCTAGACGATCCGCGGATTTTGACCATCCGGTCCCGCCTCTTACGGAGCAGCGCATGAGCGATAGCAGGCCGGTCACCGCCTTCGGCCCCGTCTTCCCCTTTGCCTATGACGACTGGCTGCGCCACCCGGCCGGGCTGGGCACCATCCCGCCCGAGCGCCTGGGCACCGAGGTCGCGGTCATCGGCGCCGGCGCCGCCGGCATCATCGCCGGGCATGAACTGATGAAGCTGGGCCTGCGACCGATCCTTTATGAATCGGCCCGCTTCGGCGGCCGGCTGCGTTCCGAGATCTTCGAGGGCACCGAGGACATCGTCGCGGAACTGGGCGGCATGCGCTTCCCGGTCTCCTCGACCGGTTTTTACCATTACGTCGATCTGGTCGGGCTCGACAGCGCCCCGTTTCCCAATCCGCTGACCCCGGCCGCCGGCTCGACCGTCATCGACCTGGAGGGCGAGACGCATTTCGCCCGCACCCTGGACGACCTGCCCCGGCTTTACCACGAGGTCGCGGCCGCCTATCGCGCCGCGCTCAATGAACATGCCGATTTCGCCGCGCTCCAGCAGGCGGTGCGCGAGCGCGACGTGCCGGGCCTCAAGCGGCTTTGGGATCCGCTGGTCGCGCAATGGGACGAACGGACCTTCTACGATTTCGTCGCCTCGTCGCGGGCCTTCCAGGCGCTGAGCTTCCGCCACCGCGAGGTCTTCGGCCAGGTCGGTTTCGGCACCGGCGGCTGGGACAGCGACTTCCCGAACTCGATGCTGGAGATCCTGCGCGTCAACCTGCTGGAACTCGACGACAACCAGCACTTCATCCTAGGCGGGGTCGAGACCGTGCTGCATCGGCTGTGGCGCCAGCCGGCGGTCTGCGCGCATTGGCCGGCGGGTACCACCCTGGCGGGCCTGAACGGCGGCGCGACGCTGGGGCGGGCCTGCCGCATCGCACGCCGGGGCGGCGGCTTCACCGTGACCGACCAATGGGGCAATGCCCGCGACTATGCCGCGGTGCTGGCGACCTGCCAGAGCCATCTGCTGACCACCTCGGTCGCGGTCGAGGAGGCGCTTTTCGACCAGAAGCTGTGGATGGCGCTGGACCGCACCCGCTATATGCAGGCGGCGAAAAGTTTCGTAATGGTGGACCGGCCGTTCTGGAAGGACATCGACCCGGCGACCGGCCGGCCGATCCTGTCGATGACCCTGACCGACCGGCTGACCCGAGGCAGCTATTTCTTCGACAACGGCCCCGACCGGCCGGCGGTGATCTGCCTGAGCTATTCCTGGATGACCGACGCGCTGAAGGTGCTGCCGCTGGCCCCGGAAAAGCGCATCGCGCTGGCGCTGGACGCGCTCGAGAAGGTCTATCCGGGCGTGGACATCCGCAGCCATATCCGCGGCAACCCGATCTGCGTCAGCTGGGAAAGCGACGAGAATTTCCTGGGCGCCTTCAAGGGGGCGCTGCCCGGCCATTATCGCTATAACCATCGCATGTACGGGCATTTCATGCAGGCCGACATGCCGCCCGAGCAGCGGGGCATCTTCCTGGCCGGCGACGGCATCAGCTGGACCCCGGCCTGGGTCGAGGGCGCGGTGCAGACCGCGCTCAATGCCGTCTGGGGGGTGATGGCGCATCTGGGCGGCGCCTGCCATGCCGAGAATCCGGGGCCGGGCGACCTGTGGCCGGCCATCGGCCCGGTCGCCCTGCCGGACTAGGGCCGCCGGCCGGCCAGATCGGCCTCCCGGCGGCTCCGTTCCCGTGCCGGAATAAGAACCGCGGCCTTGCCGGCCGGCTTGCTGTCGCGCGCCATGCGACCGCCCCATGCCGTGGGGCCAAGCAACCGGCACGGCAACACTGTCGGAATATTCAGGTCGGCAAGGCTCGCCAAGCCGCGCGCTTCGATTAAGATATGTATAGTCGAAAGAGCATGGAGAGCCCTGATGGCCAACAGCGAAAGCAGCCCGGTGGTCGATCCCGAACTCGACGCGGCGCTCTGCGAGCTGCTGGCGCAGACGGCAAGGGAACCGATCTCGCCGCGGCTGCACGCCTTGGCACAGCGCCTCGAGGCGGCACTCGAGGCGGCCCGGCTGGGCCAGACCGGCCAGCGCGCCCACAGGAAAGCCGGCGGCGAAGGCGACCCGGCCGACCGCGGCGCGGATCGCCGGCGCGACGGCGGGAACGGCACCGCCTGAGGCGGTCCGCCCCCGGGGCCTCCCGGCTTCGGCCGCTTCCAGCCGCCCGGCGGCATGCGCGCGGAACCATCCCGGCGCGGCGGCATTGACTCGGCACCGGAACCGGCACCGCAGGCCCCGCCCGGGACGGCCGGCCCGCCACCGAACGAACCGCCGAACCGAACCTTCGAGGAGCGTGAAGCACTGCCATGTCGGATGACATCATCGGCCACATCCCCGCGCTTCGGGCCTATGCGCGCGCACTCTGCCGCTCGGTCCCCGATGCCGAGGACCTGGTCCAGGAAACCTTGCTGCGCGCCATCGAGAACGCCCATCGCTACCGGCCCGGCACCAACATGCGCGCCTGGCTTTTCACCATCATGCGCAACCGCTTCTTCACCAATTGCCAGAAGGCGGCGCGCGAGCGCACCGGCGCGGCCGACTGCGCCTCGGCGTTGCCGCAGGTCCGGCCCGACCAGGAATGGCACATCCGGGCCAGCGAGATGCGCTCGGCGCTGATCGAGATGCCGCGCCACTACCGCGAGGCGATCATCCTGGTCGGCGCGCTTGGCGAAACCTATCTCGACGCCGCCCGCATCCTCGACTGCGACATCGGCACCATCAAGAGCCGCGTCAACCGCGCCCGCGCCATGCTCAGAAAAACCCTGGAACCCGCGTTGTAAGGACGGGACGGGGCTGCCGGCGCGGCCGGGGGCAAAGCCGGCCGGAACCTCGTTCGCCCCGGTCCCGGCGTCATGGCCGGATGACGGCCGCAAAGGGCGCGGTGCCGCCTTTGGCAATCACGCGCGGCGGGCGACGGCTATCGCCCATCCGCCTGCCCTCAGGCCGCTTCGCGGTTCGCCTCGCTCTCGGCGATTTCGGTCAGTAGCTGGACGGTTCAGGTTTCCTCCTCCGGACCCTGCTCGAACAGCGCCGCCGCCTTCTTGATGAGACCGGCGATGGCCGGGCCGGTCTTGCCGCGCAGCGCCTTCGGGATCTGCCGCTCGGCACGGAATAGCGGCCCTTCAGCGCGTCATGGCACGGATCGCCAAGAAGCTGGTCAAGGTGCCCCAAACCGGCAAAGGCCAGGTTTGTTCCCGGGAACAAAGCGCCGAGGAAACGGTTCGGAAGGAAACAGGAACGGAGAAAGCCCATGTCCCGTCCCACGCCCCCTTCCGTATTCCATCCGACCCCGCGGCGGATCGCCATGGCCGGCTTCGACCGGGCCTGGCCGCTGGCCGCGCTCTGCGCCGCGCTGCTGTCCGCCTTGGTGCTGGGCGCGCTGGCCGCCGGTCGCGGCCTGCCGGTCTGGATGCCGCTGAACGCCACCAGCCACGGTCTGCACGGTCCCGAGGCCGCCGGCGTGACCGCGCTGGATCTTGCGCATACCGGCCTTGGCGCCGCCATCCATATCGCCTCGTGCTTCTTCTGGGCGGCGGTGGCGGTGCTGCTGATCCGCCGGGCGGCGCAGGGCGGCGCCTGGCTGGGCTGGACGGCCGGACTGGCCACGGCGGCAATGGCCGGGCTGGTCGATTACGGGCTGATGCCCGCCCGTCTGCGCCCGGGATGGGAGCTGGTGCTGCCGCCCTGGGGCGTCCTCGCCGGGTTGGCCGCCGTGGGCGTCGGCCTGTCCCTGGGGCTGATCGCAGCGCGGAGACTTGACCGCGGCGCTGCGGGAACATCGACGACCCGCGAGGGTTATGCGCCCCTCTCCGGCATGGCCGGGACGCCGCGCGAACCGCCGCTTACGGCGGTCGAGCGGCTGCGCCATCCGGCGCCGCATGTGCTCGACCAGCGCCAGCAGCGCATGGACCCGGCCAGTGCCGTCACCGAAGACCCGAACCGCCTTGGCAACGGCAACAAGCAGCCCGGCGATCCGCATCCTGACGAAAGGCCCGACCGATGAGCGATTATCCCAAGCCACCCTTTCCGGAACAGCAGCAATCGCTGCCCGGCAGCTTCCGGAAGATGAACCCGCGTCCCGACCATGGCGAGGAAAGCTGGAAGGGCACCGGCCGGCTGGAGGGCAAGGTGGCGCTGATCACCGGCGGCGACAGCGGCATCGGCCGCGCCGTCGCCATCGCCTATGCCCGCGAGGGCGCCGATCTGGCGCTGTCCTGGCTGGACGAGGCCGAGGATGCCGCCAGCACGGCGGAACTGGTGCGCGAGGCCGGGCGCGACTGCCTGTCCATCCCCGGAGACATCGCCGATCCCGGGCATTGCCGCACGCTCGTGGCCCAGGTGGTCGAGCGCTTCGGCCGCATCGACATCCTGGTCAACAACGCCGCGCATCAGAGGCTGTTCGACAAGATCGAGGAAATCCCCGACGAGGAATGGCGCCGCACCTTCGCCGTGAATATCGACGCGATCTTCTACCTGACCAAGGCGGCGGTGCCGCACATGCCGGAAGGGGCGGCGATCATCAACACCGCCTCGATCAATGCCGACAAGCCCAATCCCAAGCTGCTGGCCTATGCCACCACCAAGGGCGCGATCCAGAACTTCACCACCGGGCTGGCGCAGATGCTGGCCGAACGCCGCATCAGGGTGAATGCGGTGGCGCCGGGGCCGGTCTGGACGCCGCTGATCCCCGCCAGCATGTCGCCCGAGGACGTGTCCCGCTTCGGCGCCGACTATCCGATGCAGCGCCCGGCGCAGCCGGTCGAGCTGGCCACGGCCTATGTCATGCTGGCCGAGCCGATGTCGAGCTATGTCTCGGGCGCCACCATTGCCGTGACCGGCGGCAAACCGATGATCTGAAAGGAAAGGAGCCGATCATGAACAACCGGCAACTGGCCTTCTTCTGCGGCCTTGCGGCGGGCTTCGTGCTCAAGGGGTTTTGCGACCTGGCGATGACGCCCCGTCGCGAGCCGGCCGGCCCGCCACGGGTGCGCACCGCCGGCCGGCGCGAGATGGAGGACCCGCCCCGAGACTGGGACATGGTGGACGAACAGGGCGACGAATCCTTCCCCGCCAGCGACCCGCCGGGGAATTACTAGCAGAAAGGGCGGGGGTTGGTGCCCCCGCCCGCATCCGTTCCGGTTGGTTCGTGTCAGTGTTTGTGCTCGGGCTTGCCCTTGCGCTTGGTGCTGGCAAGCTCCTCGAGCTCCTTCTCGGTCATCGATTCATACATCTGCTTCGATGATTCGTGCAGCTCGCTCTTGCTGGTCTCGCCGCGCTTGGCGGACAGCGCCGCGCCGGCGGCCTTTTGCTGCGCCTTGGACTTGGCAGGCATGTCATCATCCTCCGAAGACCGGCGGAAGCGGCCGTTCCTTGCGGAAGGTCACTCGCCGCCATTGGTTGCACGGTCGTTCTGCCGGGCCTTGCGGTCGCCCGCCTCGCGGTTCTGGCCGCCGGCATTCGGCTCGTTCGAGCGCTGCATCTGCTTGGGGTTCAGCACCGGATCGGCATTGCCCATCTTTTCCTGCTGCGCCCTTTGCTGGACATTGAACCTTTCGTTTTCCGCTTTCGGGTCGAATTTCGCGCCCATGGCGAATCCTCCTGTTTTGCCGGGGCGGCCGGTCCGACTGGCGGCCAGCCGCGCCGGATCAGTGGCGATGTTCCGGCATTTCCTTCAGCTCGTCCTTGGTCCAGCGCGAGACGGCGTGGACGCTGTTGCTGGCGTCGCGCATGAAGTCCAGCTCGGTTGCCGGGACGGAAACCGGCTTCGAGCCGATGCCGAGGAAACCGCCGACGTCGATCACCACCGTCGCTGTGTTTCCGGCGCCGTGGACATGCGAGACATGGCCGATCCTTTCGTCCTCCGGGCCATAGATGGTGGCCCCGGTCAGCGTGGCCTCGGTCAACTCGGTTTCGTTCAGACGGGTATGCGTGGCATGGTCCATTGGGAACCTCCTCTGCTTGTCCGGTTGAGGTTCTTCCAACCACCGCAGGGCCCAGATGTTCCATAACGCGGATGTGAGGCGCGGCGCAGAGCCCCGGGAACGGCGGTCATTCGCCCAAGGGCAGGCCGCCGGCAAGCACGCTTTCGGCAAGCTCGGCGGGGATCGCGCCGGACAGCCGGCCGCGCTCAGCCGTCAGCCGGGTGGCCACGAAAGCCTCGGCAACCGGGCCGGGGCCGGATTGCAGCAGGGCGGCGGCTGCCAGCAGCAGGGCGCTGCGCTCGGCGAACCAGCGCGCCTCGGCCTCGGCCACGCCCCGGCTCCAGCGCGCCCGGTGCGCCGCCAGCGCGGCGTCATAGGCCCGGTCCAGGCCGGCCGCGGCATCCAGCCGCGCGTTCAGCACCTCGGCAGCCAGCGGCTCGCGCGCCAGCGTCCGCAGCGCGTCGAGGCAGATCACGTTCCCCGCCCCCTCCCAGATGCCGTTCAGCGGCGCCTCGCGATAGAGCATCGGCAGGGACGTGTCTTCGATATAGCCCGTGCCGCCCAGCACCTCCATCGCCTCGACCACCACCAGCGGGCAAAGCTTGTTGGCCAGGTATTTCGCCAGCGCCACGCCGATGCGGGCAAAGGCGCGGTCCGCCTCGTCCGCGCCGTCGAAGGCCCGCGCCACCGACAGGCCAAGCGCCAGGCTGCCCTGCCAGTCCAGCGCCAGGTCGGCCAGCACGGCGCGCATCAGCGGCTGGTCGATCAGCCGGCGCTGGAAGGCGCTGCGCTGCGCGGTCCAGTGCCCGGCCTCGCGCAGCGCCGCCCGCATCAGCCCGACCGGCGCCATGGCGGTGTCGAGCCGGGTGTGATGCACCATCTCGACGATGGTGCGGATGCCGCAGCCCTCCTCGCCCACCTGCCAGGCCAGTGCGCGGTGATATTCGATCTCGGCCGAGGCGTTCGAGCGGTTGCCGAGCTTGTCCTTGAGGCGCTGGATACGGATGCCGTTGCGGCCGCCCTCCAGCCAGCGCGGCATCAGGAAGCAGGTCAGCCCGCCCCCGGTCTGCGCCAGCGTCAGGAAACCGTCCGACATCGGCGCCGAGCAGAACCACTTGTGCCCGGTCAGCCGCCAGGCCTCGCCGTCGCGCTCGGCCCGCGTGGTGTTGGCGCGCACGTCCGAGCCGCCCTGCTTTTCCGTCATCGCCATGCCCAGCGTCAGCCCGGCCTTCTGCGCCATCGGCCGGACCGAGGGATCGTATTGGCGCGACAGCAGTCCAGCGCGCCACTCGCCCGGCAGCGCGGCGCCCGAGATCACCGGGACGGCCGCATGGGTCATGGTCAGCGGGCAGCAATGCCCCGGCTCGACCTGGCTGGCCAGATAGACCATGGCCGCATGGGCCAGATGGCCGGCGGGGCCGCCCTCCCAGGCAACAGCGTGATAGCCGGCGGCGGTCGAAAGCCGCAAGAAGCGGTGATAGGCGGGATGAAAGCGCAACTCGTCCAGCCGCCGGCCGCCGCTGTCGAACAGCCGCAGTTCCGGCGGATTGCGGTTCGCGTCGCGCGCTGCCTCGCGCAGCTCGGCCCGGCCTAGGGCGGCACCGTAGCCGGCCAGCCCGGCCTGCGCCGCGCCGCTGCCGGCCAGGGCGGCGCGCAACGCCGGATCGTCCTGCCACAGGTCGCGGTCGCCGGGCGGCGCGGGCTGGTTCAGCACCTCATGCGTTTCCAGCTCCGCCGTCGCTTCAAGCGCTGTCATGGCGTCCTCCCTTCGACTGCTGCGCGACCAGTCTAACCCATCCCACGCCCGTCGGACGAGTCCCGCGGCCGGCGGCCCGGCTTCACCCATTCGTCTGATACCAAGAAGAATTGCTTGGAAAACGCCACCGGCCTCGGGTGAAACTTCCCGCAGGGAGAAGAAAAATGTCTCAGCTAGACCCCGTCGGGGCGGGCCCGGTCACCCGCCTTGCCGCAGATGTCGCCAGCGGCCTGGTCGGACACGAGCGCATGGCCGAGCGGCTGGTGATCGCCCTGCTGGCCGGCGGGCATGTGCTGCTGGAGGGCCCGCCCGGCATCGCCAAGACCCGCGCCGTCAAGCGGCTGGCCGCGCATCTGCCGGACAGCCATGCGCGCATCCAGTGCACGCCCGACCTGCTGCCCTCGGACCTGACGGGGACGCAGGTGTTCCGCGCCGACAGCGGCCGGTTCGATTTCGTGCCGGGACCGATCTTCCACACGCTGGTGCTGGTGGACGAGATCAACCGCGCACCCCCCAAGGTGCAGTCGGCGCTGCTGGAGGCCATGGCCGAAAGCCAGGTGACCACCGGCGGCGTGACCCGGGCGCTGCCCGACCCGTTCATGGTCGTCGCCACCCAGAACCCGATCGAGCACGAGGGCACCTTTCCGCTGCCCGAGGCGCAGATGGACCGTTTCCTGCTGCACCTGGCGCTGGACCTGCCCGACGCCGAGACCGAGCGCGGCATCCTCGACCTGGTCGAGGCCGAGGCGATCCGGCCCCCCGCCGCGCCGGCGCCGCCGGTCGGCACCGGCCAGATCCACGCCGCGCGCGAGGCGGTGGCCCGCGTGCACCTGGCCCCGGCGCTCAAGGATTACATCGTGCGGCTGGTGATGGCGACGCGGCCGGGCGGGGCGGTGGCGGAATGGGTCGAACATCCGGTCTCGCCCCGCGGCACGCTGGCGCTCGCGGCGGCGGTGCGGGCGCGGGCCTGGCTCGACGGCCGCGACCACGGCCTGCCCGAGGATGCCGAGGCGCTGGCCGAGGACGCGCTGGCCCATCGCCTGATCCCGAACTGGCAGGCGCTGGCCGAGGGGCGCTCGGGCCGCAGCCTGATCGCCGACGTCCTTCAGGCGGTGCGGCCGTGGTAGCGATGGCGGCGGCGCTGGACCGGACCGGCCTGCGGCTGACCGCGGCCGAACTGATGGCGCTGCGCCCGCCGGCCCGCACGGCGCGGCCGCGCCCGGCCAGCCGCCGGCCCGGCGCCATCCCGGCCCGCATCGCCGGCCAGGGCATGGACCTGCGCGAGATCCGCGCCTTCGCCGACGGCGACGACCCGCGCCGCATCGACCCGGCCGCCACCGCCCGCACCGGCCATCTGCATGTCCGCAGCTTTCACGAGGATCGCGACGACAGCACCCTGTTGATCGCCGATTTCCGCCGGCCGATGCTGTGGGGCACCGGCGCGGCGCTGCGCTCGGTCCGCGCCGCGCGGCACCTGGCGGTGCTGGGCTGGCGTGCCGTCGCCCGCGGCGGCTCGCTGGGCCTGCTGGTCGCGGGGGACGAGGCGCCGGCCAGCCTGGCCCCGGCGACCGGCAGCGCACAGATGCAGGCCGTGGCCGGGCTGCTGGCGCGCTGCCACGATGCCGCGCTGCTGCGGACGGCGGCGGGCCATGATCCGACCCCGCTGGCGCCGGTGCTCGCCCGCGCCCTGCGGCTGGTCCCGGCCGGCGGGCGCGTGCACCTGGCGACCGGCCCGGATGGCCTTCTCGGCACCGAGGCGGCGCTGACCCGTCTGGCGCAAGGCCGCCGGGTCGAGATCCACCTGCTGCTTGACCCGCTGGAAACCGCGCCGCCGCGCCCGGCGCTGGCGGTCAGCGATGGCGCGGCCAGCCGCTTCGGCCGGCTGGCGCCCTTCGACCCGCAACCGCTGCTGGCGCATCTGCGGCAGCTCGGCGCCAGCCCGCATCTGGTCCCGCCCGATGACGCAGGATGAGCTGATCGCCGTCCTGGCCCCCAGCCGGCTGCCGGCGACCCTGCTGAACCCCGGCTGGCGCGAATTCCTCGCCCTGTTCGGGCTGGGGCTGCTGCTGGCGCTGCTGCTCGCCGCCCTGCTTTCGCCGCTGCTGGTGCGCCGCGTCTCGCGCCGGGCCCGCATCCGCGCCACCCGCGGCATGCCCCCGCAGGACCGGCTGCTGGCCATCGCCCGCATCCTGGGCCGGCTGCCCGAACCGCTGCGCCCCGCCGCCTACGGCGCCGCTGCCGCCCCCGACGAGGCCGAGATCGAGCGCATCGCCCTGCGCCGCGGACGGGTCCGATGACCCTGGCCTTTCCCTTGGCGCTGCTGTTGCTGCCGCTGCCGCTGCTGGTCCGGCTGCTGCCACCGCTGGGCGCACGGGGTGGATTGCGGGTGCCGGGCCATGTCTTCGCCAGCGTCAGCGACCGAAGCGCCGGCCGCTCGGGCCTGGTGCTGGCGGTGCTGGCCTGGGTGGCGCTGGTGGTGGCACTGGCCGGGCCGGGCATCAGTCGGCAAAGCCCGATGCTGCCCGCCTCGGGCCGCGATATCGTGCTAGCGCTGGATCTGTCGGGCAGCATGGCCAAGCAGGATTTCGCGCTGGACGGCCAGCCGATCTCGCGCCTTGATGCGGTCAAGCGCGTGGCCTCGCGCTTTGTCGCGGCCCGCAAGGGCGACCGGATCGGGCTGGTGATCTTCGGCGAGCGCGCCTATTTCGCCCAGCCGATCACCTTCGACGTCGCCGCCGTGGCCCAGGCCATCGACGAGGCGCAGATCGGCATTTCCGGCAAAGCCACCGCGATCTCGGACGGGCTGGGCCTGGCCCTGCGGCGGCTGGCGCAAAGCCGCGCGCCGACGCGGATCGTGGTGCTGCTGTCGGACGGCATCGACACCTCGGGGCAAGTGGGCGCGGTGGATGCGGCGCGGCTGGCGGCACGGCACGGCATCCGCATCCACACCATCGCGCTTGGCCCCGACGATCTGGAAACCCGGCCCAAAGCCCGCGACGCCGTGGATGCCCGCACCCTGCGCGAAGTCGCCGAGGCCGCCGGCGGCACCAGCTTCCGCGTGCGCGGCATGACGGACCTGGCCCGGATGGCCGCGACGCTGGACGCGCTGGAGCCCAACCCCTCGGACCGCCCGCCGCTGCGCTACTGGCAATCGCTGTGGATCTGGCCTGCCCTGCTGGCGCTGGCGGCGCTGCTGGCCATGGCCGGCAGGGGCGTGTGGACCGGCGCAGGGCCCGGCGGCAGGGGGCGGCCATGATCCTGCTGCGCCCCTGGTGGCTGGCGGCACTGCCGCTGCTTGCGCTGGTCGCCGCCTGGCTGTGGCGGCGCGGGCCCGAGGCCGGCGGCTGGCAGACGGTGCTGCCGGCGCCGATGCTGGCGGGATTGGCGGCGCTTGGCTGGCTGGACGCGGGCGGGCGGCTGGCGCGGATGCTGCCGCTGGCCGGCGCGGCGGCGCTGGTGCTGGGCCTGTCGGGCCCGGCGCTGCCGCGCGACGACGCGCCGGTCTTTGCGCAAAGCGATGCGGTGCTGCTGGCGCTGGACCTGTCGGCCTCGGTCGCCGGGGGCGCGCAGGCGCAGGGGTTGAAGGACGCGCAGGCCGCCGCCGCGCAGCTGATCGCCGGGCTTGCCGGCCGGCCGGTCGGGTTGATCCTCTATGCGCGCGAGGCCTATGCCGCCGCCGCGCCGACCACCGATCCGCAGGTGCTGGAAAGCCTGATCGCGGTGCTGGACCCCCAGACCCTGCCCGACAAGGGCAGCAACCCCGCCGCCGCCATGGCGCTGGCCGGGCAGATGCTGGCCGGGACGGAACGCGCCGACCTGGTGCTGGTCTCGGATGGCGGCGGGGCGGGCGACCCTGCGGCGCTGGCCGAGGCGGAACGGCTGCGCGCCTCTGGCATCGGCCTTTGGGCATTGACGCTGCGGGGCGAACGCGGCCTGGACGAGGCGGGGCTGCGCGGGCTTGCCCTTGAAGGGCTGGCCCCCGCCACCACGCCGCAAACGGTCATTGCCGGGCTGGGCCGCTCGGGTCTGGCCACCGATCCGATGCTGGCGGGGCTGCGCTACCGCGATCTCGGGCCGCTGGTCGCGGCGCTGGCACTGCTGCCGCTGCTCATCCGCTTCCGGAGGCAGTCATGAAGCCGTGGCTGATCCTGGCCCTGGCACTTGGCTGCCTGGCGCTGGCGGGGCCGCTGGCGCTGGGGCGGCTGGCGCTGGCGGCCGGCCTGCCGCGGCTGGCCGCGCCGCTGCTCTCCGACCCGGCGGAGCGGGGCGTGGCTCTGTATCGTGCCGGCGATTACGCGGCGGCCGATGCGGCCTTTGCCGATGCGGGCCGGACCCAGACCTACAATCGCGGCCTGAGTCTGGCGGCGACCGGCGATTACCTGTTGTCGCAGGCCTATTTCGACGCCGTGCTGTTCTCGAACCCCGCCGATGCCGAGGCGCGGCGCAACCGCGACCTGGTCGCCGCCATGGTGCCGCCCGAAACCGGCGACAGCATCGCGCCCGGCCGCATCGCCGGGGCCGGCGGCCTCGGCCCGGGCGAGGAGACCGCGGCCACCACCGCCGGCATCCTTGCCATCCACTGGAAGCGGGACGTCGATGCAAGGGGCATCGCCGCCAGCGACGCCTGGCTGGCCACCATCCCCGACGATCCGGGCGAATTCCTGAAGCTGCGGCTGAAGGCGGAATACGACCGCCGCGCCGCCCTGGGCCTGATCCGCCCGGCCGAGGGCGAGCCATGGTAAGACGCCCGCCCTTATTCCTGGTCCCCCTGTGGGCGCTTCTGCTGCTGGCACTGCCGGCGGCGGCGCAGGACAGCCTGCGCCTGATCCTGCCCAAGATGCAGCCGGTGGTGGGCGAGATGATCCCGGTCACCATCCGCGGCGAATATACCGGCTGGATCGCGCTCGAGGAGATGACCTTTCCCGATTCCGCCGGTTACGACTGGATCCAGCTCGGCCCCGACGAATGGCGCGACGAACGGGTCGAGGGCCGGTCCCGCCGCATCTTCCAACGCCATGTGGCGGTGTTCGCCCGCCGCCCGGGCAGTCTGGAGATTGGCCCGGTCAGCCATCACCTGACCAAGGCCGAGGGCAATGCCCGCCTGCCGGCCGAGGTGATCGCACCCCCCGTCTCGATCGACGTGCAGCCCTATCCGGCGCCCGGCACGCCGCTGGTGACGCGCAGCCTGAAGGTCACCGACGAGCTGTCGGGCGACCCGGCCCGGATCAGCGACGACCAGACCATCCTGCGCCGCATCACCCTGACCGCCGAGGGCACCATGGCCCATCTGCTGCCGCCGCGCCCCGAGCTGCGCGAGCGCTGGCTGATCAGCTTCACCGCCCCCGAACGCCGCGAGACCCGGCTGACCGAGCGCGGCCCGGTCGCCTTCGTGCAATGGGAATGGCACCTGCGGCCGATCACCGGCGAACAGGGCACGCTGCCGTCGATGCGGTTTTCCTGGTTCGACGCCAACAAGCGCGAGATGCGCGGCGACATCACCCGGCCGATTCCCTTCGGCTATGGCAAGCAGTCCGAAAATCTGGGCGGCGCGGCGATGGTGCCCAGGGGCCTGGCCTGGCAGGCGCTGGCCGCCCTGGCCGCGGGCTGCCTGGCCGGTCTGGCGCTGCTGCTGCGGGATCGCGGCTTCAGGCCGGTCCGGGGCCTGCAGCGCCTCTGGCACCGGCTGAGGCCCAACCGCGCCCTGCCGGCGCTGCGTGCCGCGGCGCGCGGCGACGACCTGTTCGCCCTGCGCCGCGCGGCCGAGGATTATGTCCGGGCCGAGAGCCAGGCGGGCCGCCAGCCGCGCCCGACCGCGATTGCGCGTCTGGACGCGGCGCTGTTCGGCCCGGTGCCGGCGCCGGATTTCGACCGCGCCGGCTTCCTGCGCGAACTGACCGGACGCTGACCGGGATCAGGCGGCGGCGCGGCGCATGGCGGCGGCCTCGATCGCGGCTTCCAGGATGTCCAGCGCCTCCTCCAGCTGTGCCTGCGGGATGGTCAGCGGCGGCAGCAGGCGGATGACGTTGTAGCGGGTGCCGCAGGACAGCAGGATCAGCCCGCGTGTCTCGGCCTCGGCCACGATGGCAGCGGTCAGGGCCGCGTCGGGCGCATTGCTGGCCCGGTCCGTCACCAGCTCGAAGGCGTTCATGGCGCCCAGGCCGCGCACATCGCCGATGCATTCCATGCCCTGCCGCGCCGCGATGGCGGCCAGGCGGGCGCGGATCGTCTCGCCGATGTCGGCGGCGCGTTCGCAAAGCCCCTCCTCCCCGATCACGTCCAGCACCGCATGGGCGGCGGCCACGGCCAGCGGGTTGCCGGCATAGGTGCCGCCGATCCCGCCCGGAGGCGCCGCATCGACGATCTCGGCCCGGCCGGTGACGGCCGAAAGCGGGAAGCCGCCGGCCAGCCCCTTGGCCATGGTCACCAGGTCGGGCACCACGCCGGAATGCTGGAAGCCGAACATGCGGCCGGTGCGCGCCATGCCGGCCTGCACCTCGTCGCCGATCAGCACGATACCGTGCCGGTCGCAGATCGCGCGCAAGGCACGCAGGAAACCGGCAGGGGCGATATTGAAGCCGCCCTCGCCCTGCACCGGCTCGATGATCATCGCCGCGATGCGCTCGGGATCGACGGACGAGGCAAACAATCGCTCAATATGCTGAACGGCATCCGCCTCGGATATGCCATGGAAGGCGTTCGGGAAGGGCGCATGCAAGATCTCGGCCGGCATGGCGCCGAAGCCCTTCTTATAGGGCGCGACCTTGCCGGTCAGGGCCATGCCCAGCAGCGTGCGGCCGTGGAAGGCGCCGGAAAAGGCGATGATGCCCGAACGGCCGGTATGGGCCCGCGCCATCTTCACCGCATTCTCCACCGCCTCGGCGCCAGTGGTGACCAGCATGGTCTTCTTGGCGAAATCGCCCGGCGTCGCGGCATTCAGCCGCTCGGCCAGCCGGACATACCCTTCATAGGGCGCGACATGGAAACAGGTATGGGTAAAGGACTCGGCCTGGCGGGCGACGGCGGCCATGATCCGCGGATGGCGATGGCCGGTATTGTTCACCGCGATGCCGGCGGCGAAGTCGATGAAGCGGCGCCCATCGGCATCCCACAGCTCGGCATTTTCGGCACGGGTGGCAAAGATGCCGCGCGTCGCGACCCCCTGCGCCACAGCGGCGCTCTTGCGGGCGATAAGATCGGTATTGCTGGTCATGCAGGCCCCCTGATTCTTCCAGGAAGACATAGCATCGCTCAATATCTTGCGCAATGGGTTTCGCCAAGCCCGACCTGCCCGCGCGGGCTTTCTCTGCCCGACCATGAGGCGGGCGGGGGCCGTATCCGGATCGGCGACCATGAACGCCGCTCGCGCGGGCTGCGGCGATGGCGGCGCTGCACGGCAAGTGGCCGGACGCCTCCGCTCAAAGTCCAGCCTTCGGCCCCCAGCGGGAGCCGCGGCCGGCAGGGATAGCCAGCCATGCGGCGCGGCGCTCATGCCCGGGCGGGCAGGATCCGTCCGGTGCAGGGACCGAGGCCGATGCGATAACCCTCGCCCTGGGCCTGCGCGAACAGCCCGACCTCGTCGCCATCCTCAAGGAAGGTGCGCGGCGTGCCCTTCACCATGACCGGCAGCTTGCCGCCCGCGGTCATCTCCAGCAGCGCCCCGGTCTGTTCGCGCGCCGGACCGCTGATGGTGCCCGAGCCCAACAGGTCGCCAACCCGCATCGGGCAGCCAGAGCTGCTGTGATGCGCCAGCTGCTGGGCGCTGGAATAATACATGACGTTGTAATTGGTCCGGCCCATGACCTGGCCGTTCAGCGTCCAGCCGATCTCGAGGTCGTAAAGCCCCGGCCGCGCTTCCTGCAGATAGGGCAACAGCGGGTTCACCCGCTCGGCGCCCGCGCAGCGGAACGGTTCCAGCGCCGCCTGCGTCACCACCCAGGCGCCGATGGTGGTGCCAAGCGCCTTGGACTGGAACGGGCCCAGCGGCTGGTATTCCCAGGCCTGCACGTCGCGCGCCGACCAGTCATTCAGCAGCACATAGCCGAAGATCATCGCCTCGGCCGCCTCGACCCCCAGCCGTTCGCCCATGCGGCTGTCGGCGCCAACGACGGCGCCCAGCTCCAGTTCCAGGTCCAGCCGTCGGCAGGGCACCCATTCCGGCCCGGCCTCGCCCCGCACCTGTCCCATCGGCCGCCGGATCGGCGTGCCCGAGACCACCACCGACGAGGCCCGGCCATTATAGCCGATGGGCATATGCGTCCATTGCGGCGGCAAGGCATGCTCCGTCCCGCGGAACAGCGCACCGACATTGAAAGCATGGTTCTTCGAGGCATAGAAATCGGTGAACTCGGCCACCCTGATCGGCAGGTGCAGCCGGGCCTCCGCCATCGCCACCAGCGGCAGCTCTCCTTCGGTTCCTTCGGCCAGCAACGCCGTCAGCCGCGCCCGCACCGCGTCCCAGCGCGCCCGGCCAAGCGCCATGAAGCCGTTCAGCTGCGGTTCCCCGAAGGTACCGCCGGCATCGATCAGCCCGCGCGCCTCGCAGGCGGCCAAGTCAAGGACCATGTCGCCGATGGCCACCCCGCAGCGCGGCGCATCGCCCGCCACGGAAAACACCCCATAGGGCAGGTTGTTCAGGGGGAACGGGCCATCCGCATCATTGGCGCTTTCGACCCGGGACCGCAGCAAAGCCATGCCTTTCTCCGTTTCAGAAATACCCTCGGGGGGGAGCGCCTGCCTGCCCCCGAGGGGGCGGGCAGGCGCCGGGGGGCAGACGCACCCCGCCTTGGGACGCGTCATTTCGTCCCGGGCGTGCCGTCGAACCTCTTCTCCAGCCGATCCCAGACCTCGCCATAGTCCCGCTGCATCGGCGCCTCGCGGGCGGCGAAATCGGTCAGGTGCTGGGGAAAGCGGGTTTCGAACATGAAGCTCATGGTGTGGTCCAGCTTCTCGGGTTTCAGCGCGGCATTGCTCGCGGTCTCGAAGGCGTCGCGGTCGGGGCCGTGCGGCAACATGCAGTTGTGCAGGCTGATGCCGCCCGGCGCGAAGCCCTGCGGCTTGGCGTCGTAGATGCCGTAGATATTGCCCATCAGTTCGGACATGATGTTCTTGTGATACCAGGGCGGGCGAAAGCTGTGCTCGGCCACCAGCCAGCGCTCGCGGAACAGCACGAAATCGATATTCGCCGTCCCCTCCTGCCCCGAGGGTGCGGTCAGCACGGTGAAGATCGACGGATCGGGATGGTCGAACAGGATCGCGCCCACCGGCGCATAGCTGCGCAGATCGTATTTGTACGGGCAGTAATTGCCATGCCAGGCCACCACGTCCAGCGGCGAATGGTCGATCCAGGTGTCATGGAACCGGCCGCACCACTTGATCACCACGCGCGAGCGTGTCTCGCGATCCTCGAAGGCCGCGACCGGGCATTTGAAGTCGCGCGGGTTGGCCAGGCAATTGGCGCCGATGGGGCCGCGGTTCGGCAGGTCGAACTTCTGGCCATAGTTTTCGCAGACGAAGCCGCGGCAGGGGCCTTCCAGCACCTCGACGCGATAGACGAGGCCGCGCGGCAGGATGGCGATCTCCTTCGGCTCCAGGTCGATGACGCCCAGTTCGGTACAGAAGCGCAGCCGACCCTCCTGCGGCACCACCAGCAATTCGCTGTCGGCCGAGAAGAAATATTCGTCCTGCATCGAGCGCGTCACCAGATAGACATGGCTGGCCATGCCGACCTGGATGTTCACGTCGCCGGCGGTGGTCATGGTCCGCATGCCGGTGATCCAGGTCAGCTCCTCGTCCGGCACCGGGATCGGATCCCAGCGATACTGGCCCAGGCTGACGATGTCGTCGCGCAGGTTCGGCGCGGTCTTCCAATAGGGCAATCCGAGCGGCGCAAACCGCCCGGTGTGCTGCACCGACGGCCGGATGCGATAGCACCAGGTCCGCTCGTTCTGGCCGCGCGGCGCGGTGAAGGCGGTGCCGGAAAGCTGTTCGGCGTAAAGCCCATATGCGCATTTCTGCGGGCTGTTCTGGCCCTGCGGCAGGGCGCCGGGCAGCGCCTCGGTCTCGAAATCGTTGCCGAAGCCGGGCATGTAGCCCTCATGCGGGCCGGCGGGGCCGGCGGCGCGGACCATCCCGCGCGGCAGGTCGTGCTGGGTCATCGGTCCTCCCTGCGCAATCTCATTGCATTTGCAATGATTATACCGTTGCAAACGCAACGGTGTCAAGCTGCCGGATCTTGTTGCAGCCGCAATGAATTTCTGCTGTCCTGCCGCCCAGGAGGCACCATGTCATTCGATCTGGACGGATTTCTGCCCTATCGGCTGAATGTCGCGGCGACCCAGGTCAGCCGCCGCTTCGCCGCGCTTTACGCGGCCGAGGCCGGCCTGACCGTTCCCGAATGGCGGGTGCTGGCGCATCTGGACCATTCCGGCGCGGTCAGCGTCCGCGACATCCATGCCCGGGTCAACCTGGACAAGTCGATGGTCAGCCGCGCGGCGACGCGCCTGCAGGAAGCGGGGCTGGTCCGCAAATCCGGCAATGAAACCGACCGCCGGCTGGTGGTGCTGGAGTTGACGGACGAGGGCCGGGCGCTGATGGCCCGCCTGGGCCAGATTGCCGCGGGTTTCCAGGCCGAGCTGCTGGCCGAATTGGGCGACGATGCCGCGGCACTCGACCGCGCCCTGACCCGGCTGGGCGCCCGCGGCCCGACCTGAACCCTTTCCGCCGGCGCCGGCTTGCGGGTTTGCGACATTTCGCGACAAAAAAACCCCGGGGCCGGATTGATGCCCGCGCTCACAAATGCTTGAAGCGGGCCAGCCCGCGCCCAGCCAGCCATCCCCAATCCTTTCCCACAGGAGCAAGCGATGGCGACGCTTTTCCCGCGCCCGGCCACGGGCACCGCACTCTGTCTGCTGATGTCACTGCCGGTTCCCGCCGGGTCCGTTCTGGCGCAGGAGACCAGGACCGGCACGGACGACACGATCATCCTCGACACGGTGGTGATCTCGGCCGAGGAACAGGGCAAGCAGGCGCTTGGCACCTCGACCGTGACCGCCGAGGACCTGGAAAAGACCCCGGTGCGCAACGACGTCTCCGAGATCGTGCGCAAGATGCCCGGCGTGAACCTGACCGGCGCCACGGCGACCGGCCAGCGCGGCAACCAGCGCCAGATCGACATTCGCGGCATGGGGCCGGAAAACACCCTGATCCTGATCGACGGCAAGCCGGTCATGTCCCGCAACGCCGTAAAGATGAGCCGCGGCGGTGAGCGCGACACCCGCGGCGATTCGAATTGGGTGCCGGCCGAGATGATCGAGCGGATCGAGGTGATCCGCGGCCCGGCGGCGGCGCGTTATGGCTCGGGCGCCTCGGGCGGGGTGGTCAACATCATCACCAAACGCCCCGAAACCTTCACCGGCCAGGTGTCGATGCATGCGACCGTCCCGGAAAACAGCAAGGAAGGCAGCACCAACCGCGCCAATTTCATGCTGGCCGGCCCGGTCGGCGAGACGCTGACCTTCCGCCTGTTCGGCAATTACAACCGCACCGAGGCCGACGCCGCCGACCTGAACCCGCCGCGCACCGATCCCGAGACCGGCGAGGCGCTGCCGCCGCTGGCGGGCAGCGAGGGCGTGACCAACAAGGATCTGGGCGCGTTGCTGAGCTGGAACCTCGCCCCCGGCCACCACCTTGATGTCCAGATGGATTTCTCGCGCCAGGGCAATGATTATGCCGGCGATACCCGCAACGGCGCGGTGGACGAGGACATGGCCGAGTTGCTGGGCAGCGAGACCAGCCGCATGTATCGCCGCGCCGTCTCGCTGACCCATCGCGGCGAATACGATTTCGGGGAATCGCACAGCTACATCCAGTGGGAAAACACCGGCAACACCCGGCTGTGCAGCGGCAATGCCGGCTCGGTCGAGGATAATTACACCCCTTGCATCGACAGCGATGGCGATGGCGAGGAAGACGCCTACGAATACCGCACCATCGACCTGGATACCGTCTCGGCCAAAAGCGAATGGATCCTGCCGATGAGCCTGGGCGGCAAGGCCAGCCGGCTGACGCTGGGCGCCGAATACCGCGGCGAGTTCATGGACGATGCGGTCTCGACCACCAACACCCTGCCGCCAGAGGTGGGCGGCGGCACCGGCGTGCCCGAAGATGCGGCCGACCGCGATCCCAGGACCGAACAGAACACCATCGGCCTGTATGCCGAGGCCAATATCGAATGGAACGAACAGCTGACCCTGACCCCGGGCCTGCGCTTCGACTACAACGACAATTTCGGCTCGAACTGGTCGCCCAGCCTGAACGCCACCTGGCGGTTCAACGAGGCATGGAGCATGAAGGTCGGCGTCGCGCGCGCCTTCAAGGTGCCGAACCTGTTCCAGCTCAATCCGAACTACGTCTACATCACGCGCGGCCATGGCTGCCCCTATGTGGACGGCGTGCGGCTGTCCGGCCCCTGCTATGTCCTGGGCAACCCGGACCTGGAGGCCGAGAAAAGCCTGAACAAGGAAATCGGCGTTGCCTATGCCGGATCGAACGGCGTCGAAGCCAGCCTGACCTATTTCCACAACGATTATGAAAACCGCATCGGCTCGGGCTTCGTGCAGTATAACGACAACAGCGACGACGGCCGGCTGTTCCGCTGGGAGAACCAGGGCAAGGCGGTCATCTCGGGGCTCGAGGGCAACTTCTCGACCGATCTGGGCGCGCGTTTCGCCTTCAACGCCAATTTCACCAAGATGATCAAGTCCGAAAAGGACAATGGCGAGCCGCTGAGCCTGGTGCCGGACTACACGGTCAACGCCTCGCTGGACTGGTTCGCCTCGGATTCGGTGACGGTGACGCTGGCGGCGACACATTACGGCAGGATCGACGCGGCGACGATGAGCGCGATCACGAATGCCGAGTTCGACCAGGCCAACGGGCGCGATCCCTATACGCTGGTCAACCTGGGCGCGACCTGGGACCTGACCGAGACGGCGCGGGTCTCGGCCGGGGTGACGAACCTGTTCGACAAGACGGTGCTGCGCACCGACTCCAGCACCGGGGCGAACACCTTCAACGAACCGGGGCGCGCCTTCTACCTGTCGCTGACCTCGACCTTCTGATTGCATCGCCCCGGCGGCGCCTGCATCCCGCGGGCGCCCCCACCGCTTCCGACGGCGGCGCCTGCGGTGTCGCCGTCGCATTCCGTTCCATACTGGGCAGATGCCGATGACCGATAGCATCGAACCGCGCATCCTGATCGTCGACGACGCGCGCGACATCCGCGAACCGCTGGGGCAATACCTGCGCCGCAACGGCTTGCGCACCCGTCTGGCCCAAGACGCCGCCGAGGCCCGCCGCGCGCTTGGCGCCGAACCCGTGCATCTGGCCGTCCTCGACGTGATGATGCCGGGCGAGGACGGGCTGAGCCTGTGCCGCGCCCTGGTCCATGAATACCGCCTGCCGGTGATCCTGCTGACCGCCCGCAGCGCGCAAGACCACCGGGTCGCGGGGCTGGATCTGGGGGCCGACGATTACGTCGCCAAGCCCTTCGACCCGCGCGAACTGCTGGCGCGGATCCATGCCGTGCTGCGCCGCGTGCCGCCGGAACGGCCAGCGCCCGGCAGACAGCGCCGCCGCTTCTCGGGGCTGGTGCATGATCCGGCGCGGGCCGTGGTCACGCTGGCTGCGGGCCGCGATGTGGCGCTGACCTCGGGCGAGAACCGGCTGCTGGGCCTGCTGCTGGACCATCCCGGGCAGGTGCTGTCGCGGATGCGGCTGCTGGACCTGCTGTCGGGGCGCGAGGCGCGGGCCTATGACCGTGCCGTCGACAATGCCGTCAGCCGACTGCGCCACAAGATCGAGCAGAACCCGCGCGCGCCGCGGCTGATCGTCACCGAATGGGGCGGCGGCTATCGGCTGGCGGCCGAAGTGGACACCCTGGCATGAGGCGCCTGCTGCCCGCCGGGCTGGCCGCCCGCTTCTGGTTGCTGCTGGTCGCGGCGCTTCTGGGCGCGAACCTGATCGCCGCCCTGCTGATGGCGCGCGAGGGCACCGCCTTCGACCGGGCGATCCGGCTTCAGGGCGACGCGCACCGGCTGCACGCACTGGTCGCCGCGCTGGAGACGGCGGATCCGGAAACGGCGCTGATGCTGCCCCGCAACAGCAGCACCGGCTTCACCCGCTTTTCGGTCGATCCGGTGCCGCTGGGTCCGCCCGATGCCACGCGGCTGACGCTGCACGAGGCGGACATGGCCGCCGAGTTGCTGGGGCACGAGATCCGGATCCGCGAAAGCGCCGCCCCCACCGGCGCCGACAACCGCGCGCCGCTGATGCTGGTCTCGGTGCGGCTGGCGCAGGGGCCCGAGGCCGGGCGCTGGCTGAACGCGCTGGTCTATCCGCTGCCGGCGCACAGCGCCTGGCAATGGAAACAGGGCTTCTTCGCGCCGCTGCTGGCCTCGCTTCTGGGCACGCTGGCGGTGGGGCTGGTCTTCGTGCGCCGCATGACCCGGCCGCTGCGCGCCCTGGCCGAGGCGGCGCGGGCGGCGGGCCGCGGCGACCACGACGCGCGCGTGGCCGAGACCGGCGCCGGAGAGCTGCGCGAGGCCGCCGCGGCCTTCAACGACATGCAGCGCCGCATCGCCGGTTTCGAGGCCGAGCGGATGCGGCTGCTGGCCGCCGTGGGCCATGACCTGCGCACCCCGATCACCGGGCTGCGCATCCGCGCCGAACTGCTGGACGAGGCCGAGCAGCGCGAGGCGATGATCCGCGTCCTGGACGAGATGGCGGTGATGGCGGACGGGCTGCTGCACGCCGCCTCGGCGGGGGAAGAAGCCGAAGCGCCGCAGCCCGTCGATCTGGACCGGCTGCTGGCCCAGCTCGGTGCCGATGGCGGCGCGACCTATATCGGCCAGGGACCGCTGGTCATGCCGCTGCGGCCGGTGGCGATGCGACGCGCGATCCGCAACCTGCTGGACAATGCCCGGCGCTATGCCGGGCCGGCGCGGCTGCATTGGCGGCGCGGTCCGGCATCGGTGCTGATCCGGATCGAGGACGACGGTCCCGGCATCCCCGAAGCGCTGCTGGCCCGCGTGACCGAACCCTTCGTGCGCGGCGAGGCCAGCCGCAGCCTGGATACAGGCGGCGCGGGTCTGGGGCTTTCCATCGCCCGGGACGTGGTGCGCACCCATGGCGGCACGCTGGCGCTGACCAATCGGGCCGAGGGTGGGTTGCGCGTGGACCTGACGCTGCCGCTGCGCGAGGCGGACGGATCGCCGCCGGACGGCGCACGGGCACGGTTCGCGGATTGGCGGCTGTTCAGGGACCGCGAAGGCGGCGGATCAGCGCAGCGCCTTGCAGGGCGGGTCCAGCCGGAAGATCTTTTCCCGTGACAGGCGCCAGTGATCCAGCGCGCCCATGCATCTTTCGACCTCGCGGCGCGGGCCTATGACGCGAATCGTTCCGGGAATCACTTCCTCGGCCGTCAGGGACTTCAATTGATCCAGAGCTTCGGCCGTTTCCTCGCGCGAGGGGTCGCGGTCGTCGGAATAGACCAGCACGAAGCGTTCATCCTGTTTGCGTTGCACCTTCATCGCCCAAAACCTATTCGATCAGTCCAGCGCCTTCATATTCCTTGCCGAAACCGATCGGCGCTGCGTGGCCGTTCGCCATCCTGACAATGTCGTCCGAACGTTGCTGGTTGCGTTCGGCCGACATGACTTCCGGGTTTTGCGACAGCAGCCTGGCCATCAGCCCGGCGATTGCAGGGCAGGCCATCGAGGTGCCGTCCATCACCCCTTTGGACTTCGCATCGACCCAAGATATAATACCAACGCCCGGTCCGATAAAGTCCACCTCGGGACCGATATTGCTGAATCGGGCAAAGAAGCGGTCTCCGACCGGCTTGGGTTTCTCGGCGACATTGCGCCCGGTGATCGCCCCCTCGGGCCAACTGCCCAGCACGCCGCCCGCCGAAACCCCCAGAACGGCCGCCGAGCGCGCCGGATAGGAAACCGGCGCCATGCCGTCATTGCCGGTCGCCGCCACGCAGACCACGCCGAGCGCCCGCGCGCGCCGCACCTCGCGCGAGATCGCGATCGGTTCCGAGGACTGGCCGAGGCTCATGTTGATGATGTCGCAACCGTCCTCGACCGCCTGGCGGATGGCGCGGGCGATGGCGAATTCGCTGGCGCCGCCGTCGCCCTTCTCGAAGACGCGATAGGCGTGCAGCTCCACCGCCGGGGCGATGCGGGCGACGATGCCGGCGACATGGGTGCCGTGGCCGGCGCCATTGTCGAACCATTCGTCGGCGGGCTCGGTGCCGGTGGTGTTCAGGCCCTTGACCACGTTCAGGCCCGGCGCCGGGTCGATGCCGGTGTCGATCACCGCCAGCTTGACGCCCTTGCCGTCGCCCTTGCCGGCCGGCTTCACCATCCGGGCCAGCGCATCGGGGAAATCCTCGGCGATGGGCGGCACGGCCAGGGTCACCTCGGTCTCGCCCTCGGGCGCGACCGGCACCTCCTCCAGCCCGCCGGGCCAATAGCCCGCAAGCGGCGCGCAGATGATGGCGTCGATGCTGGTCTGCCCGGCCGGCAGCGCGGTGCGGAACCAGCCCTGGTCGTCGGTCCTGACCTCGGATATGCCGAAGCCCCGCCGCCGGTTCAGCACGATGACGACATGCGCATCGGCCACCGGCCGGCCGGTTTCGGCATCGACGCAGCGCAGGGCCAGCGCCTTGGCCGAGCGGAAGGCGGCGGGCTTGGCCTGCTGGCGGATGATGTTCACCTGTCCGAAACGCAGCGGATAGAGCCGCAGCTCGGGCCGGATGCGCAGGCCGGGATAGGCGCGCTGCAGCACGAAGGCCTGCTCGGGCGTCATGCGGACCAGCGAGGCCTCGTCCTCGCCGATGGAATCGATCAGCCTGATGCGGCCGACCTCGGTTTCCAGGATGCGCAGCGGCGGCCGGGTGGGCGAGCAATCGCCATGCTCGGCGCCCTTGGGCATGCTGCTGGCGATGCCCGCCCGCGCCTTCCTGCCGAACAGCCGCCGGTGCATGGTGCGGAACAGCCGGAAGCTGCTGGTCTCCATCCCCTCGTTGAAGACATTGTCCTCGGGCACGATGACATATTTTCGGGTCTTCGCGGACATGGCGGCAATTCCTCGATGAATTTCCCGGCCGGCCATCGGCGGACAGCCGCCCGGTTCGGCCCCAGCAGAGGCCACAAACGCCTGCAAGGCAAGGGTTGCGTGCCGGGGCCGGCCGGGAATTGCCGGCACGGGGCTTGCCCGCGTCCCAGGCATCGGGCGTAATCGACCCAGCCAGGAAAGGGAAACGCATGACCAAGACGATTCTGGGCCTCAGCGGCAGCCTGCGCCGCGCCTCGTTCAACGCCGGCCTGTTGCGCGCCGCCGCCGATGTCGCGCCCGAGGGCGCGCGGATCCAGATCGGCTCGATCCGCGAGGTGCCGCTTTACGACGCCGATCTCGAGGACGCCTCGGGCCTGCCCGCCGCCGTCCGCACCCTGCAGGCGCAGCTGGCAGAGGCGGACGGGCTGCTGCTGGTGACGCCGGAATACAACAACGGCGTCCCCGGCGTGTTCAAGAACGCCATCGACTGGATGTCGCGCGGCGACGGCCTGGCCATGTTCGTCGGCAAGCCGGTGGCGGTGATCGGCGCCTCGCCCGGCGGCTTCGGCACCATCCTGGCGCAAAGCCACTGGCTGCCGGTGCTGCGCACGCTGAAGGCCGAACTGTGGGCCGAGGGCCGGCTGATGGTGTCGCGCGCCGGATCGGTCTTCGACGACCAGGGTAATCTGACCGACGCCAAGACCCGCGAGACCCTGCGCAATTTCCTTGGGGGGTTCGCAGCCAGCCTGCGGGGGGCCTAGGGATTCTCGCCCGGCGCCAGGGTGAACAGGTCGGCCCATTCCGGGTGGCGGGCATATTGCCCCCGCACATAGGGGCAAAGCGGGACGATGCGGAAGCCGTTCTGCCGTGCATCCCGCAACATGAAATCCAGCAGCGCCCGCGCCACGCCGCGCCCGGCCATGGCCTCGGGCACGCCGGTATGATCGGCGCTGATGACCGCGGGACCGCGCCGGGTGAAAGTGATCTCGCCCTCGGCGTCGATGCCGGTAATGCGGGCGACATAGCGGTTGCCTTCCCTGGCGACGGCGATTTCGGACATGCCGCTCTCCCTTTCAGCCAAAGAGGTGGCCGGCTCGCGACGGCCGGGGCCCGGCGAAGGTCAGGTCACGCTCGGTCCGATGATCGCGAGCATGGTCGCCTCCGCAGGTCCGTCCTCGGGGACAAGGATAGGGCCGGTGCCGGCCGCTTGTCAAAAGCCGCGTGGCGCCGCGCGCGACAAGATGCTTGTCGCGGCCCGGCCCCGCTTGCCCGGCCCCGGCCGATCCGCTAGCCCTGTGCCCCGAGGGAAAGGAGCCAGCCGATGCCGATCACCACGCCCCCCGCCCTGCGATGAGCGCCGCAGCCGCGACCCGGCCCCTTCTGGCCGCCGGCTGGATGATGGGGGCGGTCGCGTCCTTCACCCTCATGGCCATCGCCGGGCGCAAAGTCTCGCACGAGCTCGACACCTTCGAGATCCTGGCCTGGCGCTCGCTGATCGGCGTGGCGATCCTGGCGGCGGCGCTGTCGCTGCGCGGCGGCTGGGCGGTGGTCACGCTGCAGCGCCCGGGGCTGCAACTTGCCCGCAACGGCGCGCATTTCATCGCCCAGAACCTGTGGTTCCATGCGCTGTTCACCATTCCGCTGGCCCAGGTCTTCGCGCTGGAGTTCACCGCGCCGCTCTGGGTGCTGCTGCTGTCGCCGCTGCTGCTGGCCGAGCGGCTGACCATGGTGCGGGCCTTTTCGGCGCTGCTGGGTTTCCTGGGCATCCTGCTGGTCGCGCAGCCCGGCGCGGCGGGCCTGTCGCCCGGGCTGATCTCGGCGGCGCTGGCGGCGATCGGCTTTGCGCTGACCTATATCTGCACCAAGAAGCTGACGGCGGTGGTCGATCCCCTCTGCATCCTGTGGTGGATGTCGGTCAGCCAGGCGCTGATGGGCCTTGGCTGCGCGGGTTTCGACGGGCGGATCGCCCTGCCCTCGGCCGCGGCGGCGCCCTGGGTGGCGCTGCTGGGCACCACCGGGCTGGCGGCGCATTTCTGCATCGTCAACGCGCTGCGCGTCGCGCCGGCAACGCTGGTCATGCCCTTCGACTTCCTGCGCCTGCCGGTCATCGCCGTCGTCGGGCTGGTGCTTTACGACGAACCCATCGGCCTGGCGGTGGTCGCCGGCGCGGCGCTGATCCTGGTCGGCAACTACATCAACATCCGCGCCCCGGCGCCCGCGCAAAGGGCCGGATCATGAGCACCGGCACCCCTGCCACCCAGTTCCTGCGCCGCGCCGGCGTGGCCTTCCGCCCGGTCGAATACCGCTATGATCCGGGGTCCGAGCGCGTGGCCCTGCAGGCGGCCGAGGCCGTCGGCCTGCCGCCCGGCCAGCTTCTGAAAACGCTGATGATCGAGGTGGACGGCCGCCCGGCCTGCGCGGTGGTGCCGGGCGACCGCAGCCTGTCGATGAAGCGCGTGGCCGCGGCATTCGGCGGCAAGGCAGCGGCGATGATGCCCGCCGACAAGGCCGAACGCCTGACCGGCTTTCGCACCGGCGGCATCAGTCCTTTCGGCCAGCGCCGCCCGGTGCCGACCCTGTTCGAGGCCGGGGCGATGGATTGCGCCGAGGTGGCGATCAACGGCGGCAAGCGCGGGCTGTTGCTGCTGCTGGCGCCAGGGGACGCGCTGGCGGCGCTTGGCGCGCAGGCCGCGCCGCTCTGCGCCTGAGATCACCCCTCCCAGGCGATGTCATGCAGCCGCACCAGTTCGGCGACCTGCGCCGGCGTCAGCCGGTTGGGGGTGGCGCCGCGCAGCAGCAGCGCCAGCCGCGCCGTCGCCTCCAGCTCCTCGACGGCGTTGCAGGCGCCTTCCAGATCCAGGCCCGCCACCACCGGGCCGTGATTGGCCAGCATCACCGCCGAGCGTTTCCCCGCCAGCCCCCGCACCGCATCGCCGATGGCCGGGTCGCCGGGCCGGAAATAGGGCAGCAGCCGCACCCGGCCCAGCTGCATGAAGGCATAGGGCGTCAGCGGCGGCAGAAAATCCTCGGCATCGGCATCCGGCAGGGTCGAGAGCGCCACCGAGTGGCAGGAATGCAGATGCACCACCGCCGCCGTCCGGCTCCGCGTCTCGTAGAAGGCGGCGTGCAGCGGCATTTCCTTGGTGGGCCTGTCGCCGTCTATCTGCCGGCCCTGCGCGTCGAAGCGGGCCAACCGCGCCGGGTCGAGCCGGCCGAAGCTGGTGCCGGTCGGGCTGACCAGCAGCCCGCCATCCGGCGTCCGCGCCGAGATATTGCCGGTCGAGCCATGCGTCAGCCCGCGTTCGAACATCGAGCGCGCCAGATCGCAGATCCGCTCGCGCAGCCGGGCTTCCCCGGTCATGCCGCCACCGTCTCGCCGGCCAGCACCGCGGCGGCGGCGGCGAAGAAGTCGGGGCCGCCGAAATTGCCCGATTTCAGCGCCAGCACCAGCCTGTCTCCGGCGCGCATGGCGGGAACGCCCGGCGCGATCTCGGGGCCGATCTCCAACGCGCCGGGGGCCAGCCCCTCGACCACCGCGCCCGAGGTCTCGCCGCCGGCGGTGATCAGCCGCGTCACGCCGCCCGCGACCAAGAGCCGCGCCGTCTCGGCGAAAAAGGCTTCCAGCCGATGGGCGACCAGATCGCTGCCATGCCGGTCCTGAACCGCCCGCACCGCCTGCGGGTCGGCCGAGGAATAGACCAGCGGCAGGCCGGGCTGGGCCAAGGCCCAGTCGGCGGCGGCGCGCGGCGTCACCTGGCCGGCGATCACCGCCTCGGGGTCGATCTCCAGCCTCGGCTCGCCGCGCGCGACATGCTGGGCCACCTGTCCCCGCGTGGCGCGCGAGCAGGAACCCGAGAGCACCGCCGCCCGGCCCGCCTGACCGCGCCAACCCGCCGGCTGGCCTGCCAGCAGGCCCCGGCGCCGGAAATTCGCCGGCAGACCCAGCGCGATGCCCGAGCCGCCGGTGATCAGCGGCATGTCCTCGGCCGCCATTCCCAGCGCCACCAGATCCTCGTCGCGGATCGCATCGGCGATGGCGAAGGGGCGGCCGGCGCGCGCCTCCTCGGCCAGCCGGGCGCGGATCGCCGGCGCGCCGGCCCAGACCGTCGCGGCCGGGACGTGGCCGATGCCGCGCCGGCTTTGCGCGGCCAGGCAGCGGCGCAGGTCGGGATCGGTCATCGGGGTCAGCGGATGCGCCTCCATGCCGCTTTCGCTGAGCAGCCGGTCGCCGACGAACAGATGGCCCTGATAGACCGTGCGGCCCGTCGCGGGAAAGGCCGGGCAGAAGATCACCGCCCCGGCCCCCAGGGCGTCGGCCAGCGCCTCGGCCACCGGGCCGATATTGCCCCGCGGCGTGGAATCGAAAGTCGAGCAATATTTGAACAGGATCTGCCGGCAACCCTGCGCCCTGAGCCAGTCCAGCGCCCGCAGCGATTGCGCGACGGCCTCCTCGGGCGCGACCGAACGGGTCTTGAGCGCGACGATCCCGGCCTCCACCGCGGGATCGGCGGGGGCGTCAGGGATGCCGCAATATTGCACCACCCGCATCCCGCCCTTGACCAGCGTATTGCCCAGATCCGAGGAGCCGGTGAAATCGTCCCCGATACAGCCCAGCAGCATGGTCGCCCCCTTACATCCAGTCGCCGGGCGCGACGGCGTCCTGCGCCTGCCGCAGCCGCCAAAGCTCCGAATCCTCGTCGCGCTCGACATCGGCGCAGGTGATCGGCGCACCGGCCCGGACATCCCGCACCAGCCGCCGCCCGGCGGCCAGATAGTAGGGGATCGGCGTCGCATCCGCCAGCACGGCGGCCGGCGTCATGCGCGACGAGACATGGGCGATGGTGTGATGATGCCCCTCGGCCAGCAACAGCGTGCCGGCCGGCAGGTCGCGATCGGCATGGGCGGTCAGGTCGATGACCGGCCGCGGCCGCGCCGCACCCGAGGACTGGCCCAGCAGCGCCGCCTCGAAGACGGTGGTGGCCGCTTCCAACCCCAGCAGGTGGCGCGGCAGGCCGATCATCGCCGTGCGGCCGTTCCGGGCCACGACATGCCCCTTGTCGCGCAGCATGTCCCAGCTTTCGTCGTCCTTGCAGGCGACGGTGACGAAGACCCCGCCGGCAAAGCTCGGCTCTCCCGGCAGGCGCAGGCAGTGGAACACGTCAAGCGCCGGGACCGTGCCCAGCAGCCCGCCATCGGCGCGCGGGGCCATGACATCGGCGACCTCGGTGATGCGGGCAATGGGCGCGTGCAGGTCGGCCCGGTCGGGCCGCAGGCCAAGCGCGTTGGCCACCACGGTCATCTCGCACAGGTCCGGAACCGCGCGCTGCGGCAAGGCTGCGGCCAGCGCGGCGCGGGCTTCTGCGACCGCGGGCCAGGGCCGGTCGCCGGCCTGGATCCAGGCGCCGAAGCCGGGCGCGGCGACGGTGACGCCGTTGCTGGTGATGGTGTCGGAGCCCGGATCATAGACGAAGTCGTATTCGCTGGACTTGCCGGCGGCCACCAGCTCCAGGCCGACCACCTCGGCCCAGCTCGCCAAGCCGATCAGCAGGCTGGGCTGGTCGCCGTCGACCGGCGAGACCACCCGGCCGCGCGCCGACGCCATGCGGGCCAGGATCGGGCCGACGACGCTGTCGGTCTCCTTGGTGACCATGACCACATGCTTGTCGGCCTCGATCGCCAGCCGGGCGTGGCGGGCGCCGGCCTCGGGGTTGCCGGTCGCCTCCAGCACCACCTCGACCGGCAGTTCGGCGAGCAGCGCCGGATCGGCGGCGGCGATGGGTTTGCCCGCCGCCCAGGCGGCGCGGATCGCGGCGGCGTCGGTGCATGCCGCGATGTCGGCCCGGTCATGGCCGACCGAGGCCAGCGCCGCGGCGGCGATGGCGGTGTCGCGGTCGAAGGCTACCCGGCAGCGCAGCCCCCGCACATGCCGCGCCTGCGACAGGAAGCTGCGGCCGAAGCCGCCGCTGCCGATGATGGCGCATTCGACCTCGCGGGTCTCGCGCCCGGCGAAATGACGCAGATGGTTCATGCCCTGCCCCCTCTGATACGCGGCTTATTCGACCGGCTGGCGGCGCCGCAGCCGCCCACCCAGATGCAAGAGCTTCGGCAGGATCAGCAGCACCAGCGCCAGCGTCATGATCGAGCCGACCAGCGGGTTCGAGAAGAACACCGACAGCGAGCCGTCCGACAGGATCATCGACTGGTGGAAGGCGTTCTCGGCCTTGTGGCCCAGCACCATCGACAGCACCAGAGGCGCCAGCGGATAGTCCAGCCGCGTGAACAGATAGCCCACCAGGCCGAAGACCAGCACCAGCCACAGGTCGAAGGTGGCGCTTGAGACGGTATAGCCGCCGACGAAGCAGATCGCGACGATCATCGGGCCGATGATGGCAAAGGGGATGCGCAGCAGCGCGGCGAACATCGGCACCGTCAGCAGCACCAGGATCACCCCCACCACGTTCGAGATATACATGCTGGCGATCAGGCCCCAGACGAAATCCGGCTTGGTCGCGAACAGCATCGGCCCCGGGGTCAGCCCCCAGATCATCAGCCCGCCCATCATCACCGCCGCCGTGGCCGAGGACGGCACGCCAAGCGCCAGCATCGGCAGCATGGCGCAGGTGCCGGCGCTGTGGTCGGCGGTCTCGGGGGCGATGATGCCCTCGGGGCGGCCGGTGCCGAAGGGTTTGCCCTTGCGCGAGGACTGCCGGGCGATGCCGTAGCTCATGAACGAGGCGGCGGTGGGGCCGCCCGGCGTGATGCCCATCCAGATGCCGACCAGCCCCGAACGCACCGAGGTCGCCCAGTAGCGCGGCAGCTCGGCGATGGTGCGCAGCACGTCGCGCAGGTCGATGCGGGACGAGACGCCGCGGAAGGACAGGCCCTCCTGCACGGTGGCCAGCAGCTCGCCGATGCCGAACAGGCCGATCACCACCACCAGGAAGCTGATGCCGCCCAGAAGGTCGGAAAACCCGAAGGTCAGCCGCACCTCGCCGGTGACGTTGTCCATGCCGACCGAAGCCAGCAGCAGCCCGGTGGCCAGCGACACCACGGTCTTGACCGGCGCGGCGCTGCCCATGCCGATGAAGGCGGCGAAGGCCAGGAAATACACGGCGAAATATTCCGGCGCGCCGAAGCGCAGCGCGAAGTTCGAGGCCCAGCCGGCCAGCAGGGTGATGACGATGACCCCCAGCAGCGCGCCGATCCCCGCCGACATGAAGGCGAGCGTCAGCGCCCGCGTCGACTGGCCGGACTTGGCCATCGGATAGCCGTCGAAGGTGGTGGCCACCGAACTCGGCTCGCCCGGGATGTTGAACAGGATCGAGGTGGTCGAACCCCCGAACAGCGCCCCCCAATACATCGAGGACAAAAGGATGATGGCCGAGGTCGGGTCAAGCGTGAAGGTCAGCGGGATCAGCAGCGACACCCCGTTCGGGGCGCCGAGCCCCGGCAGCACGCCGACGATCAGGCCCAGCAGCACCCCCACGACCATCAGCGCCAGATGCATCGGCGTGATGGCGATGCCGAAGCCGTGGATCAGCAGATCGAAATTTCCCATCGCCCCGCCCTTTCAGTAGATGCCCAGCAGGGGCTCGATCGGCCCCTTCAGAAGCGGCATCAGGAACGCCACCTCGAAGATCAGGTAGAGCGCGGCGGCGAAGCCGATGCCGATCGCCAGCGCCACCGGCAGGCGATAGCCGCCCTGCCGCCAGGCGTTCCAGGCGATATAGCCGGCCGAGCCGACATAGATGCCAAGCGCCAGCGTCGCGACCACGAAAGCCAGCATGGCCGCCAGGAAGCGGCCCAGGCGCCGCAGCCGCTCACCGTCCAGGAACGGCTCCTCGATCGCCCCGCCGGCGGCGGCATGGGCCTGGGCGCTGCGATGTCGGATGAAGGCCGCCACCAGGTTCCAGAGGCTGGCACCGATCAGGATCAGCCCGACATAGAACGGAAAATAGCCCGATTGCGGGCCGCTTTCCTCCCATCCATGGCCCAGTTCGGCCGCGCCGATCACCGCGGCCACCCCAAGCGCGCCGGTCCCGATCGCGGTGCCGATCTCGGCATGAAAACGTCTGACTGTCATCGCTCCCCCCTTCGCCGTCTTGCAGAAGACGGCCCGCCGGACAGGTTCCGACGGGCCGTTCCGGTGCGGCTTACTCGCCGATCCAGCCTTCGGCCTTGAAGACCTCGACGGTCTTCGCCTCGCTGTCGGCGATGAACTTCTGCAGATCCTCGCCAGTCAGGAAGGCGCCGGTCTGCGAGGTCTTGCCCAGATAGCCCTTCCACTCCTCCGAGTCGGCCACCTGCTTCAGCGCGTCGCGGTAGAAGGCGACCACCTCCTCGGGGACGCCGGCCGGCAGCCAGACGGTGCGCGGCATCTGGTAGCTCTCGATCTCCAACCCCTGCTCCTTGCAGGTCGGGATGTCGTGCCAGCCCTTGCCGTCATGGATCGGCTCGCTTTCGGCCATGCGCTGCGGCGCGAAGACGCAAAGCGGGCGCACGGCGCCGGCCTGCCACTGGCCAAGATTCTCGTTCGGGTTGTTGACATTGGCCACGACATGGCCGCCGGCCAGCTGCACGCCGACCTCGCCGCCGCCGTTGAAGGGGACATACTTGAAGTCGGCGCCGGAGGTCTGCTCGATCAGCGCCACCAGTGTCTCGTCGGTATCCTTGGACTGGCTGCCGCCGAAGGGCAGCTTGCCGGGCTCGGCCTTGGCCGCCTCGATCAGGTCGCCGGCGGTCTGGTAGGGCGCATCCGCCTTGACCCAGATCAGGAACTCGTCCATCGCCAGCGCGGCGACGGGCTGCAGATCCTCGGCCTTGTAGGCCAGCTTGGCGATATGCGGCAGCAGATAGACGTTGTTGGTGCCAAAGATCACCTTGTGGGGGTCGCCAGCATTCTGCTTGGCGTAAAGGAACGCCTCGGCCCCCGAGCCGCCGCCCTTGTTCAGCACCACCATGGGCCGCTCGACGATCTTGCCCTTGGTCAGCACCGATTGGATGGTACGGGCGAAATTGTCGGTGCCGCCGCCAGCGCCCGAGGCGACGACGAATTCCAGCGGCCGCTCGGGCGCCCATTCCGCCGCCGCGGGCAATGCCGTCAGCAGCGCCAGGGCCGCGACCGTTCCGATGTTCCTGTGTTTCATGATTCTCTCCTCCTCCGTTATTCCGCCCGGCCCCCTCAGCCGGCTGCGAGTGTGCTTGCCCCGACCGGCTGCGCGGCCCAGCCCGCCTGCAGCGGGCGCTGTTCGCCGCGAACCGGGTTCAGCTTCGCCAGATCGAAGCCCAGCCGGGCGGCAGCCAGCGTCGCGCCCAGATCGGCCTTGCCCTGACCGGCGATGTCGAATGCCGTGCCATGCGCGGGCGTCACGATCGGGAAACCATAGCCCGCGATCAGCGTCACGCCCCGGTCGAAGCCCATCAACTTCATGGCGATCTGGCCCTGGTCGTGATACATGGTCAGCACCGCATCGAACTCGCCGCGCGTCGCCCGCACGAAGACCGTGTCCGAGGGGATCGGGCCGGCGACCTTCAGCCCTTCGGCCGCGGCACGCTCGATGGCGGGGGCGATGATGTCCTCGTCCTCGTCGCCGAAATTACGGCCGTCGCCGGCATGGGGGTTCAGCGCCGCCACGCCGATGCGCGGCGCGGCCTTGCCCGCGCCCTCCATCACCTCGGTGGTCAGGCGGATGCTGTCCAGGATCCGCTCGACGCTGAGACGCGAGGCCACGTCGCGCAGCGGGATATGCGAGGTCACCCGGGCGTTCCACACCTCGTCCAGCACATTGAACTCACGGCCGCTGCGGCTGGCGTCCAAAGTGGCGTCGATGAAGCCGATCTCGTCGACATAGGCGGGACGCGCCAGGCGCATCGAATGCTTGTTGAAAGGGGTGAACATCACCGCATCGGCCAGCCCGGCCTGCGCCAGGCGCAGCACGGCGGCGAAGTTCTGCAGCGAGGCCGCCCCGGCCTCGGCCGACGAGGCACCCAGCCGCAGCCCCTCGACAGGGCAATTCGCCAGATCGACCATCACCCGGCCGGCGGGCAGCCCCTTGCCCAGGCGGTCGGCGGCGATCACCGGCAGGTCCAGATCGACCCCGGCATGCCGGGCGCCCATCCGCAGGACACGGGCATCCCCCACCACGATCACGTCGCGGTCCTTCATCTCGTCATGGGCCAGCAGCTTTGCCGCCAGTTCCGGCCCGACACCGCCCGCATCCCCGATTGCCAGTGCCATCCGCATGTCCGAATCCCTCCCTGAGCGCCTGTCTGGTATGCTGTATACAGAATTTTGCATCGCGTCCACGATTTTCTTGTCGCACCGGCGGAAAAATCTTGCGGCAACCTTTTGATTTCAAAAAAATTTTATACGCAGCAGAACGGACGGCACCGCGCGGGGCGGTACCGTCTGCAAGCCATGCCGCGTGCTCAGCCTGCGGCGAGTTCCTCGGCCACCACCCGCGCGCAAAGCGCCAGCGAGATCGCGCCGGCATCGGGATGGCCGATGCTGCGCTCGGCCAGCGGACGGGCACGCCCCAGTTTCGGGCTCAGCTCCGCCGTCGCCTCGGCCGCCTCGGTGGCGCGCGTCGCGGCACGTCGCCAGGCCTCGGCCAGCGCGGCGCCGTCATCCACCGTGGCGCGCAGCGTCTCGGCAAAGGGCAGGAAGGCATCGACCAGCGTTTTGTCGCCGGGACGGGCGCCGCCCAGGCGCAGCACCGCCTGCAGCCCCGCCTCGGCGCCGGCGGCGACATGGGCGGGCGTCAGCGCGTCCCGGTCGGTCAGCGCCGCGCCCCAGCCGCGCAGGGCCACGCCCCACAACGCCCCGGAAGTGCCGCCGGCCCGGTCCGCCCAGGCATCGCCGGCCATGGCCAGCACCGTCGCCGCGCCGCCGCCGGCCTCGGCCGCATCGCGCGCCGCCGCCGCCGCCGCCTTCGAGCCGCGCGCCATGCCCTGGCCGTGATCGCCGTCGCCCGCCTGGGCGTCGATCTGGCCCAGCATCTCCTCGGCCTCGGCCAACGCCTCGGCCAGCCGGCCCAGAAGCCGGGCAATGCAGGCCCCGGCCCGTTGCGACTCGGCCGAGCCGGGCGCGATGGCCTGCGCCGGCGCGACCTGCGGCGCGACGACGTCCTGCGCCCCGGTCGCGGCAGGGGTCACATTGCCCTTGCGGAAGGCCGGCGCATCGGCGGGCGCGAGCCAGTATTCCTCCAGCTCGTCGTCGAGCCAGAGGATCGACAGCGAGCATCCCGCCATGTCGAGGCTGGTGACGAATTCGCCCACCTCCGGGTCAACGACGGTCAGCCCCTCGGCCTCCAGCCGTTCCGAGAGGTGGTGCCAGAGGACGAACAGCTCCTCGTATTTCGTGCAACCCAGCCCGTTCAGCACCACCGCGACCCGGCCGCCATGGCCTTCGGGGCGCTCGGCCAGCAGCGGCGCCAGCAGCAAATCGGCCATGTCGGCGGCGGATTTCATCGCCTCGGTGCGGATGCCCGGCTCGCCATGGATGCCAAGGCCAAGGGCGACGCCGCCCTCCTCGACCCGGAACAGGGGCGCCCCCTGCCCGGGCAGGGTGCAGCCGTCGAAGGCCACGCCAAAGGACACGCTGGCGGCATTGGCGCGCTGCGCCACCGCCTCGACGGCGTCGATGTCCAGCCCGGCCTCGGCCGCCGCGCCGGCGATCTTGAAGACCAGCAGATCCCCCGCCACGCCGCGGCGCTTGCCGCGCTCGGCCAGCGCGGCGCTGGCCACGTCATCGGTCACCGCCAGGATGCGGGCGTCGATCCCCTCGGCGCGCAGCCGCTCGGCCGCGGCGCCGAAATTCAGCACGTCGCCGGCATAGTTGCCAAAGCCCAGAATGACGCCGCCGCCGCGATTGGCCGCCCGCGCCACCCCGGCGACGGCGCTGGTCGAGGGCGAGGCGAAGACGTCGCCGGCCACCGCCGCATCGGCAAGCCCGGCGCCGACATAGCCCAGGAAGGCCGGGTAATGCCCCGAGCCGCCGCCGATCAGCAGGGCCACCTTGCCCTGCGTGCCGGGCGCCGCGCGCACCGCGCCATGCGGGACAGCGACCACGCGGCCGCGATGTGCCGCGCAGAACCCCGCAAGCGCGGTCGCGGCGAAATCCTCGGGATTGTCAAACAGTCTGGTCATGGCGGCTCCTCCTGCCGGCAAGGATGGTGCGGATATAATCGCGGTTCTGCGCGCAGACGCCCAGCCCGTCGCCGCCGTAATGCTCGACCAGGAAGGGGCTGTCGAAGCCCAGGTCCAGCGCCGCGTTGATGGCAGCCCGCCAGTTGATCGTCCCGCCCAGAAGCGGCGCGGGATGGGTCATCACCTGCCCGGTGGCGCTGTCTTCCATCCGGTAGTAGTTCTTGACGTGCCAGTAGCCGGCAAAGGGCAGGCACAGCCGGATCATCTCGGCCCAGGGCTCGACGGGGCGATGCAGGCGGATCAGGTTGCCGATGTCGATGTTCAGCCGCACCGCCGGATGGTCCACCTCGGTCACGAAGCGCACCGCGTCGCGCGCGGTGCCGAGATAGGTGTCCTCGTACATTTCCAGCGCGATCGTGACGCCGCAGCCCTCGGCATGCCGTGCAAGGTCGCGGATCCGCTCGACCGCCAGCCGGTAGGTGGCGGGATCGTCGGGGTTGCGCGGCCCCTGCTCGGTCCAGAACCAGGTCGCGCGCTGCTGCGCCGGGGTCAGCGGCCCGAAGAAGCCGAAGCTGACATGGCCGACGCCCAGCTCGGCCGCGGTGTCGATGACCCGGTGACCATAGGCAAGATGGTCCGCGCCATGCGCAGGGTCGATGACGCTGCGCCGCGAGGTCGAGATGGCCGGGATGCCCAGCCGCAAATCCGTGCAAATATCAAGAAATTCCGCGCGCCGGGCCCTGTCCAGGTCGGCGATCCGCAGCCAGGAATCGGTGGGGTCCACCGCGTCGAATCCGGCCGCCGCCACCTCGGCCAGGGTCGCGGCCCAGATCCCGGCCGGCGCGTCCTGCACCAGGCTGCCGTCAGGCAGCATGCCGGGGAACGGGATCATCGCCGCGGCAATGGGCCAGGTCTCCGCAGTCCACCGGGCGCTCATGACCGGGCCCGCGCGATCCGGACGACACTTGTGAATGACGGCATCTCTCCCTCCCCCTTCGAATCACCCCCTGCCCTGTCCTAGCGCATGACTTGTCGATCTTCAATTATTCTGTATGCAGAATGCAAAAGGCATGATTGACTTGCGCAGCGGCTCTGCGTAGCCAAGACAGATCTGAGGGAGGGAAAGCAGCGTGGACGAATCCAAGGCCCGGACGGCGGGATTGCCCGATACGCCGAACCGTATCGAGCGGCATTCGCTGCACGAGGCGATCCTGACCCGCCTGCGCGACATGATCATCGAGGGCGAGCTGGCCCCCGGAACCCGGATCAACGAGGGCCAGGTCGGCGCCTTCCTGGGCGTCTCCCGCACTCCGCTGCGCGAGGCGATCAAGTTCCTGGCCAGCGAGGGGCTGATCGAGCTGATCCCCAGCCGCGGCGCGGTGGTGAAGAAATTCACCCCCAAGGAGGTGCGGGACATGATCGACGTGCTCCGCACGCTGGAACAGCATGCCGCCCGCCGCGCCTGCGAGGTCGCCACCGATGCCGGCATCGCCCAGGTGCGCGATCTGCACGACCGGATGCTGGACTGCTATCGCCGTCGCGACCGGCTGGCCTATTACAAGCTGAACCAGGGCATCCACACCGCCATCGTGGCGCTGGCCGACAATGCGGCGCTGGCCGATGTGCATGCGCTGCTGCAGACCCGGCTGAAGCGGATCCGCTTCATCGGCCACGAGGGGCCCGAGAAATGGGCCAGCGCCGTCGCCGAGCACGAGGAGATGATCGCTGCGCTGGAGGCGCGCGACGCCGATCGCCTGGCCGCGATCATCGGCCAGCACCTGGACCAAGCCTGGGAGCGGGTGAAGCACGCCCTGGCCGACTGAGGCCGCGGCGGCGGCGACGGGCAAGCCGGCCCTTCACGACATCGCCCGGCTGGCGCCATGCGATGAACACGCTTTGCATGCTGCTGTTCTACGGCGCCTTCGGGCTGCACCTCTACTTGCTGCGCCGGCGGAAGCATCGCTTCAAATACAACGGAACATTATCCCCGGAACTGCGCAGCAAGGCGCGCTGGTTCGAAAGCCAGAACGCGGCAAGCCTGTGTTCGAGGCTGTCGTGCCAGATCCGGTATCGCTGCGGCGGATCCTGCTCGGTCTCCAGCAGCATCGCCTCGGCCAGGTCGCGGATGACGACGGAGCCTTGGGGAAGCGGCTCCGGCCGACTGCCGGAAAGCATAGGCGCATCGGCAAGGAACCGAACCGGGTCGAGCACCTGATCCGTATCCATGTCAGGAACCGGGCATTCTCAAGCGACACCAGCACATCGCCTGTTCTCGGGGGTTCATCGCAATGACCTTGGGCCGAAGTTTCAAAATTGCCAGCCCACTCGCCCTGCGGGCGAGCAGCCGGTGTTTTTTGGATCATCTGTCTTGATGAACGATCCGAACCTCATCATTGCCCATCTTCGTCACGAGATAATCGCCGTCAGGCGCGCAGGTTCTCTGCATTTTCCAAACGCGCAGGATAGACCCCTATCCCGGTTACATCTCTGTATCATTGCAAGATCCGCAGAACTTTCGCCGCGACAAGAAAATCGTCAACCGGGATTCTCAATGCCGCGCCTGCTCGCGCGGGCAATTCCCATACTGCGCGACTGTCCCTGCCTCAAAAATAATCCCGAACTATCTTACAAGATCCCACCATTCATCCTCCTTGAACGAGGGGTCCAGTTGTCCATAGCCCGATCCCAAGAACTGCGTTTCCAGAACGACGTCTGCGTGCCCCAAATCCATAGGCTCCGAGCCATCTGCAGCAAACAGAAGATGGTTGGATTTCAGGTCGAGGAGAAGGGGCCTATACAGGATCTGCCCGACAACGATGGCATCCTTCAGCGCGATCTGTTCGAGCCAAAATTGATTTGTGGACAGGTTGCGATTTGCAAACAGGTCCACCGATCCGTATCGCCCTCCATCACTGATCGCCAGAAACTCGTCCCAGAAGGCCGAACCGGAATTCGGCCGGGCGATCCCTTCCGGCACATCCCCAATCAGCGGGGCGGCCGGTTCGTTACGCAGTTTCTCCCTCAACGCCTCTATGCGCTGTCTCAGGCGGTCGTTCATGGTGGTCCTACAATATCGATAACGATCGGTGTGCCCGGCGGCAGATTTCGAATCTGCGGCCAGATCTGCTGGGTGCCGATATGCCAGTTGGTGAAGCTGTCAAGGAATCGCAGATTACTTGCTGCATCCGGACCGTTCAACTGAAGCTCGTGAACATGATCCGGCTGCATCCGTTGCGTTATCCTCTCGATGAGCTTGTTGGCAAAGGCGGGATTCCTTTCTCCATACTGGTTCCATATCCGCCGAATCATGTCCTGCCGATATGCCCGTGTGACCGAGGGATCGCGCGACACGGGGCTCGTGGCACGAGACAACAGGCCCTGCTCGCCCAACTGCTGAAGTGCCTGTGCTTTCCTTTGGAACTCGACGCGGGGCATCCTTGGATCATATTCGACCGTCACTCGATGCGGGACCGTCCCACCGCACCCGTTCAGCCCCAGCGGGTCCACCCAGCCGTTCGGATCGGCGACATAGCCCTGGGGCCGGAAGCCGCCCTCGAGGCCGATGGGGTCGGGCGCCAGGTATTGCGCCGCGTCGGGGTCGTAATAGCGGAAGCGGTTGTAATGCAGCCCGCTTTCCGGGTCCTGGAACTGGCCCTGGAACCGGATCGGGCAGTCCGGCGCCGCGTCGTCATTGGCGGCGCGGCGGCGCAGATCGGCGATCTCGCCCCATAGCGACAGCTCGGCCCGCCAGACCACCTCGGCACCGTCCTCGGAGAACATCTCGCGCGGGGTGCCGATATGGTCGGTGACGATGTAATGCAGCGCCCCGTGCTGGACCTGCGCCAGCGGCCGGAAGCTGCCCGGCTCGTAGACCCAATGCCGCGCCGCCTGCCATGCCGCGCTGCCGTCGGCAGCCAGCGGCGCCTCGGCGATGAGCCGGTCGCCCTCCCATTGATAGGCGGCGCCCTGGCCGCCCGACAGCCGCGCGACCCGGCGGCCGAACGGGTCGTAGCGATAGCGCCAGCGCCGGCCCTCGGGCGTCTCCAGCCCCACCAGTTGGCCCAGCCCGTCCCATTCCATGCGCCAGATGCGCGGGCGGAAACCGGGCTCCTCGATGCGCTTCTCGATCACCCGGCCGCAATCGTCGTGGCGATAAAGCACATTGCCGCGCCGGCGCACCCGGCCGGCGGCGGTCTCGACCGACCGGGCCACGCCCGCCTCGATCACCGCCGCGAGGTTGCGGGCCGGGTCGTATTCGAACTGCTGCAGCGGCGCCTTGTCGCTCAGCCGCGCGGTCACCTGGCCGCGGGCGTCGTAGCGGTTCTCGATGCTGCCCATGCTGCGGTCGTGGATCGCGGTGGCGCGGTCCAGCCGGTCCCAGGCATAGCTGCGATGCAGCCGCGCGCCCATGCGGGTGGCATCGCCGAAGCCGCTGGAGGCGCCCAGCCGGCCCAGCCGCGCCTCCTCGGGCAGGCGGGCGAAGGGGCCGGCGATCTGCTCGGCCAGGTTGCCGGCGAGAGTATGGCCCTGCGACAGGGCAAAGCCCGCCTCGGAATGGCGCAATTGCTCAAGCCCGCGCGGATCGTGGCGGAAGCTCAGCGGCTGGTGCCCGGCGACGGTCAGCGCCACCGGCAGGCCGGCGCGGCTATAGGCGGCGGTCAAGTGCAGCACGTCGCCCGAGCGCGCGATCCTCTGTCCCGCCAGGTCGTAATCCGAGGCGATCTCGCGCCCGTTCAGCCGTTCGGCGACCACCCGCCCCAGCGCGTCGTAATCGTATTCGACGGTCGCATCGCCGTTTTCGGCCCGCACCAGAAGGCCACGCTGGTCATAGGCGAAGCGGGTCTCGGACAGGCCCTGCCCGTCCTGCACCCGCATCCGCATGAGCCGGCCGGAGGGCGACCAGTCGTAATGGCGCTGGCTGCCATCGGGCGCGGCGGCCAGGATCACCCGTCCCGCAGCGTCCAGGGTGTAGCGGGTGACCAGGCCGGAATAGTCGCGCTCGGCCACCACGCGGCCGGCGGCGTCATAGCGGTATTCGTAACGCTCGCCCCGTTCGTTGACGACGGCGGTCAGCCGCATCTCGCGGTCATGCTCCATCCGCAGGCGATGGCCCTTGGCATCCACGGTCTCAAGCGGCAGGTCGAAGGCGCCGTAACGGTAATGGCGGGCATTGCCGTCCGGGTCGATGATGGCCGAGAGCTGACCCTCGGCATCCCATTCGATCCGCGTCACCGCGCCGTCCGGGCGCTCGACGGCGCGGACATTGCCGCGCGGATTGTCAGGGCCACGCGTCACGTCGAAGCGGGTCGCGGCGCCGATCTGGTCGGTCGTCCACAGCAGCCGGCCCTCGGTATCGCGCAGGCTGCGGACCTCGTTGCCGTCCGGGTCGCGGAAACGGTCCGGCCGCATCAGCGGATCATAGAAGATCCGCTCCTGCACGTCGCCGGGCATGTCGATGCGCAGCACCTCGCCCTTGGCGCCAAGGCCCAGGCTGGTGATGCGGTTCAGCGCGTCGGTCGTGCCGACCAGATTGCCGTGGCCGTCGTGACGGAACGCGCTGCGGTTGCCGGCCGGGTCGATCACGGCGCGCAACAGCCCGTCCGGGCCATAGTCCCATTGCGTCACCGCGCCCTCGGCGTCGGTGGCGCGGATCAGGTTGCCCGAGACGTCATAGGCGAAGGTGCTGCGCCCGCCCAGCGGGTCCACGCGCGCCGTGACGTGGAAGGCCCGGTCCCATTCGGTCAGCCAGACCTGCCCCGTCGGGTCGGTCTCGCGCCAGACCACGCCGTCCTCGGTCCAGTCCCAGACGGTGACGGCGCCCTCGTCGCTGCGGGTGACGGTGCGGCGGCGCGCCACGTCATAGTCCAGCGTGCCGCCGGCATGGCCGCTGTCGGACCACAGCCGCCGGATGCGGCCATCGGCGCCGTATTCGTAATGGACATGCGTGTCCTTGACGTCGTGCCAGCCGGTCAGCCGGCCCTGCTCGTCATAGTCGTAACGCAGATCGCCGGTCTGGGACGAGCGCACCTGCACCAGCTGCCCGGCCCGGTTGTAGTCCCAAGCAAAGACGCAATCCTCGCCATCGGCAGCGTCCAGCACCGCGTGGCGGATCAGCCCGCCGGCGCTGTGGACGGCCAGGGCGAAACCGTCGGAATGCTCGACCCGGCGCAACCCGTCCGGGCCATAGAGGAAGGCGATGCGGTTGCCGTTGCGGTCCTCGATCCGGGACAGGCGGCGGGTGTCGGCGCCCTCGTCGGCAAAGACCAGGAACAGCCGGCTGCGACGGTCGTGGACGAACAGCTCGGCCGAGCGGCGGCCCAGCAGCTCCAGATGCGGAAAGCGCAGGTTGTGGCTCATCACCTCGTCGCCGGGGGTGTGGAAGGTGATGAGCGTGCCTTCGTCGTTCTGGAAGGTGACGGTCTCGGGGTCCATGCGCAGCTGCTGCGCCCAGGTGCCGGCCCAGCCCTTGCCCTGGATGCCGGCGGACTCGACCGCATGGGTGCGTTGCAGCACCAGCGGGATGGTGCCGGGAATGGCGATATCGGTGCGCGTCTCCATGAAGCGGCCGGTGGCCACGTCCACCGGGCAGCCGAAGCCGGTGCGGCAGCCGTTCGGCGCCTCGCCGGCATGGGCGGCCGAGGGATCGCCGCCCTTGGGCTTGCGGCCGCCGATGGGCAGCAGGTCGGCGGCGATCACGGCAAGATTGGCCAGCCGGCTCTGCCAGCCCACGTCGATGGCCAGCGCGATGGCGCTGGTGTCGATGTCGATGGCGATGTTGGGCACGCCGTCGTTGATGGTGCCGTCGCAGGTGGTCTTGTGGCCGATGCGGGCAATGGGCCAGTTGTTGGCGAAGACCGTCTCGGCCCCCTCGGCCACCTTCGAGACCGCGTGGTCCGAGCAGTCGACGATATCGTTGACCCGCGCCACCGGCTTGTTGCGGAACCAGACATTGGCCGAGCCGGTCTTGATGGTGCCCTTGTTGGTGCCGTATTGCCCGGCGACCGAGGCGAAGCCGAAGCCGATGCCGCCCACCAGGCCCGCCGCGCTGGCCGCCGCCACCGCCAGCATGATCGGCCCCAGCGCCGCGCCGGCCGTCGCCACCACCAGCACGCCCACCGCCACCGCCGCCACCGCGCCCAGCACCATGGCCCCCAGCGACCAGCCGCTGACATGGGCGATGGGATGGCCGACGGTCGCCGGCATCTCGCCATCCTCGGCGATGCGCTCGAAGCCCATGGCCTCCATCGCCCAGCCGCCAAGCGCCTCGCCGGCCTTGAAGCCGATGAAGCCGGCGACCATGCCGGCCGCGACCGCCGCCGCCGCGGGCGCCGCCGCCGTGGCGGCGGCGCTCAGCACCGCCGTACCGGTCAGTCCCGCGCCCATCGCCGTGCCGGCGCCATAGGCCGCCGCCATGGCGACCGGCGCCACGGTCAGCGTGTTCTGCACCGCGTCGGAATTATAGGTGGCGATGGCGGAATCGACGCCCTGCTCGAAGCCGTTCGGCCCGGTCTGCGCGTTCGAGGCGTCGATGGCCTGCTGATGGTAATCGCTCAGCACCGGCGCCGTGTCGGTGCCCTGCCCGCTTGCCGGGCCGCCCTCATGCCCGCGCCGGCTGGCCACGCGCCCGGCGCCCAGGGTCATGCCGTCGAGCCAGCCGCCCATCGCCCTCAGGCCCCCACCGTTTCCAGTTGCAGGGTCGAGACGATGCGCCGCATCTCGGCCTGCTGCGCCGCGCTCATCTCGCCCCCGGTCGAGGCGGTCAGCACCAGCACCCGGCCGCCGCTGGCGCTGACGGTGGTGATCAGCTGGTGGATCGGCCCCTGCTTGGCCACCCAATGGCATTCGATCTCGATCGCGGGGACGCCGTTCACAGACAGTTCGCGCCGGGCGTCGATGCGGAAATCCTTCAGCGCCTGCGCGGCCTGTTTCGCCTGGTCCTCGACATATTCCGCGAAGCCCATGCCCCAGGGCATGTCGTCGCGGGTGATGGTCAGCGACACCCCCGGCCCCGCCGGGTTCGAGGACACGACATTGATGGTCCGGTCCTGCCATGCGCGCGGCAGGTCGATGCTGCCTTCATTGATGCGATACATCAGCCCGCTGAATCCTTGTTGAGATGAATCATTCCGGCCACCTGGTCCAGCACGCCCTCGGCCAGGGTGACGCGGGTCGAGCCGAATTGCAGCACGATCCCGTCCTTGGTCATGGTGATGGTGCCGCTGCCGACCTTGAGCGTGATGGCTTCCTTGGCCTCGGCGTAAATGGTCTTGGCGGTCTGCTGCATCTTCAGGTCGGAATGCAGCGAGACCAGCTTCTTGGCGGTGGCGGTGATGTCGTCATCGGCAGAATAGGCGATGACGCCCGGCCCGGCCTTGCCGGCCACCGCCGTCTCGGTGATCTTCGTGGCCTGGCTGGCGCGGGTCAGCGCCACCGTCTCGGTCAGGTTGCCCGAAGCCACGGCCTTGGTCTCGTCCCCGGTCTGCACGGTGATGGCGCGGTTGCCGTTTTCGACCAGGGTGGATTCGTTGTCCTTGATGACCCGCTCCATATCCTTCTGCGCGTGCAGGAAGATCTTTTCGGTGCCATTGGCATCCTCGAAGCTCAGCTCGTTGAAGCCCGAGCCCTGATGGGTCTTGGTCTTGAAGCCGCTTTTCGTCTTGCTGGCGGGCAGGCCGTAGATATTGCCGTTCTGGCCGTTCACCACGCAACCGGTGACGATGGGCTTGTCGGGATCGCCGTCGATGAAATCGACCACCACCTCCATGCCGATGCGCGGGATCACCACGCCGCCCAGCCCGTTCCCGGCCCAGTTCTGCGCCACCCGGCAGCGCATCGAGATCGCGCCCTCGAGATCCCAGTGGAACCGCACCAGGATGCGGCCGAACTCGTCGCAGTCGATCTCGCCCTCGCCGACCACCATGGCGGTCTGCGGGCCTTGCATGACCGGCATGGGCGTGCGCCGCGGCGGCACCATCGGCGCCTTGTCCGGCATCAGCACATAGGCGCCGGAAAAGGAATAGCCGTCGCTGCCCGCCCCGCCCGAGCCATAGGCCTCGGAGACGAAATGGTGGCTGGCCGACAGGCACAGGAACCGTTCACCCGTGCCCGGCACCTCGTCGCCGCCCAGGGTCACGGTCTTGCCCGAGCCGAGCGCCAGGCAATCGCCCATGGCGCGCACCCGGCTGTCGCCGCCGCGGAACTGCTTCATGCGCCGCTGGGCGATGCGCCGGCCGGTCGTCTGATCCGGGAAATCGCCGGGATATTCGAAACTTTCCAGCTGACCGAAGGCATGGGCGGCATCGCCCAGCTGGTCCACCTCCATGGCGGCGGTCGGGGTCTTGAAATTGTAGTCGATCAGCCGCGTCGCGCCGGTGGTCAGGTTGCGCTCGGCCGACCAGTCCCAGAAATGCTCGCCCTCGGCCTGATGATGGCCGTCATAGGACTTGTAGGGCCGCAAACCGATGGTCTCATGCGCCAGCACGTCGTCGGTCAGCACCATGGTATGGCTGCCCGAGGCATGGCGGAAATGGAAGCTGATGCCATGCCGCTCCATCTGCCGGCGGGCGAAGTCCATGTCGGATTCGCGATATTGCACGGTATATTCCAGCACCGGGTAATCCTCGGACAACTGGAACTCCAGCGCCGGATCGCCCAGCGGGGCGTAATCCGCGAACAGTTCGGTCAGGATCTGCACCACGGTCTTGTTGTGGAAGATCCGCTGGTTGCGGCGCCGGCTTGCCAGCCACAGCCAGGGCCGCAGGGTCAGGTCGTAGCGATGGCCGTTTTCGCCCACCCCGGCCCAGCGGGCCTGGGTCACGATGCCGTCGAACTGGCGCGGCCCGGACCGGCCCTCGATCTCGACCGTGGCGTGGGTGCCGATCAGCGCATCGAAATCGACCTTGCTGTGAATGGCCAAGGCCTCGACGCGATAATCGAAAAGCTCGTTCAGATGATCCGAGCCGTCGAGCCGCAAAAGCGCCAGCTCATCAGGCCCCAGGGCCGTGGTCAGGCGACCAAGACGGCCTGTCTGCTTGAAAGGGACGTTCACAAATGCCTCCACTCAATGCATCACCATTCATAACGCCATTCGCCGGGCATTCAAAGCGCGGCCGGACGGGGGTGGACAAAATCCGCCGCCTTCCCTTACGGCATCGCGATGGGCTGGACCGCGATCGAGGGCGCCTCGCCCGCCGCGCGCAACTCCTCCAGCACCCGCGGCAGCAGTTCCTCGGCCGGAACGCCCGAAGGCGCGGCGGCCACCGCCGCGATCGGCGCATTGGTGGCCAGCGCGATCAGAAGATAGGATCCCGTCCCCGCCGGCCCCTGGGACAGCGCGAAGCCGAAGGAACGGCCGCCGCCACCAGCATCGCCCAATTGCGAGGACAGGTCGTAGATCTCGCCCGAGGGTGGCACGATCAGCAACCAGAGATTGCGCCCCTCGCCCGCATCGACCGAGCCGCGGATCTGCAGCCGGTCCCCGGCAGCGCTGGCCTGCGCCTGCAGCATGACGGGCGGGGCGGGGCGGCCGGCGATCTCGCGCAGGAAAGCCAGCGTGGGGCATTGCGCATCGCTGACCAGACCGCGTTGGACCGAGGGGCTGACGCCGAACCGGCCGCCATAGGCCGCGACCACCGGCGCCGGATCCAGGTCGGCCGGACCGAGAAAGCGGATCTGGCCGGCATTCGGCCCGGCGGCGATCCGGTCGGCCAGCACGCAGGCCGGCAGTGGCTGGGCGGCCAGGAACCCTTCGCGGGTCGAGGCGTCGCGCGGCACCAGATCGGCGGCGGCCGGCGGCTCGGGCGGCGGCGCAACGCCGGCGGGGCGCAGCATGAGCCAGCTTACCCCGCCCGCCGCCGCCAGCAGGACCGCCGCGGCCGCAACCAGCGGCCAGCGGCTGCGGACCACCGGCTGGGGCGCTTCGGGGGCCTCGACCGGCGGCGGCGGCAGCGAGGCGCCGAAGGGGCTGGCGGAATGCGCCGGCCCGCCCAGGCCCGAGCCCTGGCCGAAGCTGCCGGTCAGCCCCTCGGCCACCGGCGGCTCGTCTCCGCCCTGGCTCCAGAGCGGCAGGCGATAGCGCGAAGGGATCAACGACGGATCGTCCAGCATCCGCAGCACCGCGCCCATGTCGGCCGGCCGCCGCGCCGGGTCGGGCTCCAGCATGTGCTGCAGCAGCGGGAACAGCCGATGCGAGATGCCGGTCAGGTCCGGGATCCCCTGCCGCGCGGCCGAGGCCGAGACCACGGAATCGCCCATGTCCAGCGGTTTGCCGCGCGCGGTCGCCGCGACCAGCAGCGCCAGCCCGTAGACATCGGTGCGCGGCCCGATCTCGCCACCCCAATGGCCCAGCTGCTCGGGGGCGATATACTTGAACTTGCCGGCGAAGCGCCCGGCCAGCCCGTCGCCCAGCTCGGTGGAGCGGGCGATGCCGAAGTCGATCAGCACCGCCTCGTCGATGCGGTCGTCGCGCAGGATCACGTTGTCGGGCGAGAGATCCCGATGGGTGACGCCGCGGTCATGCGCCCGCATCAATCCCGTGCCGATGCGGCGCGTCAGCGCCAGCACCTCGGCCTCGGCCAGGGGACCGTCCTGCTTCAGCCGGTCACCGAGATGGCGGCCCTCGACGAATTCCATGATCAGGCAATAGCGGCCCAGCCCGGGATCGAGGACGAAATTGTGATAGCGCACGATCGATTCGTCGCGCAACTGCACGAGCACCCGAGCCTCGCGCCGGAACATGTCCAGCACCGCCTCGTCATTGGCCAGGCCCGGCAGGATGACCTTGACCGCCACCGGATCGCCGGTGAAGACGTTCTCGGCGCGATAGACCTCGCCCATGCCGCCGGCGCTGACCAGGCCGAGGATGCGATAATTGTTGTTGATCAGCGTGCCTGCCTCGACCAGCCGGACCTCTGGCTTGCTCGCCTGCGCGGGCTGGGCGCCGACGACCGTCGGATCGGCGGCGGACGGCTCGGGGGCAGCCATCACCGTGCGGTCGGCCGCGTCCGGGGCGGCATCGGGCGTGTCGTCCTCGGCATCGGCCATGGCTATTCCACGTCCTCGGCCACGGCCGGCAGCGCCAGGCAATCGACCACGATCACGCTGACATTGTCGCGCGCGCCGCGCCGCAGCACCTCCTCGAGCAGCGCCGAGGCGACGGAAGCGGCAGGACCCGAGCGCCCCAGCAAGGCGGCGATCTCGGCATCGTCCAGATGCTCGGTCAGCCCGTCCGAGCAGACCAGGAAGCGGTCGCGGTCCTTGGCCATGCCGGTGACGGTCTCGGGATCGGCGGCGGCACCCACGCCGATGGCCCGGGTGATGACGTTGCGCCGGCCCGAGCTGCGTGCTTCCTCCTCGGTCATGCGGCCGGCGGCGACCAGCATCGCCACCTCGCTGTGGTCGCGGGTCAGCCGGGTCAGGGCGCCGTCGCGCAGCAGGTAGATGCGGCTGTCGCCCGCCCAGACGCAGGCCAGTTCCGCCTCGTGCAGCAGCAGCGCCGCTACGGTCGAGCCGGCACCGCCGGCATCGTTGCGCTGCGCATGGTCCAGGATGCGGCGATGGGCGCGGTCGATGCGCTCGATCACCCGCGCCCGCTGGTCCTGGGCGCTGACCGGCACGCCCAGCGAGGCCAGTTCCTCGGCGATCATGCCGCTGGCCACTTCGCCCGCCGCATGGCCGCCCATGCCGTCCGCCACCGCCCAGAGACCGAATTCGGGCCGGGCGGCGATGCTGTCCTCGTTATGCGCGCGCTGGCGGCCGCGATCGGTCAGCGCCGCGAAATCATAGGTGAAGACCGGCTGCGGCGTGTTCATGCCTCGACCTCGCGGATGGCGCCGCCGGCGATCAGCCAGCCGATCTCGGGCGGGCTGGGCCAGCCCTGGCAGCACAGCAGGCCGGAAGACCCCGTCTCGGCGGCCTGGAACCACCAATAGCTGCGCGACGCGGTGGCATGGGCGTGATCGGTGGCGGCCAGCTGCGCCAGCAGCCCCTCGGGCGGCAGCGACGGGTTGGCGGCCCAGAAGCCGGGCCAGCCCGGCGCCGCATGACCCGGCGGCGGCAGGTCGAGCGCCCGCGCCGCCTCGCGCGGGTCGAAGCCCTCGGCGCCAAGCATGTCCAGAAGCGCGCGATGCGCGGCGCGATAGAAATCCTGCGCCGCATCCAGCACCGGCGGCGTGCCGCCCGCCTGCGCCACGATCAGCGGAAAGCGCCGACCGCTGCGGTCGCGCGAGGCCAGCCAGACCCCGCGCAGCGCCTGCCCGGCGCCGGTCAGGGCCGGGCCGATCCAGAAACAGACCGCCGGCGCCGCGTCGAACTGCGCCTGCCAGTCCGGCCCGGCCGCGTCGCGCCATTGCCCCAGCACCGCCTGCGCCCAGTCGCCGAAACCCTGCCAGCCCTCGGCCAGCCCGGCCGAGATGAAATCGCCAAATCCCGGGTGCTTGCCGTAGAGCCCGGCCGCACCCGCCGTCAGTCGATGCTCTGCGGACATTGGAAATCCCTGATCTCGGGCATGGTGAAGGGGTTCGTCACCGCGTTGATGGTGAAATCATAGGTGATGTTGCGCCCGCCCAGCATGAAGGTGGCGCGCAGCGTGTCGCCGCGCTGCTCCTTGTAGCGGGCGGCGTCGAGCAATTGCATGAAGGTCCAGGAACTGCCCTCGAAGCGCAGCACGGAATCGCGCGCCAGCGGCGGCGACAGTTGCAGCACCGTGGCCTTGCCGGCACCCGGCCAGACCACGGTGCGCGGCAGCGCGCCGGTCGCCGTCTCGATCACCGTGTCGTTGATGGCCAGGATCGCGGATTGCACGGTCGGATGCGCATCGACCTGCGCCACGGTGATCTCGACCGAAGGGCTGGTGCCGCCGCCGGCGAAAAAGGCGCGGCGGATGCGCTCGGCCCGCTCGAACTGCCGCAGGGTGGCGGTGGACAGGCGCTGGGTCATCTCCTTGTCCTCGCGCCATTTCAGCCCCTCGGGGCTGCGCTCGACATAGGGTTCCAGGTATTCGGTGAAATAGCGGTCCATCTCGCCGCCCGGACCGAAGAACCGGGCGAAATTGTCGATGGACAGGCTGCGCGAGCCGCTGCCGAACGGATAGGCCGAGGCGACGCTGTCGCGGCACATGAAGGTGATGCGGTCGGTCAGCGCCCGGTTCATCACCTCGATCGAGGCATCCGAAGCGCCCGAGCGGAAATCGCCCTCGGCCTTGGTCACCATGCGCGCCAGCGGGTCGGGCAACTGCGAATTGTATTGCGTCAGCGAGTTCAGCAGCGTCGGCAGGGCGGCGGCGGATTGGTCGGGATTGTGCTCGGCCAGCCGCAGGTTTTCCCAGATCGCGCCCAGGTTGCCCAAAAGCGTGTCGATGGGCCGCTTGCCCGGTTCGCCCGCGACCAGAAGCTGCCAGTTCTCGAAGGCTTTCGAGATCGCCTCGATGGGGGCGGTGACGCTGTTGGTCTCCTCCTCTGCCCCGGCGCCGGCGCGGCGGGTGCCCTTGCCCTGCTTGCGCATCGCCGCATCCATCAGGATGCGCTGCACCCCGGTCGAGCGCGACTGGATGCGCGAGGCCAGCGCGTCGCCGATACCGCCCGCCGCGCCGCCTCCCTCCGTCCCGGCCTCGGCCCCCGCGGGCGGCAACTCGCCCTCGAGCTGTTCGTATTCGCGGGAAAGCTGCGTCTGGTCGGCCACCGCCTTGACCAGTTCCAGGATGGGAGAGTTCTGCGCCCCGGCCGCCGTCCCCAGCGCCGCATATTGCGGCTTGTCGGCGACCATCGAGGTCAGCGTCAGATTGTCCAGCACCTTGCTCCAGGCGGCGATGAACTCGGCGCGGTAGCGGTCCAGCAGATCGCGGTCCAGCCGCGCCAGCCGGCCCTCGATCTCGTCCGAATTGGCGAAATCGCCCAGCACCCACTGGTCGCGGCGCAATTCCTCGCCCACCACAGCAAGCTGGTCGTAGAAATAGCCCCAGAAACCCTCATAGGTGTAAAGCCCGGGGATGGTCAGCGTGGCCAGGTCGCTGCCGTCGCGGGTGGCAAAGACCTGGCCGGCCGCGCCGCCGCCCGCCGCGTCCAGCAGGTTCCAGTCCGGCAGCCCGGCCGCCACGGCGCCGTCCTTGAGAATGGCATAGGCCTGTTCGTCCAGCGGCAGTTGCGCGATCGCGGCGCGGGCGCGATCCACCGTCGCCTGATCCAGCGTCACCAGCAAGTCGCGGCGATCGTCCAGCGTCAGCATGGCCTTGAGGTGGCCGGCAAGCCGGTCGATCATCTCGAGCCCGGTGCGGCCGGGATAGTCCTGTCGCCAGCTTTGCACGAACCAGGCCTCGATGGCCGGGTCGTCGGTGGTCTCGCCCTGCTTGCCGAGCAGCAGATAGACCTTCAGCGCGCGATAGATCTCGGTCATCTCGCCCGAGGCGATGATTTCCGGCATCCGCCGTTCCAGGTCCAGGATCAGCCGCGGGCGCAGCATCCGTTCCAGCGCATTGGAATAGGTATCCGTCGCCACCTTGTTCAGCCGGTCGCGCTGGCTCAGGCCGAAGCCTTCCCACAGGCTGGGCTCCTCGCTGTCGCCATAGCCGGCCGGCATGGTGGCCAGGTCGTTCAGCAGCGGCAGCACCGGCGTCAGGTCCGGATCGTCGATCACGTCGCGCTGCAATTCCTCGGCGGCGGCGCGGCGCCAATTGGCGGTCTCGGCCTCGGCGGTGCGGACCAGGTCGCGGTTCTTCCAGTAGCTGACGCCGATGGCGGTGCCGGCCCCCAGCGTCGCCACCGCGATCGCCGCCAGCGCCACCGAGCGCAGCACGAAGGCCCGCCGCACCGCCTTGCGGTCATGCGAGACCCAGCCCTGTTCCGGGAACACCACGCCGCGCAGAAGGTCGTGGATGAAGAAACTTTTCCCGCGCCCCGACATGAAGCCCGAGCCGATGCCCATGCCCGGCTCCTGGATCGCGCCCAGCACCTGGTCGATGGGCGTGCCCTCCTGCGTGCCCGAGGTGAAATAGAAGCCGCGCAGGATGGCGTTGGTCTTGTAACGCGTCGGCTCGAACACCCGGCGCAGGAATGTCGACACGCTGTCGCGCAGCAGCGCCATCTGCCCCGGCAGGCCGAAGATGGCGATGCGGGCGACGCCGTCCGGTTCCTCGGACAGCCGGTCGATGATCTCGTCCGACAGGCGCGAGACCAGGCGGTCGAACTCGGCCGGCACGGCTTCGTGGGTGATCGCCTTGCGGTCGGCGGTCTGGAAGGTCACGCCCCAGACCAGCTTGCGGCGGCTCAGGCTGAAGCTGCTGAAATATTCGCGGAAGCCGGCGATCAGGTCGGCCTTGGTGAGCATCACATAGACCGGGAAGTCGATCTTGAGCTGCTCGTGCAGTTCCGCCAGCCGGGCGCGCACCGTCTCGGCATGGGCCTGCAGCGTCGCCGCATCCTGCTGCATCATGTCCTCGACGGAAAAGGACAGGATCACGCCGTTGATCGGCCGGTTCGGGCGGGTGCGCTTCAGCAGGTCCAGGAAGGCGTCCCAGCTGGCCTTGTCGGCCACCTTGTCGCTGTCCTGCGTGGTATAGCGGCCGGCGGTGTCAATCAGCACCGCATCCTCGGCAAACCAGAAATCCATGTTCCTTGTGCCGCCGAAGCCGCTGATGGCCTGGGTCTGCGCCAGGGGAAAATCCAGGCCGGAATTCGCCAGCGCCGTGGTCTTGCCGGCGCCCGGCGGGCCGATGATGACATACCAGGGCAGATCATAGAGCGAGGCCGCGCCGCCGGATTTCTTCAGCACGGCCAGCGCTTCCGTCATCTTCTCGGCCAGCGCTTTACCATCGCCCTCTGGCTCGGCGGGCACCAGCGCCTGCTCGATGGCGCGGGCGGCGCGGACGCGGCGGCGCCAGCGGACCAGCAGCACCGCCAGCGTGGTGGCCAGGATCAGCCCGACGACCAGCCCGCGCCAGAACACCGAGGCCAGGGGCGCCCAGCCGGTCATCGGCCCGCCGATCCAGACCGCCGCGCACAGCGCCGCGATGCCCAGCAGGGTGACGGTCCAGCGCCACCAGCCGTGCTTGCTCCAGCGCGGGGTCGGGACGTAGATGCCTAGCAGTCTCAATTCGCGGCCTCCTGCGGGGCGGGGGCGTCATAGGTGCCCTCGCGCGCCAGCATGATCTCGACCCGGCGGTTGGCGGCCTGGCCCTCGGGCTGGGCGTTGTCGCCGACCGGATCGTCCTCGCCCCGGCCCTCGGTGGTGACGCGGGCGGGGTCGCTCAGCAAGGGTTTCAGCACCTCGGCCACGCCCTCGGCGCGGGCGGCCGAGATCTGGTAATTGTCCTTGAACCGGCCCCGGCCCGAGACGGGCACGTTGTCGGTATGGCCCTCGATCAGGATCGGGCCGCTCTCGCCGTTCAGCACCTCGGCGATGCGTCCGGCCAGATCGGCGAAGCCCGGCTTCACCGTGACTGAGCCCAAATCGAACAGCTGCAGGTTGCCGACCCGGACGGCGATATAATCGCCTTTGGCCTCGACCGAGACGCGGCCGTCCGAGATCTCGGCCGCAAAGGCGTCGCGGATGCGTTGCAGTTGCGGGATCTCGGCCACATAGACCTCGCCCGGGGTGCGGTCGATCTGGATCACCGGCGCGTCCAGCGCCACGCCGCGCAGATCCTCGGCCGCGACGGCACCGTCGCGGTTGATCAGCGTCAGCAGCGTCGCGAATGCGGCGACCAGCGCCACGGCGGCGATGCCCGCCACCGCCGGCACCGGGATGGCGCCGAAGCGGCGGGCCTTGCCCTGCACAACCGGCGCCCACATCACGGAAATATCCTCGTCCGGGCGCGGATGCACCCGGCGCAGGCTTTCATAGATGGCGCTGCGGATGCGCATGAGCTCGGCCGCGCCGTTCGGCATGGTGCGGAACTGGCCCTCGAAGCCCAGCGACAGGCAGACCAGCATCAGTTCCAGCAGGTTGTAGTTCTGCGCCGGGGCATAAAGCGCCTTCTCGGCCTCCTGGAAGAAGCCGACGCCGGAATCGCGCTTGTGGAAGAAGCGCGCGACCATGGAATATTGCTGCCAGTTGCCGCGATCGGCGCCGGGCAGGTTCTGCACGATGTCGTCGGCCGTGCCGGACAGCGCGTATTTGGCCACCAGCGCCTCGTGCGGGTTGACGCCGGCGGCGACGGCATTGCGCTCGAAGCGGTCGATTTCGCGCGTGACATGCTCCATCAGCGGCGCGACCTGCAATTCGACCAGCCCGGTGCGCAGCCGCCCGAGCAGGATCAGCAGCGGCGCCGCTGCGGCGATCAGCGGGTTCGAGGAACTGGCCGCGCCCAGATCGCGCACCTGCATCGCCTGCGCCTGCGGGATGCGCGGCGCCACGCGGTTCTGCGGGGCTTGCTGCGTGGCGATGTCGGGAAAGAAGCCGCGCTGATCCGGCCCCGCCGCCCGCCCGATCTGCGAGGGATCGGCCGGGCCGAAGGGGCTTTGCCCGCCCTGCGCCGGCTGCTGCCAGCCGCCGGGATAGCCCTGATAGCCGGGCTGCGGCTGAGGCGCGGCCGGCCGCGACGGACCGCCGATCCAGGTCTGGCCCTCGGCCGGCTGGTTGCCCCAGCCGCCCGGCTGGCCGAAGGGCGAGCCCGAGCCGCCGCCCGGCCCGCCGATGGCGGTGCGGCCGTCCTCCGGCCCCGGCGCCGGGCGCGACCAGTCCTGCGGGCGCTGGCCCGGAAGCGGGCCGCCAAAGACCGTCTTGTCGCCGTCGTCGTCCTTGCCCGCCATCACGACCTCTCGGGCACGGCCCACAATTCCAGCTTCAGATTCGGCCAGTCACCGGCGAAATGCATCCCGATGGCGGTCGCGGTCGAGAACTCGCGCCACAGGGGCGAGTTGCGCTCCAGCCGGAAATAGACGTTCGAGGACAGCACCCGGATCTGCCGCGGCGGGTTCGGCAGGTGCTGAAGCGCGATGCCGGGCAGGTTGTTGTTGACGATTTCCGACATGCGGGTGTTCGGCCCGACCTTGCACAGTTCGGGGAACTGCATCTGCACCTGCGACAGCGGCTTGGCGCTTTCGACCTCGATGATGAAGGTGGCCTCGCGGAACAGGTTGCGGTCGGCGACGGCTGCCAGATAGGAGTTCTGCCGCACCTGCTGCAGGGGCAGCCGGATGGCCCGGCCCACGTCGCGCGACAGCAGGCGCTGGATATCCGCCACGATCTCGCCGAAACTTTCCTTGGGATTTTCGTGGTCATAGGCCGGATAATCGGGCGCATGGCGGCTGGCGCTGTCGAAGCTCGCCAGTTCCCCCGCCAGCGAGACCAGCTCGCGATACAGCGCCTCGGGATGCACGGCCAGGGTGCGGGACAGGTGGCGCAAGACGCCGATCTGCCGGTTCAGCACCATCAGCATCAGGTAATCGCTGGCCTGCAATCCGCCCCCGGCCGAGGGGTCGGTGGCATAACGCGACAGGCTTTCCAGCCGCGCCTCGATCCAGCCGATCACGCGGGTCAGGTAGCCCATGACCTGCGGATGCGCGCCGATGACCAGCGAGGGCGGCGGGAAGGTCTCGTCCAGCGTCACCACGCCGTCGCGCACCTCGGCCACGCGGGCCAGGCGGATGTTCTGGTAGCCGGGGCGCGGGGTCTTGCGGATCGCGATTTCCAGCCGCGGCACGGCCAGCTCCAGCACCTGCTCGATCCGCGCCGACGAGGCGCTGTCGCTGACCGTCTCGGTCACGATGCCCCAGCGGGTCGTCGCGCCCTCGTCCTCATAGGGGGCGGCGTCGCGCATGTTGGGGCTGCTGTCGGGCAGGGTCAGCCAGACGAATTGCCCGGCCGCGTCCTCGGGCACGCGGACCGGCACCGGCAAGGGTCCGGTGCCCGGCGCGTCGAAAGGGGTGCCGTCGGGCATGATGCCGGCGACGGCGCGCAGCGCGATCATGCCCTGCTGCGCCTGGTCGCGGTCCAGCACCAGTTCGCCCACGCCCCAGGGATAGGGGGTGATCAGCCGGGTGCGGGCCTGGACCAGATGCTCGTGATAGCGGTCGGCCTGCTGAAGATGCTGCGGCTGGAGGAACAGACCCTCTTTCCAGGCGACTTTGCTGAACCAGGACATGCGTCACCGACTCCCGTTCTTGTTCGCTTCGATCCGGCGGAGGCCCGGACCGGACCCGCAACGGTTGTGCCAACCTAGCTGCGGGCCCGGTCCGAGGCCAGTCAGAATTGCCAGCGGAACTGGCCCGAGACCCCGACGCTGTCCAGCCGGTCGCCGAAGCGCGCGTCGATCCGCGCGCCGGCACTGATCTGGCGGCCGCGGGCCTTCGGTCCCAGCACCTTGACCCAGTTCGCGCCAAGGCTGACCTCGCCATAGGCGCCCAGATTCTCGGATTTCAGCACCTGCGGCTCGAAATCCGTATCGTCCGAGGCAAAGACCGACACCGTGGGATCGGCGAAATCCTTGTACCAGGTGCCGGTGGCGAAGGCGTAAAGCGCCGAGTTCCGCTGCTCCTGCACGAAGGTCTTGGCCACGGTCGCGCCGGCAAAGCCGATCTTGCGGGTGCTGTCCTTGAAGCTCAGCCGATAGCCATCCTCGAAGGGGATGGAATCCGTGGACATCTTCGACCAGGCGAAGCCCATGGTCGGCAGGACCGCCCAGCCGCTGTCACCGATCGGCATGGCATAGCTGATCGAGCCGCTGAGCGTCTGCGCGTCGCTGGAAAAGTCGGTCTCGTCCAAGCCCAGGCCCTTGTAGCCGGGCAGCGGGTTGTTGGCGATGGTGAAGTCCGTGCGCTCGAAGCGGTATTGCAGGTCGGCCTGGAACCGCTCGCGCGTCGCGGTGGCGTAGATGCCGGCATAGCGCTGTTCGAAATCGGTCGAGGTATAGGAGGTCAGGATCGCCGTCAGATCCTGCGAGTTGTTGGGGTTGATCGCATAGACCGGCTGGCTGGTCGAGCCGCGGTTGATGCCGCCCAGCACGCCGAAGGCCATGTTCCAGCCGCCGAAACGGTCGTCGAAACAGGCCAGGTCGGTGCCGACCTGCATGCCGTAGTAATCGGCCTTGACCTCGCTTTCGACCTTGCTGATGCCATTGTCGGTATTGCCGTTCGCCGTGGCATGGCCTCCGATGGCGCGTCCCCAGCTGCCGATGCCGCAGGGTTTTTCCGTGTCTTCATAAGCCAGCGAGGTGACGAAGGGGCTGGTCGGCCGGTTCACCACCGAGCCGATCAGCGACTGCACCAGCGCCACGTTGCCGAAGATCGCGCCCATGGCCGGGTTCAGCTGGCTGACCAGGTCCAGGTTGCCTCGGCCGGCCTCGCGCTCGATCGAATAGACGATGCGCTCGGAACCGGCCGGCAGCTCGTCATGGCGGAAGACGAAATCGTTCTGCGAGCCGAAGGATTCGTCCACGTCGATCAGCGTCAGCCGCTCGCCGGATTGCGGGATGGTGTCGCGGTCGCCCAGATCGAAGCTGAGATAGTAGCTGCCGCGCGCCGCGCCGCCGTCCACGACGATCCGGTCGGCGGTCATGTCGCGCAGGTTCACGTCCAGCGCATAGGTGCCGTTGCCCGACAGCCCGCCCACGGTCAGCACGCCGCCGGTGCTGTCGTCCTCGAGGTCGATGGTGCCGTTGTTGGTCACCGCGCCGGTCACGCGCCCCTGGGCGCCCGAGGCATCGAGCATGCCGTGGTTCACCAGCGCGCCGTTCAGCGTGCCCGCCAACCCCAGCGTGCTGTCCGAGCCCACCACCGTGCGGGCCGCCGCGATCTGGCGGCCGGCGCCGACCGTGTAATCGGCGTTCAGCATGAAATCGCCGCCGATGCTCAGGCCGTTCCGGGTGGTCAGCGACCCGCCGTCATAGATCAGATCGCCGGTGATCCGACCGCCCAGCGTCGCGCTTCCCGAGGTCTGCAAAGACCCGTCCAGCGTGCCGGTCTGGTTCAGCGTGCCCTCGTTCAGCAGATCGCCCCGCAGCGTGCCGAGCAGCGCGAAGCCGGCGCCGGCTGCGTTCAGGCTGGCGGTGCCGGCCCCGGTCTCGGTCCGGGTCACCAGGGTCGAGCCCGAGGCGACCTCGATCTGGGCCCCGGATTCGTTGCGCAGCCCGCCCAGGATGGTCGCGGTGCCGCGCGTGGTCAGCGCGCCGGATCGGTTGACCACCCCGCCGGCGACGCTGCCGCCCAGCCGCAGCAGCGATTCATTGCTGACCGTGCCGCCGATGTGGCCGTCCCATTCGGCCGTGCCGCGGTTCAGCACCGATCCGGTGATCGTGCCGCCACCGCCCAGCCGGCCGGCATTGGCCAGCGAACCCGCCAGCGTGCCGTCGACCGTCAGGTCGCCCCCCGCCAGGTTCTGCGCGGCGACCGGGGCCGCCTCGGCCGCCGCGTCGGGATCGGCCATGGTCAGCCGGTTCGGCTCGGCGATGATCGCGGTGCCGGCATTGACAAAGCCCTCGGTCACCAGTTCGCCGCCGACGCGCAGGGTGCCCTCCGCCAGGTTCTCGACCGTGCCGACCCGGCCGCCGATCCGGGCGTTGCCGGCGTTTTGCAAGACGCCCTCGATGGTGCCCTGCCCGGTCAGCGTCCCCAGGTTGCCCACGTCGCCGCGCAGGGTGCCCCCGGCCAGCGTGGCCGTGCCGCCGGCGCGGTTCAGCAGGTCGGCATCCAGCGTGCCCGCAAGGCCCAGCCGGTCGTTGTTCTGCACCGTCGCGGCCGAGCGCAGCAGGCTGCCGGCGCCGATCGAGACGATCTCGTCATTGACTAGCTGGCCGATGGTCAGCGCACCGCTCGCGGTCAGGGTGCCGCGGTTGTGCAGCAGCCCGGCGATCTGGCCGGCGCCCGACAGCGTGCCGCTGTTGGCCACGTTGCCGTCGATGGTGCCGGCAAGCGTGGTGGTGGCGCGGTTGTCCAGCGAGCCGTCCAGCGTCCCGGCCACGGTCAGCCGGTCGCGGTTCAGCAGCGCGTTGCCCGTGGTCAGCGTCCGGCCCGCCGCAATGGCGACGACCTCGTCATTGATCAGCGTCCCGACCGCAAGGTCGCCCGACAGGCCCAGCGTGCCGGTGTTCTCCAGCCGCTCGACCTGCCCGGCGATGGTCGCCCGGCCGCTGTTCGCCAGCGTGCCGTCGATGGTGCCGCTGCCGGTCAGCGTGCCGCTGTTGGCCAGCCGGCCAACCAGGGTGCCGCCGGCCAGCGTGGTGTCGGCGAGGTTGCGCAGATCGCCCTGCACCCGGCCGGCCAGGTTCACGCTGCCGTTGTTGACGATGGCGCTGTCGGAAAGCAGGGTGCTGCCCCGCGCCACGTTCAGCTGTTCGTTGTTGGCCAGCCCGGCGACGCTGAGCGTGCCGTTGCTGGTCAGCGTGCCGTCATTCGTCACCGTCCCGGTCACCCGACCGCCGAGATAGGCGGCGGCGTTGTTCGCCAGCGTGCCGTCTATGGTGCCGCTGCCGGTCAGGCGGCCGTTATTGGTGACGGCGCCGGCGATGGTGCCGCCGCTCAGCGCGGTGGTGCCGGTGTTCACCAGATCGGCGGCCAGCCGGCCCGCCACCCCAAGCTGGTTGCCGTTCTGCACCGCCGTATCGGATTGCAGCGTGCTGCCCGCCGCGACCTCCACCGTGCCGGTATTCACCAGCGAGGCGGTATGCAGCGTGCCTTCGGATTCCAGCCGGCCGCTATTGGTCACGCCCGCGACCAGCCGGCCGCCGATGGTAGCGGTGCCGCTGTTGGTCAGCACGCCGGTGATGGTGCCGCTGCCGGTCATCTCGCTGGAATTGCTGACCGCGCCGGTCACGTTGCCGCCGCTGAGCGTGACCCGACCGCCGGCATGGTTGCTCAGCGCGGCGTCAAGCTGGCCCGCCAGCAACAGCCGGTCGCTGTTCTGCACCGTCGTGGCCGAGCGCAGCACGCCGCCGGAGGCGATGTTGACCAGCTCGTCATTGATCAGCCCGACGACACTCAGCGTGCCGTTCTGGTTGATGGTGCCGATGTTGATGATCTGGCCGGACACCTGCCCGCTCATCGCCATGGTGCCGCTGTTCGTCACCGAGTCCGAGATGGTGCCGTTGCCCTGCAGCTGCCCGCTGTTGGTCACCGCGCCATCCAGCGTGCCGCCCGCCAGCACGGTGGTGCCGGCATTGTCCAGATCGGCATCAAGGGTGCCAGAGACGTTCATGTCGGCCTGGTTCTCGACCGCGGCGGCCGAGGTCAGGGTGCCTGCGACGATCAGCTCGCCGTCGCCCTCGTTCAGCACGCTCTGGGCCGAGGCCGAAGCGCCGCTGGCGATGGTGAAGCTGCCCTCGTTGGTCAGCGCATTGACATTGGTCATGGCGCCCGAGGAATCGGCATCGGTGCCGATCAGGAAGCTGCCGCGGTTGCCGATATCGTTGCCTCGCACATCCAGCCCGGCCGAGACCGTGACCTCGCCCATGCTGTCATTGGTCAGGTTGCCGTCCAGAAAGGCGTCCTGGTCATAGGTCAGGGTGCTGCGGTTCAGCACGTCGCCGATGACGTTCACGTTGTTCACCACCGCGCCGGCCTCGATCGCGACCAGATCGGCAACGATGGTCATGGCCGAAGGCGTGCCGCTGGTATTGGTGCCGTCCACCACGCCGGAATTGGTGAAGGTGCCGTCCACGGTCAGCGTCACGTCGCCGGCGGTGCCGTCCAGCGTCAGGTCCGAGCGGTTGGTCAGGTCTCCGGTCACCTGCGACGAGGAATTGACCAGCATCGTGCCGTGGTTGGTGACGTTGCCGGTGATCTCGGCCCCGTCCAGCGCCAGGGTGGCGCCGCTGTTGTTCTGGATGCCGTCGCTGCCGGTCACCGTCACCGCGCCGCCGACATTCAGCGTGCCGTCGTTCGAGATGCGCTGGTCCGCGGTCAGCACATGGCCGGCGCCGACCGTGGTGGTGCCGTCGTTGTCCAGCCGGCCGACGCGCAGGTTGCCGGTGGTGGTCAGGCTGTCGTTGTTGTCCAGCGTGCCGGTGACGCGGCCGTGCCCGGTCATGGTGGCGTCGTTCTGCACATCGCCGTCGACCGTGCCGCCCCGCAGCGCCGTGGTGCCGTCGGCGTTCAGCAGGTCGCCGGTCAGCGTGCCGTCGATATTGGTCCGGCCGCGGTTCTCGACGCGCTCGCCGGCAGTCAGCTCATGCCCGGCGCCGATGGTGGTGGTGCCGGCGGTATGGGTGATCAGCCGCCCGACACTGACGTCGCCCGCGGTGGTGACGCTGCTGGCATTCGACAGCCGACCGAGGATCTGCCCGGCAATCTGCATGGTGCCGGCATTGTCGATGCCGCCGCCGATGATGGCGTTCTCGCCCATGGTCATGGTGCCGGTCGCGGTGTTGTCAAGCCCGCCCGCCAGGTTGCCGTTCACGGTCAGCTGGGCGTTGTTCTGCAGCGCCGAGCCGGTAGCCTCCAGCCGGTTCCCCGCCCCGATCACCACCGTGCCGTCATTGGTCATCCCGCCGACAGCCATGTTGCTGCCCGCCGTGACTGTGCCGCTGTTGGTGACATGCCCGGTGATGGTGCCCTCGCCCTCCAGCGTCCCGGCATTGGCCAGGTTGCCCTGCAGCCGGCCGCCGAACAAGGTGGTGCGGCCGGTTGCCGACGAGGCAACATCGGCATCCAGCTCGCCCCCGATGGAAAGCTCGCCACTGTTTTCCAGCGTGTCTTCCACCTCCAGCGACCAGTTTGTCGCGACGGTCAGCCGGGCGCCGTCACGGTTGATCAGGCTGTCGACATGGCCGACGCCGTCCGCAAGCAACTCTGCGGCATTGTCGATTTCACCGTCCACCCGGCCGCGCACAAACAGACGGTCGGTATTCAGCACGTCCCCGTTCACCGTGCCCCTGATCCTGAGCACTTCGTCATTGGTGATGCTGCCGACATGATCGCCGCGGATCGTCAGGACGCCCGCGTTCGAGACCGTGCCCTCGCTGTCGCCGCGAAAAATGAGTTCTCCCGGCCCGCTGACGCTGATCTCGTCCGCGGCCTCGACGTCCGAGCGGATCAGCAGTTCCGATCCCTCCGCGACGCTGAAGGCGAACGAGCCTCCGCCTGCGCGCAGGGTGCCGCTATCCAGCGTGAAGTTACCCCGTTCAACGGTCAGCCCGCCGGCCTCCACCGTGCCGCCGATCCTCAGGTTGATGTCATCGTCCGCTTGCCCGCGCAGCACGCCGATCTCGGTCGATGGCAGCTCGGTCGCATTCTCGCCATTCTCGTCGGTCCAGATGTCGCTCCACCACCTCCAGGTGCCATCCGCGACCTCGATCTCGCCATCGCCGGGATCGACGTTGTCGAGATACATCTCGGCCCGCGCCGCGCCGGGGCAAAGCGGCAAGCCGACCAGCGAGATCAGCGCGGTGGTCAGAAACAGATGAGAGCGGGCAAAGCGCCGCATCGGCGTGATAAAAATTGGCAGCATTGGCAATGTCTACTTTTTGCAAGGAGGCAGGGCGCACGCGAATATGGTTAAAAGGGTTACTTTGGCCTGCCCCGCCAGCACAAGCCCCATTGGCCGCAAAGGCCGATTTTCGCGCTCAACCCTGTCCTTTGCGCCGCAGGCGGTCCATTTCGGCGACGAAGGATCGCAACTCGGCGGTCAGCGGCTGCGCGGGCATGGTCTGGACCGGCGCCGCCGCGCCTGCCGGTCCGCTCATGCGGCGCTCGGCCCAGTTGCGCAGGTCGGCGATGGACCAGCGCCGCAGGAAGGGGTTCGCGCCGACCACCGCCGGCCCCATCACGCTTTCCACCGATTGCGCCGGGTCGGCGCGCAGCGCCAGGTCGGCCCCGGCAGGGCCCAGGAAATGCGCCAGATACAGCCGCCCGGCCGAGATGCCGTGGCCGCGCGCGCGCAGATAGGCCTCGTTCTCCTGCGCCAGGTGGCGGACCATCTGCCGCGACAGCGCCGGGTCGAGCCGCAGGTCCAGCAGCTCGCGCGCGCCCAGCGTCGCGACCAGGTCCGGGCGATAGCTGCGCATCATCCGCAGCCAGGTGCCCTCGATGAACTGGCCAAGGCCGGTCGCGGTCGAGCGCGGGTTCTTCGCCGTGGCGTCGCCGCCGCTTTCCACCCGGATGATATGCCCGATCAGCGCTTCGATGGAATCCGAGGCCAGCACCTCGCCGCCGCCGCCCAGCAGGGGCAGGGGATCGACCGGCCGGCCGTCCTGCACAAGCTGGAAGGCCAGACCCGGCTCGGACCGGCCGGGCGGCAGGCCGGCCCGGCCCAGCACCGCGCCGCGGGCGATCTCGGCCCCCCGGGCAAGATCCGGGGTGACGGCGGCAAGGCCCAGATAGCGGCTAAGCAGCCCGTCCGCATGGCTGATCTCGACCGAATCGCCGTCCAGCGCGGTGATGCGGCCGGCGGCGGCGGCCATCACGGGGCTGCCCTGCGGCGCGGTCCAGACGACCTGCCCGCGGCCCGTCTCGGCCTCTCCACCGGCCGAAGGCGGGACGAAACGCTGCGACAGCACGCCGCCCACCGGCTGCAACAGCCCGTCCGAAGCATCCGGCCGCCGGACGCGCGCGCCCGGCGCGTAGCACTCGAATCCCTCATCGGCAGGCACCACATAGCAGGGCTTGTCGCCCGATGGGCCGCTGATGCCCACGAACAGCACCGCGCCCGGCCGGTCGGCGGCGCCGTCGGCATAGATCAGCGTCAACCGGTCCTCGGGATCGGCATAGCCGTCCAGGTCGAAGACCTGCGACATCAGCGCCAGCGCCTCGCCGATGACCTCGGGCGGCACGTCGCCGCGCAGCGCCGCCGAATAGATCACGTCCAGCAGCCGCTGCTGGCCCTGCGGCGCCGGGGTGCCGGCTCGGGCCATGGCGTCCTGCAGCAGCGGCTGGTCGGCCCAGGCATCCGCCGCCGCCGCCAGCTGGCCGGCCGCCGACAGCGCCAGCGAGCCCAGATAGCCCTGGGGACCGTAAAGCGACAGCTGGACCACCTCGCGGCCGCCGTCGCGGGGCCGCCAGCGCAGCGCCAGCACGGCGCCCCGCGGCAATCCGCCCGGCAGGGAAAGCTGGCTTTGCAGCCGCTCGGCCAGACGCGACGCGCTGTCGGCGTCGAAGCCGTTCTCGGTCAGCAGCGCCTGGACCGTGGTGTCGCGCGCGGTCTCGAGGATCGTCTCGCGCCACAGCGGCGTGCGGTTGGCGGCGGCGCGCAGGAAGACGATGCCCGAGGCGGGATCGGGCGCCGCCGCGCCAGAGCCCGGCAGGGCCAGGCTGGCATTCATCAGCCGCTCGCGGCCGCGTTCGGCCTGGAACAGCGCGAATTCCTCGCGCGTCGAAGGCAAAGCGGCGACCAGTTGCCGGTCCCGCGGCACCAGCGCGCTGTCCAGAAGCGCAAGCTGCGCCGCCCGCCCCGGCACCCGTCCCGAGACGGCCAATGCCGCCGGCGCCGGCAGTTGCCGCGCGCCCTCGCCCTCGCCCGCTTCCGGGGGCGGGATGATGATCGGGTCGCCGGGAATGTCGGTGAAGGTGTCGCCGCGCACCACCGGTGCGATGTCGAACTGCGATTCCACCTGCACCATGGCCGGGTCCGCACCGGGTGTCAGCAGGGCCGAAACGCGCGGCGCCAGCATCGGCCCAAGCCAAGCCCCCAGCCCGGTCAAAACCAGCGCCGCCGCCCCGCCCCGCAGGGCCGAAACGCGGCGACGGCGGCGGCGCGCGCCCTTGCCCATCTGCCGGAAACGGGGATCGACCTCGGCCATGGCCTAGCGGAACATGCCCGAACCCATCAGCGACGGGTTGATCTGCCGGGTGGTGGTCGGCGCGCTTGGCGCGGCGCGGGAGGGTTGCGCGCGCTGCGGCGCGGTTCGGGCGGCAGGGGCCGAGCGGCTTTCGCGCGACGAGGCCGCACGGCTGGCATTGGCGCGCGAGGCCGTCGCCGGCTGCGCCGCCACGGGCGCGGCGACGGCGGCGCAACGCAAACTGGTGCTGCGGGCGATGCTGCGGAACAGCGGGATCTCGGGGGTGCTGCCGGCCTCGGCCTTGGCGGCCTGCGACCAGCGCTCGACCGCCCGCGCCGAGCCCGAGCCCCAATCGCCGTCGATGCTGCCGCCATAGCAGTCCATGCGCTGCAATTCGGTCTGGATCGCCTCGGCCAGCCGGTCGGCGGCCGGATCGAAGGCGCCGCGCCCCAGAAGCCGGTCGAAAAGCGCCGGGTCGCGCTGCCGGATCGCCTCGCGCGCCGCGAAGGGCAGGCCCAGCGGGCCGCGCGGGTCGTAGGCCGCGAGAACCGCCAGATCGCCGACGATGATCGAGGGCCGGGGCAGGCCGGTCCGGGCAGGCGCATCTGGCCCGGGCGCGGCAGGCTGGGCAGGCTCGGGGCCGGGCTGCGACGGGGGCGGCACGGCTGGCGCCTCGGAGGCGCGGATCACCTGGTCCGAGGGCAAGGGCGTGATCACCAGCCCCTGCGCCTGCGCGGGCGAGCCGCAGGCGAGCCAGACCGCCAGGGCGGCGATTCCCGCCAGATATGCCCGTTCTTGTCCCATCCGCGCCTCAATTCGGCCTTGGCGTCACGAAGACGGTCCAGTCGGGCCGGTCCTGCGTGTCCACCTCGGCGAAACGCGCGTCCAGGTAGCCGCGCAACAGGCAATCCTGCTGGCCCTCGATCTGGAAGCGCCGCGGCGCCACGCACATCGGGATCGACCCTACCAGAACCTCATTACCGAAAACATCGGTCGCAAAGACATAATAATAGCGTGACTGCAGCGGCTCGCGCTGCAGGGTCGCGCATTGGTTCGGCGCCACCCGCCACCAGCCGCGGGTGGCGAAATCCTGACCCGAAGGCTCGGCCAGCGCCACGTTCAGCACGTCGAAGGACTGGTTGCACAGCCGCAGCTCGGCCCGCGCCGGCCCTGTCCAGGCCAGGCCCGACAGCCCGGCAACCAGCCATTTCAATGCAGGGTTGATCAAGCGCCGATTGAGCACCGCTTCCAGCCATGTTACAGCCCGCAGGGGCAAAGGGAGTGTCAACAGGCATGAAACCGATCCTGACAGCGGGTGCAACCTTTCCGGCAGGCGCCGCCCTGCCGCATCGGCTTGCGGTTGGGCCGGCGGTTGCCCTGCTGGCGCTGCTGATCGGCCTGGCCGCGCCGCCGCTGCGCGCGCAGGCGCCCGAGGCGATCACGCTGGAGCTGAACGGCGCCGCCGCCACGCCGGACGGTGCCTGCCAGCTGACGCTGGTGGTGACGAACGGCCTGCCCCAGACGCTCAGGCGCGCCGCCTGGCAGGTCGCGATCTTCGACAGGGCCGGCGCGGTGCAAAGCCTGCCGGTCCTGGACTTCGGCGCGCTCTTGCCGGGCAAGACCCGCGTCGCGCAATTCGCCCTGCCCGGCCGGCCCTGCGACCAGCTGGGGCGCATCGTGGTCAACGACGTGGCCGAATGCACGGCCCAGGACGGCTCGGACCAGCGCGCCGCCTGCCTGGGCGGTCTGGCGACCCGCAACCGCAGCGAGATCGGGTTCGGATTGTGATGCCCCTGGACCTGCCGCTTGTCACCTGGATCGTCTTCGCCGCCCTGGCGGGCCTGTCGGTGCTGACCCTGACCGTGGTGATCTTCAAGCTGATGCAGTTCCGCCGCATGGGCGTCGGCCGCCACAAGCTGGCCGAGGCGATCCTGGACGACTGGCTGAACGGCCGCCCCGACGAGGCGCAGAGGAAGGCCCAGCCCGGGCGCACCGTGCTGTCCCGGGTGCTGGGCGCTACCATGTCCGGCCTGCGCGCCCGCCCCGGCGAACCCGCCTATGGCGAGGAACTGGCCCGCCAGGTCGCGCTGGCCGAGCTGGTGCAGATGGGTGCGCGGATGCGGCTTCTGGAGGCCGTGGCGCAGATGGCACCGATGCTGGGGCTTCTGGGCACGGTGATCGGCATGATCGACGCCTTCGGCAACCTGGCGCTGAGCCAGCAGACCTCGGACCCGCGCTTGCTGGCGGGCGGGATCTGGACGGCGCTGACCACCACCGCCGCCGGGCTTGCCATCGCGCTGGTGGCCTATTTCGTCTCGGCCTGGCTGGAGGGCCGGATCGAGGACGAGCGGCAGGGGATCGAACTGGCGGTCTCGGCCGCGATCCATGGCCGGATCGCGCGCGCCGCCGGACGCTAGGCCATGCAAGTGGTGCGGCCCCCGATCCGCCCGCCGGGGCTGGACCTGCCGCGCCGACCGCGCCAGCGCGGCGTGTTCGCGATGACGGCGCTGGCCGACGTGCTGTTCCAGCTGCTGATCTTCTTCATGCTCTCGGCCAGCCTGGTCGCCTATTCCATGCTGCCGCTGCGCAGCGGCGCGATCCGCGACGGCGGCGGCGGCGACGGCGCAGGGACCGAGGCCGGGACCACGGTGACCGATGCCAGCGCCACCGCGGTCTGGACGCTGAACCCGGACGGCATCACCGCCTCTGGCCAGCATTTCGCCCTGCCGCGCCTGGCCGCGCTGGCGGATGCGCTGGCGGCGCAGGGCACGCGCAACGTGCTGCTGGTGCTGCGCCCCGAAGTGCCGGTGCAGGACGTGGTGACGGTGCTCGAGACGCTGTCCGCGCATGGCATCGACTCGGTGCAGATCGCCGAGGCGCCGCGGGGCCGGTCATGAGCATGAACCTGCCTTCGCGCGACGGCCGGCGGGTGCAGGTCGATCCCTCGCTGGCGATCGTCAACATCGTGCTGCTGCTGATCTTCTATTTCCTGCTGGCCGGGCAAGAGCGGCCGGTCGAGACGCCTTTGGACCTGGCCACGACCACGACCCTGTCGCCCGAAAGCCTGCCCTCGCCGATGCTGGAACTGCGCGGGCCCGAGGACTGGCTGCTCGACGGCGCGCCGGTCCGGCCCGAGATGCTGCCCGCCGCGCTTGCCCAGGCGCAGGGGCCGGTGCATCTGCTGATGGACCGGAACGCACCGTCCGGCCTGCTGGTCTCGGTCCTGCGGCGGCCGGAACTGGCCGGGCACGAGATCCGGCTGGTGACGATGAAGGATGTCGGGCGGTGATCGGCCAGCAACCCGCGCCACGCGGTTGGGCCCTGGCGGCGGGCCTGTCGCTGGCGGTGCATGCCGCCGCGGCCGGGGCGGTGCTGTGGCAGCCGAGCTGGCACTGGTCCGACGGGCCGACGGAACCGGCGCAGATCACCGTCACCGCCCTGCCCATCCCCACGGCCCCGGAAAGCGACGTGCTGGAGCCGGTCAGCGCCCCAGTGCCGCCCGAACTGGCGGCCGGGGCCGAGGAGATTTCGGCGCCCGAGCCCGAGCCGGTGGCGCCTTCCGCCTCGCCGGTGCTGACGAACACCGCGCTGCCGACCGCCGACCGGGCCGAGACGCCCGTGCCCCCGCCATCGGCCGGCGAAAGCGGCCCGGCCGCGGCGGAAACCGATCCGCGCCTGGCCGAGCTTTTCGACCGTATCCGCAGCCAGTTGACCGCGCCCTGCCTGCTGGCGCTGCCGGCGCTGGACGCCGAGGGGGGGATCCGGCTGAACCTGCTCGCCTCGGACGACGCGCAGATCCCCGGATTGCTGCGCGCGCTGACGCAGGGGCTGGAAACCCAGGTCGAGGGCCAGGCGGTGCTGCTGGACCCGCGGCAATGCCCCGGCCTGGCCTTCGCGCGGCGCGATGCGCGCTATCCGGTGTTCCCGCTGGCGGTCCGACTGCAATCCCAGGACGTGGCCAGCGGCGAGAGCCTGCGCGGCACCATATCCGGCGGAGCGGGGCGTTATGTCACGCTGCTGATGATCGACGACAACGGCGTGACGCACGACCTGCGCCGCTTTCTGGTCAATGCCGGCGGGCGCATCCGCTTCGACGTGCCGGTGGCCCGAGACGGCGCAGGCCGCGACACCCATCAACTGCTGCTGGCCGTCGCCACGCCCTCGCGGCCCGAGACGGTCAGCCGCGCCGCGGGCGAGCCGGCCAAGGACTTCCTGGACCAGTTCGCGCGCGAGATCGGCCCCGAGGCGCTGATCGGCGTCGGCAGCGTCTATGTCCGTCAGGCGAAACCATAGGCGAAGCCGTCGCCCTCGACGCGGATGGCGACATCCGACATCGCCCGAGCCGAGACCATGCGCGACAGCACTTGCCGCGACAGGTCGGGCAGGATCGAGTTGGTGATGATGTTGTCGATCATCCGGCCGCCGCTGTCCGGGTCGCGACAGGCGGCGACGATATGGCCGACCACGGCATCGTCCCAGGTCAGTGCAGCGCCGTGGCTTTCGCGCATCCGCCGCGCCACCGAGCCGAGCTTCAACCGGGTGATCCCCGCCAGCACCTCGGCCGAAAGCGGCACATAGGGGATGGTGACGATCCGGCCCAGCAGCGCCGGCGGGAAGGTGCCCAGCAATTCCTCCTTCAGCGCGGCCTCCAGAACCTCCTCGTCAGTGATGGTGCCCTCGGGGGCGAGGTTCATGATGGTGCCGGTGCCGACGTTCGAGGTCATCAGGATCAGCGTGTTGCGGAAGTTGATCGGGCGGCCGTTGCCGTCCTCCATCCTTCCCTTGTCGAAGACCTGGAAGAACAGCTCGTGCACGTCGGGATGGGCCTTTTCCATCTCGTCCAGCAGCACCACCGAATAGGGCTTGCGGCGCACGGCCTCGGTCAGCCTTCCGCCCTCGCCATAGCCGACATAGCCCGGCGGCGCGCCCTTCAGCAGGCTGACGGAATGCGCTTCCTGGAATTCGGACATGTTGATGGTGATGACGTTCTGCTCGCCGCCGTACAGCGCCTCGGCCAGCGCCAGCGCGGTCTCGGTCTTGCCGACGCCCGAGGGGCCGCAGAGCATGAAGACGCCGATGGGCTTTTCCGGGTTGCCGAGACCGGCGCGGGCGGTCTCGACCCGGCGCGCGATCATCTGCAGGCCCTGGTCCTGGCCGATCACCCGCGCGCGCAGCAGGTCCGACAGGCCCAGCACCGCCTGCAATTCGTCGGCGACCATGCGGCCGGCCGGGATGCCGGTCCAGTCGCTGATGACGCTGGCCACCGCCTGCTCGTCGACATGCGGCCAGATCATCCGCGCGTCGGCATGGATCTGGCCCAGCTGGTCCATGGCACCGGTTAACTCAGTGCGGATCGTGTCCTCGTCGAAATCCTCGCCCTCGCGTGCCGCCAGCGCCTTGCGCAGAGCCAGGATCTGCTCAACCAGCGATTTCTCGTCGGCAAAGGCAGTTTCCAGATCGGCCAGCTTGGCACGCGCGTCGACCAGCCGGGCGCGGACCTCGTCCAGCCGGGCGGCATCGCCCTCGCCCAGGTCGCGCTCGGCCTCGCGGGCGGCGATCTCGGTTTCCAACCCGGCGATCTCGGCGCGCAGATCGGCGATGCGGGCGGGGACGGCGCTTTGGCTGACCGCGACGCGGGCACAGGCGGTATCCAGAAGCGACACCGCCTTGTCCGGCAACTGCCGTGCCGGCAGGTAGCGCGCCGACAGCTTCACCGCCGCCTCCAGCGCCGCGTCCGCGATGCGGACCTTGTGATGCGCCTCCATCGGTGCCAGCAGGCCGCGCATCATGGCGCAGGCGACCTCGACCGAGGGCTCATCGACCGCAATAGGCTGGAAACGCCGGGTCAGCGCCGGGTCCTTCTCGAAATAATTGCGGTATTCGGCCCAGGTCGTCGCGCCGATGGTGCGCAGCGTGCCGCGCGCGAGCGCCGGCTTCAGCAGGTTCGCGGCATCGCCGGTGCCTGCCGCACCGCCGGCGCCGACCAGCGTATGCGCCTCGTCGATGAACAGGATGATCGGGACGGGTGCGCTTTGCACCTCGTCGATCACGGAACGCAGCCGCTGCTCGAACTCGCCCTTCATGCTGGCCCCGGCCTGCATCGCGCCGATGTCCAGCATGTGCAGCCGCATGCCCTGCAAGGCCGGCGGCACCTCGCCCGAGGCCAGCTTCTGCGCGAAGCCCTCGACCACGGCGGTCTTGCCGACCCCGGCCTCGCCGGTCAGGATCGGGTTGTTCTGGCGCCGGCGCATCAGCACGTCGACGATCTGGCGGATCTCGTCGTCGCGGCCGACCACCGGGTCCATCTTGCCCTCGGCCGCCTGCGCGGTCATGTCGACCGAGAACCGCCCCAGCGCGGTCGCGGCGCCCTGCCCCTCGCGCCCGGCGGATGCCGCGCCGATGCCGGCGCCGTCCATGGGGCGCAGGTTCTCCTCCTCGGAGCCCTTCCACAGGCTGCGCGCCTCGGCGCCGATGCGCTCGGCCGACATTTCGGCGAAGACGCCGGAATATTGCTCGATCTCGCGCCGCAGGGCGTGGTCGTTCAGCAGCGCCACCAGCAGGTGGCCGGTGCGGATCTGCGCCTCGCCGAAGAACAGCGTGGCATAGGTCCAGGCATGGTTCAGCGCATCCGCCAGCCGTTCGGAAATGCCGGGGGTTTCGGTCACGTTCTTTTGCAGCGCATCCATAGCCCGGCCCAGATCCTTCAGCACCCGGCCCCGATCCAGTCCCAGCTCGCGCAGCGTCACCGAGATGTCGCCGTCCTGATGCGAGACGGCGTGGAACAGCCAATGCGCCAGTTCCACATTGCGGTTGCCGTCGCCGCGCGCCTGCCGCATCGCCTGAAGGAAGGCCTCGTAGCCCAGCCGGTTCATCTTGCCGGCGAATTTCTCGATGGTGATCGCGGTCATCAATGGCCTTTCGCGGAATGCTGGCCCGCATCGCGGCCAAGCGCGAAACGGGCGACTTCGATGTAATCCGCATCGCGCGGAATGCTTTCGGGACGCATCGCGGCCAGCCAGCCGATCGCGGCATCGCCGCCAAGCCGCGCCGGGGGAATCCGGTCGGGCGGCAAGGCCAGCGCCAGATCGACCTCGATGCATTTGCCGAGATACCAGAAGACCAGCCCGGCCAACTGCGCATGACGGTCCTGCCCAGGCAGGAAGCCGCGATAGGTCTGCGGATCGGGCAGGTTCAGGCGGATGCAGACCTTTTCGTTCACGGTCTGCAGCCGCGTGCCCAGATAGGTGTCACGTCCCAGCGCGCCGCCTTGCCCCAGGCCGCGCAGGTCGTCCGCCTCGAATTCCAGCCAGCTGGGTGCATGTTCCTGCACATCGACCGGACAGCCGAAATAGCACGCCAGAAGCTGGCGCAGCCGCACCGCGCTGCGCACCCGGCCGCCAAAGACCGGCACCAGCGGCAGGCGCGCGATATCCGGGAAACTGTCATGGTCCAGGAAGGCGGGCGAGCCGATGCCCGCCACCGCGCCGACATAGGCCGCGAAGCGGTCCTCCTCCGGCCGGTCGTGCTGGGTGACGGCATGGGCGTCGGACCAGGCCCGGAAGAACAGCTGGTAGAAGCGCGCCGACAGGATGTCGGTGAAGCTGACGAAGGCCTCCTCGCCCTCGTCCTGCCAACGCATCACCTCCTCGGTGGTGTTCAGCGGCAGGGCGCCCTGCGGGCCGAAAAAGCCCATGAACTGCGCACGGATGCGGGCGCGGGGCCCCGAGACGTCGGTCCCGCTGAGATCCTCGGCGGGAAAGGCCAGCCGCGGATCCTGGCCGATATCGGCGATGTCCTGCGCCCGCCGGGTCGAGCGGCCGATGCGCGGCCGGCCGGTCGCCTCGCGTTCCAGCCGCCGCAGCAGCGCCAGGAAGCCCGGCTCGCCCGTTCCCTGCGGCAGGCTCATATCAGCGGTCCCAGCCCGGTGCGCGGCGGGAAGCGCTTGACGACGCCGCGCTGGCGGCTGGCGATCACCGTCTGGGTGAAGCTGTTCACGCTGGCATATTCCGCCAGGAAACGGTCCAGCACCGCGCCCAGCCCGATGATGCCGCTGCCCTCGAAGGCGGTCTCGTCGAAGGTCAGCACCAGTTCCAGCCCGCGGGCCGGGAAGATGCCTTCGGGCCGGCGGATCGAGCGGGTGACGGGCCGCACCGCCAGGCCGGTCAACCCGGCGACCTGCACCTCGGTCACATGGTCCGAGGCATCGGCGAACAGCGCCAGGATCTCGCGCAGGCTGGCGGCGCCGTCACGGCCGAAACGGTCGTCCAGCCCGAAATGGTTCAGCGACAGATAGGAGATCAGCCGCCAGTAGACATCGCCCTGCCGCATCCGGTGCGGGCCGGCGCGCTCGACCTCGGTCATCGCCTCGCGCGGCTGGGTCGGGCCGTTCACGCAGGTCAGCGCCAGCGCCTGGTCCGAGACCATGGCGAAATCGTCCGAGCCCGCCAGCGGCAGCACCGCCGGCAGGTGGCGGTTGGAACAAAGCGCGCGGATATGCAGCCGCTGCGCCCGGCGGCCGACCACCGACTCGGGCGGCTCGTAGATGGCGATGAAGGTCTCGGTGCCGCGATAATCGTTGCGCAGCCCGGCGCGGCGTTCGGTCTCGGTCAGCCGGCGCGGCTTGCGGCGGGTGGTATAGTAATAGGCGGCCCGCGCGCCGCCCTGCTGCGGCAACGCGTAAAGCGGCGCCACCTCGACCCGGTCATGGGCGGTGCCATAGCTGGCCTGCACGCGCAGGATGCGCTGGATCTCGTAATGGGTGATCGGGCTGGAATCTGGCGTCACCACATATTCGTGGCGCCGGTCGTCCAGCCGCACCTGGTTCGAGCTTTCCTCGAACAGGTTGATCGCCGGGGCGCAGTTCAGCCGGATGTCGCGCGGCTGGATCTGGCGCGCCAGCTCGTCATTGGCGCGGTCGAATTCCAGGATCAGCTGCACCTCAGGCGTCGGGATGCGCGACAGCGCCGGGCAAAGGCCGGTCAGGCGGAAGCCTAGGAATTTGCGCGGAAAGGCGAACCAGTCGCGCAGGATGGCGAAGCCCTCGAACAGGCGGCGGTCGTTGTCGAAAAGCAGCTCCTCGCGCGAGAAACCGATCTGCTCGACCTGGTCGGGGCGCAGCCGCAGAAAGGCCGGATCGCCGTTCGGCTGCAGCCAGCGCAGCGAGACCCGGGTGGTGTTGCAATGCACCTGTTCATAGGCGGCGATGGCGCGGACATGGTCGGCGGTCAGGTGAAAGGTCAGGCTGTCCTGCGCGTTCACCTCCATCGCCTCGCCATCGGTGCGCGACAGGTCGATCTGCAGGCCGGCGCGGGTCGCCGGATCGGGATCCTGCCCCAGCCCGCCCAGCGTGGTGGTCTGGTCGTGATAGGTCAGGCCCGAGACGGTCAGCGGCAGCACATGCAGCGGCGCGGTCAGGCTGAAGCGGCAGGCCACACGCTTTTCGGCGTCGCGAAAGCGCGCATCCAGGTATTCGCCGCGTTGAAAGACCTGCACGCCCTCGTTCTGGCGGGTCAGCGGCGGGGCCTCGACGATCATGCAGCTGGGGCTGGGCGCCAGCGCATCGGGAAAGATCTGCTCGAGCAGTTCGGTGGTGAATGCGCGGAACTCCTCGTCCAGCTTCAACTGCACGCGGGCGGCCAGGAAGGCGGTGCCTTCCAAGAGGCCGGCGATCGTCGGGTCGATGTTCTCGCGCAGCACCCCGCCCAGCCGCTCGGCCAGGCCGGGGAATTCCTCGGCGAATTCGGCCGAACGCTCGTAGAGCATGTCCAGTTCGCGCTCATAGGCGTCGCGAAAGGCTTTTCTCATGGTCGGGGCCTCATGGCTCGGCCTGCGTGCGCTTCATGGCGATCTTGCCGGCGGCCGGGTCCACCTCGGCATAGAACTGCACGGAAATGTCGGTCGGGTCCGAGATCATCTCGGCCAGGATCTCGAAGGTGACGCGCTGGTCCGAGGTGGGCGCCAGGTCGTCCACCCGGACCTCCAGCGTCTCGGGGCGCAGTCGCGGCTCGTTGCGGATCAGCGCCTCGCGGATGGCCTGGGCCAGATCGCCGGGCGTGCGGTTCTCGCGCCAGAGCGTGTCCATGTCGGGCAGCCCGTGATTGACGACGGAATCGCGCACCCGCGGCGTGTCGGACAGGTCCGCGCAGACATCCAGCCGGATGGTGTTCATCAGGCTGGCGATGTCCTGCACCAGGTTGCGGCGCAACGATTCCTCGCTGGCGCCTTCGCGCCGCTTCTGGCTGAGCAGCGTCAGATCGCGCTCGCCCTCGGTATAGCGGCGCCCCTGGTCGCGCGAGTCGCGCCGGGCAGCGGAATCGCGAAAGATGTGCATCAGGGACATCTCGCGCAGGCCCCTGCGCCCCGGGTCCCCGTCAGAGGAAGGACGACGCGCTGTCATGTTCCGCCCGTTGATCCGGCGCCACCGACCAGTGCGGGCGGCGCGCAAAGGAACAGGGTCGGCCGTCGCTGCCGACCCTGTCCCGGTCTGCCATTGGCGGAACGCTTAGGCGCTCCACTCCTTGTTCTCGGCGATGTCCCAACCAGCCAGGGTCTCGGCGCCGGCGGCACCGGTGTCTTCCTGCAGCGTGTAGGCCACCTCGAACTTGCGGAAGTTCAGGGTCAGGGTTTCCTGGATGCGGTCCAGCCCGTCCTTGGCACCGCCGGTCGAGTAGCTGGTGATCATGATGTTGCTCATCTTGATCCTGAAATATTCGACCGGGGTGGAACCGCCCGACTTGCGCACGATCAGCTCGCCCGACTCGATGTGTTCGCCGTTGGTGCAGCGCTTGATCAGGTCGTTGGTGGCCAGATCGACATATTTGGTGAGGGTAATATCCTGCACGTTGACCTTGCCGCCGCCGCCGCCCGAACCGACATGGGTGGTGCCCGACTGGGTCAGGCCCCAGTTCCAGGCCAGCACGTCGATCTCGTTGCGGTGGGTGTCGTCCTGCGACTCGCCCTTGATGTTGTTCGAAAGTTTCAGAAAGATATCGACAGCCATTCGATCACTCCTTGGCTACAATAATAATCTCAATGGGTTACTTGCTTTTTGGAAGTTTGGAGACCAGCGACATGCCGACATCCATCCCTTCCAGCTGGAAATGCGGTTTCAGATAGAATTTCCCCATGTAGTAACCGGGATTCTCCTCGTCCTCCACAACTTCCACCTTCGCTCCGGCCAGGGGTTTCTTGGCCTTCTCGCGCTCGGTCGCGCTCTCCGGGTTGCCCGAAACGTATTTGTTGATCCAGGTCTGCAACTGCGTCTGCAGCTGCAGCCGGTCCGGGCTCTGACCGATCTTGTCGCGGACCATACATTTCAGATAGTGACTGAAACGTGACACCGCGAAAATATAGGGCAGGCGCGAGGACATGTTGTCCGAAGCCGTCGCCTGGTCGTCCACGTATTTCTTGGGCCGATACAGCGTCTGCGCGCCGATGAAGGCGGCCTTGTCGGTATGCTTGCGATGGATCAGGCCGATCAGCCCGGCCTTGGACAGTTCGGCCTCGCGCCGGTCGGTGATCGACACCTCGGTCGGGCATTTCAGGTCCTTGGACCCGTCGCCGGTGTCGAAATTGTGGGTGGGCAGGTTCAGCACCTCGCCGCCCGACTGCACGCCGCGGATCTGCACCGTCCAGCCATGTTCCTTGTGGGCGCGGTTGATGTTCACCGCCATGGCATGGGCGGCGTTCATCCAGGCATATTTCTGCCCGGCATGACCGTCGGTCTCTTCCTCGAAGTTGAACTCCTCGACCACCGAATTCGAGTTCTGGCCATAGGGCTCGCGCGCCAGGACGCGCGGCATGGTCAGCGCGACATAGCGCGAGTTCTCGCTGTCGCGCAGCCCGTTCCAGGCGGCGTAATCCGGCGTGTCGAAGATTTCCGACAGGTCCGGCGGCGTGCCCAGTTCGGTCCAGCTGTCCATGCCCAGAAGCTCGGGCGCGGCGGCCGAGATGAAGGGCGCATGCGCGGCGGCGGCGATCTTGGACATGTCGCGCAGCAGCGCCACATCGGCGGTGCCGTGGTCGAAGTAATAGTCGCCGACCAACGCGCCGAAGGGCTTGCCGCCCAGGGTGCCGAACTCGGCCTCATAGACGCGCATGTTCAGCGGCGACTTGTCCCATTTGGCGCCGGGATAGCGCCGGAACATCTGCTGCAGTTCCTTCTTCGAGACGTTCATCACCTTCACGCGCAGCGAGGCGTCGGTCTCGGAATGGTTGATCGTGTAGGCGAGGCCGCGCCAGCTGGATTCCAGCTTCTGGAATTCCTCGTGGTGGATGACCTCGTTCACCTGCTCGGTCAGCTTCTGGTCCAGCTTCGACAGCATCGCGTCGATGGTGTCGATCACGTCCTCGGCGATCAGGGTCTCGTCGTCCAGCGCCTCGCGCACCAGTGCGACGACGGCGTTGTCGACCTCCTTGGCGGCGACATCGGTGCGCGGCTTGATGGTCTGCTTCAGGATGTCCGAAAATTCGTCGAGCCCGGCAAGGGCGCCCGCACCGGCAACCTGAGCCTGCGATTCCTGCGCCATCAGCTATCCTCTTCCTCGGCGGATTTCGTCTTTTCGCGTTCGGCCAGCGCGGCCATCAGCTCGGGGTCGTTCAGCAGCTTGCGGATCTGCTCCTGCGCCTTGGGCTTCGAGTTCATGTAGCGCTGCAGGTTGGCCAGGTGCTGGCGTGCCTCCAGGAGCTTCTTCAGCGCCGGGATCTGGCTGGCGACCGCCGCCGGATTGAAATCGTCCATGCTCTCGAAGGTCAGCGAAACGCCCAGTCGGCCCTCGCCGCCCAGCTTGTTCTCGACGTTGAAGCTGGCGCCGGGCGCGATGCTTTTCATGTAGTCGTCAAGCGATGCCGCGGTCACGTCGACGAAGTCCCGCTCGTCCATGTCGGGCTTCTCGACCTCGGAGGCATTGCCGGAAAGATCGGACATCACCCCCATGACGAAGGGCAGCTCGACCATCTTTTCCGAGTCGTAGGGATCCTCGTAAGAAATGTTCACCCGAGGCGGGCGGTTGCGCTTGATAAAATCGGTCGCCTTGTCCGAAGCCATCAGATCAATCCTCCATTACGCAAAGGCAAACTGTAAAATACCCACCGAGTCAATTCCGCAAAACTGCCCTCAGGACCCGCCGGTCGGCGCAGCCGGAGCAAGCAATTCCGCGACGATGGCGTCGAAACGCTTGTGCAGCATGTCACGCGCCTTTGCCAGAAGCAACGGCACCGGACTGGCCGGTTCGTTGGTCGCAAAGTAGCCCTCGATCCCCAACAGGGTTGCGACAAGTTCCGAGCGGCGGGTGATCGGCGGCACCTCGCCGGGCGCGTTTCCGCCGATGCGCTGGCCCTCCAGCCCGGCCTGGGTCAGGGATTTCAACCGCTCCATGGACAGGGCGAAGGGCGTGCCCTGCCCGACGGTCAGAAGGGCCGATCCCGCCTCGCGCGGCATCAGCATCTCCAGCGCCTCGACCAGCGGCTTGCCGACCAGCAGCCGGGCCTGGGCGACCAGCAACAGCGCCGGCGAGGAAGGTTCATTCTGCGCCAGCCAGTTACAGGCTGCTTCCAGCGCCGCGCCGGCGGTGACCCGGTCGAGCACCGGCCGTTCCGAGGCCGGCGTCACCGGCTGCAGCGGCGGCGCCGCAGCGCCGACGGCCAGCGGCTGGTCCGCCGGCGCTGCCGCCTGCGGCCCGGGCTGGGCGCCGGCCTCCCAGGGGCGCAGCTCGGGCCGGGCGGCGGCGATCATCGCCTGCATCTCGGCCAAGGCCGCACGCAGCGCGCCCAGATCGGGATGGAAGGGCATCTCGGGATCGGCGCCGGCCAGCGACAGGATGCGATGCAGCGCATCCGAAAGCCGCAGCAGCCGCTCATGCGTCGCGGTCACGGCCCGCAGATTGGCGTCCGAGCGCAGCGTGCCGAGGAAATCCGAACCCTGCAGATCCGCCTCGGAGGCGCGGGGCGCGGCCTTGCCGGTGACCACCATGTAGCGACGCAACGTCACATCCGAATGCGGCACGACCGGCAGGTGCAGAAGCGGCATCACGACGCTCGCCTGGCCGTTGAGCGATTCGATTGCCGCTCGCCTTTCCGACCTGCGCGGATGCAGTTCGGCCGGCCATTGCGCCATGGCGGCGGCCATGTCCTCGACCGTCGAGGTGAATTCCTCGAGTCGCCCGGCCAGGATCTGGAACCGTCCCAGCAGGCTCATCAGCCGCAGGTCGCGCGAGCGGCCCAGCAGCGCGGCGATGGCCGCGGTCTCGGCCGCCAGATCGACCGAGCGCGGATCGAACAGCCGGTCCTCGCGCCCGTCGGCGGCCAGGCCGGGGGTGAAGTAGCGCTCGGGCAGGCGGGACTCGGCCTCGAAATAATAGTCGAGGAAAGCCTCGTCGTCCTGCCGTTCCAGATCGGGGCCGCAGGGCGCCTCGGGCGAAACCGGGTCGAGGATGTTGAAATCAGCCAAATCGAAACCTCTCATGCGAACGCGGCCAGCCTAGGGCAACGGTCCCTCGGCGTCATGCGCCTTGCGATAGGCGGCCGCGAACAGGCGCAGGAACTCGTCCAGGATGCCGTTCTCGCTGGCGGTGCGGGCGTCCCAGCGCGCGACATATTCCTCCCAGGCCTTGGCCTTGCGGTTGCCCATCAGCCCGCCCGACTTGGTGCTGCCCTCGATCTTTTCCGGGGCCAGCTCGTCCACCAGCCCCAGAAGCGCGGGTTGCAGGGCGGCGAACAGCGCGGTCTGGTGGCGGCGCAGATCGCCAAGCGCCCCGGCATAGCCTGCGGCCCCGGTCATGAAGCCGGCGCGCGGCCGCAGGAACAGCGCATCCAGCGCCTCGGCGGCGTCGGGCAGGAACTTCAGCGGATTGTTGTCGGCGGCGCCGCGCATGGTCCGTTCGGCCGAGCGGGTGAAATGCCGCGCCGCCGCCCGGTCCTGCAGCCCGGCCATGACCTGGTCGGTCACGGCGCGCATCGCCTGTCCCAGCGCGCGGGCCAGATCCTCGGCCGCGATATGGCGCGCCAGGTCGGGAGCCAGGCCCGCGCCTTCGCAAAACGCCCGGACGAAGGCCGAGGGGTCCTCGACCGGCGCTGCCGGCACGGCCGCGGGCATGGACGGGGCTGCCGGCCCGGCCGGGGCTGCCGATTCTGACGGCGCGGCTGGCGGGGGCGCAGCGGGTTCGGGCGCGTGAACCGGAAAGGCCAGGAAATCGCTGGCGAAATCCGGGCCGCGGCGGACGGAATCGGCCGGCGCGACGTCGATCGGCACCGGCGCCGGGGCCAGCGCCCAGGGATCGTCCAGCACCGGCTCGTCCACCGGGCTGTCCACCCGATGCGCCGGCAGCGATCCGGGGGTCATCGGCTGGCCCGGCTGCATGTCGAACAGCGCCACGACGATATATTGCCCGACCTGGAAGCGGTCGCCGTGGTTCAGCACATGCGGACCGTCCAGCCGGTGCCGGTGGCCCTGCAGGAAGGTGCCGTTGGTCGAGCGGTCGCGCAGCAGCCAGCGTCCGGTCTCGCAGGCGACATCGAAATGGTGGCCCGAGATATAGCGGCTGGCATCGGGCAGCACCCAGTCCATGCCGGCGCCGCGCCCGACCTGGATGCCGGTTTCCGGCACGGTGATGCTGACCGGACCGCCGTCGTCCAGCACATGGAAATTCTCGATTTGCAGGGTCAGGGTCATGTCACATCAATAGGCGCGAAACAGCGCCTCGGCCATGTCCAGGAAACGGGCGAGGTAGAACGAGCGCCGCGACAGGTCCGCCCGCGCCAGACAGGACAGCACCGCGCTGTTCAGCGCCACCGGCGTCTTGTGCGCGGCCGAGCGTTCGGGGTCGTTGGGGGCCGGCCCGCCGGTGGACCAGCCCGCCGCCAGCGCCAGCAGGACCGAGGGGCTGCGGGTCGGCGCCCAAAGCGCCTCGCGCATGATCTCGTGGCGCTGGCGCGTGGTCGGCTGCGCCAGCCACAGCGCGATCTTTTCCATCATCGGGCGTTCCTGCGGATGCAGGTGGTCGGCCATCAGCCGCAGGCATTCGTAGCCCCAGCCGGTGGCGGTGCTGGGCAGGGCGGCGAAGGCGGTGAAGGTGACCGCCTCCTCGGGCGTGGTCGAGGCGCGCAGCCGGGCCAGGAAGGCCAGCCCCTCCTCGTCCTCGCGCGGGCGCAGCTTCACCAGCTCGCCCAATTGCGGGATGGCGGCGAAAAGCGCCGGCGTCGGCACGTCGCGCAGCATCCGCCGCGGAGGCTTGGTCGTCTCGTCAGCCGCGTTTCCGTCCATCCTTGCCGTCTCGTCCCCTGCCCCGTCGGTCCCGACTATGAAACCAGCCCGCCGCTTGCGCAACCATGCGGGCATCGTCCGGCTGGTTACAGCCCGATCGCCGCCCGGTTGCAAGCCGGTATCCGGCCGGCGGGCCGCAGCTCAGCGGTTGCGGGCGTCCACGGGACAGACGGTGCTGAAACGGATGCGCTTCATCAAGGAACGCAAGCTGATGGTCTTGATCGGCAGCGCATCGGTCAGCCGCTTGCAGAACAGGCCGAAGGCGGCCATGTCCGGCACCGCCAGCATCCCGGCCGGGGGAGCGATGGGCGGGCCATCTGACCGCATCCCGGCCCGGCCGCGAATGTGAATCGGGCCTCGCAGCGCGGCCACCGCATGCGGTCCCGGCCGTTCCCCGCCGCTTGCATCCAAAATCCTGAGCCTGCGCTTCCGCAAAGGCGATTTTGGCGGTGCAAAGGCCCTTGCTACTGCTGTTGCATCGCCGTGCTGCCGGGAGGGCCGGGAAGTGATCCAAGTTTCGATCCAGTCGCCGCAAACGCGCGGGCTCGCCGTCATCCGGCACCGGCTCGTGCAGGGATCGGCGCTGCGCGGCGGCGTGATCGTGCTGGGCAATTTCGACGGCTTCCACCGCGGGCACCAGTTCCTGATCCGCCGCGCCCGTGCGCTGGCGGGCGCACGGCCGGTGGGCGTGATGTCGGTCGAGCCGCATCCGCGCCAGGTCTTCGCGCCGCAGGCCGAGCCCTTTCGCCTGGCCAGCCCGGCGCAAAAGCACCGGATGGCGGAAAGCCTGGGGCTGGATTTCGTCTATGAACCGGCCTTCGAGCCGGATTTCGCCGCCCTCTCGCCCGACGCCTTCATCACCGAGATCCTGGCGGCGCGGCTGGGGGTCGGGCATGTGCTCGTGGGCGCGGATTTCCATTTCGGCGCGCGCCGGGCCGGAACCACGCGGACGCTGGCCGAAACCTGCCCCGGCCTGGGGATCGGCGTGACGGTCCTGCCCCTGCAGGGCGGCTTTTCCTCGACCGCGGTGCGCGAGGCGCTGCGCGCCGGCGACATGGCCGCCGCCACCCGGCTGCTCGGCCGCCCCTGGGAGGCCGAGCTGACCCCGAGCGGCCGGCTGTCGCCGCGACAGATCTGCCCGCCGGCGGGCAGCTATCTGGTGCGGGGGCCGGGCTTCGGGCCGCATCTCGCGCGCCTGACCGGCCGGGGCCGCGTCATCGCGGCCGAGCCGCTGCCCGCCAGCCTGACCTTCCTTGACCGGCGCGCCTGAGCGCCCCTGACCCGAGAAAGAGACATGCAAGACCTGCTGCACCTGCCCGAGACGGGCTACCGCACCCTGCCGTGGAAGAACGGCGCGGGACAGACGGACGAGATCTGGCTCTGGCCGACCGCTGCCGACCGCGACGCCTTCTCGATCCGCATCTCGCGCGCGCCGATCCCGCAGGACGGCGCCTTTTCCTCGTTTCAGGGCGCGGATCGCGTCATCACCGTGATCGAGGGACAGGGGTTGGCGCTTGATTTCGGGTCCGAGACCCACAGGCTGGAGCCGCTGGAGCCGTTCCGCTTCGACACCGCTCGGGCCCCGGTGGGGCGGCCCCTGGGTGGCGCGGTGCGGGTCTTCAACGTCATGGCCGCCCGTCACGACTGGCGGATCGCCGGCGCCGGGCTGGCCCATGCCGGCGACAGCGTGACGGCCGGGCTGGCGGTGATCCTGACGCTGGAGGCGCAGCGCATCCGCGTCGGACAGGCGGATCGCGCGCTGGCCGCCCAGGACACCGCCGTCTGCCGGGCGGCGGGGCCGATCCGGCTGGGCGGCCGGGCGCTGGCGGTCAGGCTGGAGCCTGCCGCCTGACCTTTCGGCCGCGGGCCGTCAGGCCCGCGCGAATTGCTCGCGGCATTTGCGGGCGAAGCGTTCCGCCGCGCTGCCCAGCCGGTGCCCGCGGCGCCAGGCCAGGACCAGATGCGAGGGCGCGCAATCCCCGGCCAGCGGCCGCGCCACCAGCGGCAGGCCGTCATAGCTCATGCTCGCCGTGGGCTTGGTCACCAGAAGCGTATAGCCCAGCCCGTGCGCGACCATGCCCCGCACCATCTCGAACGAGACCGAGCGATGCGCGATCACCGGCTCGACCCCCTGCGCCTGCAGGATTCCGGTGAAGTAATCCCCCGAAGGCGGGGCATCCAGCAGCACCATCGGCTCGGCCGCAAGGTCGATGGGCAGGATCTCGGACTGCCGGGCCAGCGGATGGTCGGCGGCCAGCAGCACATAGGGGGTCAGCGTCGCCAGCGCCTCGCATTCGAAACGGTCGTCAAGGCCGATGTCGTAGATCAGCGCCAGTTCGGTCTCGCCCGAGATCAGGCTTTCGGTCAGCCGGCGCTGGTCGCCCTCCAGCAACCCGATGTCGAGCCCGCCAAGCTGGCGGATCAGCGCCGGCATCAGGAAGGGGCCGAAGGTGTGGAAGCAGCCGACATTCAGCGCGATGCCCTTGCCGTTCAGCACCCCCCGCATGCTGCGCGGCGCGTCGATGCGCCGCGACGAGCCATAGGAACGGTTGGCATAGATCAGCGGCGAGCCGAGCCGGGCGCTATGCGTGTCCTCGACCCCGCAAAGCAGCACGTAATGCGTCCCGACCCGCTCGGCCGAGACCACGCGGCATTCAAAGGCCACCAGCGCGTCGGCGACGCGGGGCGGGCCGCTGGGCAGCGCCACCCAGTCGGTGCATTCAAACTTGTCGCCCAGCTCGTCCTTGAAGCGGCCGGCGAAGGCTTCCGAGATATAGGACTGGTCCTCGCGCAGCACGTTCACGCAAAGCACGCCGTTCTCGATGATCTTCGGCGCCGCCGGGCTGAGATGGTGGACGCAGACCAACAGCGTCGGCGCCTCGCCATCGGCCGAGACCGAGGCCATGGCCGAAACGGTGACGCCCGCCCGCCCGGCGCGGCCGTCGGTGGTGACCACGTTCACCGTGCAGGCGGCATGGCTCATCCCGGTCACGAAACGGTCGCGGGCAGAGATCTGGTTGATCTGGGTCTCGGCTGTCATCATGGCATTCCCTGGGGCAGATTTGCTCTTGTCCTTCTGCATTCAGAGTGACGGCTTTCCCGCCCGTCCGAAAATCATGTTTTCCTCGGCTCTGCCTCAGGAAGTCCGAAGAACCTCGGCCGCCGGCGCCGCGGGCGCATCCAGCGGCAACATGCCGGGGAAGGAGCCGTCGCGGATCACCTCCTGGCAATGCGCGATGAAGGCCTCGACCACGCGCGAGCGCCGGATCTCGGACAGGCAGGCGATGCCGAAACTGATCGGCGTCGAGACATCCTCGAGCGGCAGATAGACCAGCGGCAGGCCGTTCTCGGCGATCTGGTTCACCGGCCGCGCCGTCATCAGCCCGTAGCCGATCCCCGCCGCCACATAGGAGCGCAGCGAGGCGGTGGACGAGGTCTCCATGACGATGTGCGGCACGCCGCCGATCTGGCGGAACAGGCCCAGGAAATAGTCGCGGGTCAGCGGCAGGTCGATCAGGATGAAGGGATCGTCGAGCAGCTCGGCCAGCCGGATCGAGCCGCGCCCGGCAAAGCGATGCTCGGCCCCGACCAGCGCATAGGACCGCAGCTGCGCCAGTTCGATGAAAGTCACGTCCGGCGGCATGTTGAGGTTGTAGGTCAGCGCCAGGTCGATCCGCGCCAGCCGCAGGCTTTCGATCAGCTCGGCCTCGCCGCCTTCGGTCATGGTCATCTGCACATCCTGATAGCGGCGCGAGAATCCGGCCCAAAGCTCGGGCGCGATCAGCGGCGCGAAGGTGAAGAAGGTGCCGACCTTGATCGAGCCCGAGACGCGGTCGTTCAGGTCGCTGGCGACCTCGTAGAGCCCGGCCGCAGCACGCAGCGATTCCTTGGCCGCCCGCAGCAGCCGCATGCCGGCGGGGGTCAAGGACAGCCCCTGCGCATGATGGCGGATGAAAAGCTGGACGTTCAGTTCGGTCTCGAGATGCGAGATCGCGGCCGAGATCGAGGGCTGCGAGATGTTGACCTGCTCGGCCGCCTTGGTGACCGACAGCGTCTCGCCCGCCGCGATGAAATAGCTGAGTTGCCTGAGTGTGAAGCGCATCGTTTCCAGTCCTGTCCTGCATGCCAAGTGGAAACATTTTATCGCAGCGCGCCAAAGCCCTATTTCACCATTTCCGGCGCCGCCATCTCGTCCAACAGCGTGGCCAGCATCCGGTCGCAGCGCGCCAGCTGGTCGAGCGAGACGAATTCGTCGGGCTTGTGGCCCTGATCCATGAAACCCGGCCCGCAGATGGCCGTGGACATGCCCAGATCCTGCTGGAAAAGCCCGCCCTCGGTGCCGAAGGCCACCTTGATCGTCGGCTCCGGCCCCCGGGTCAGCCGGCGCAGCAACCGGACGACCGGCGCGGTCTCGGGGGTCTCCAGCCCCGGATAGGCAGAGACTTCCGCGATCTCGATGCGCGCGTCGGGGAAGCGGGCGCGATGCGGGGCGGCGATGGCCTCGGCATCGGCAGCGATGTCGGCCAGGATGGCGGCGGGATCGTCGGCGACGATGTTGCGGATCTCGAAGTCGATCTCGCAGCGGTTCGGCACGATGTTCAGCGCCGTGCCGCCCCGCATGAGGCCGGCATGGATGGTCGAATAGGGGATGTCGTAAGCCGGGTCGCGGGCGCCCGCATGGGCCAGCTCCTCCTGCCGGGCCTGCAGGCCGGCGACGAAGGCCGCGCCCAGATGCAGGGCGTTCAGCGCGTTCGGAGCCAGCGCCGAATGGCCCTCGCGGCCGTGGCAACAGGCCCGGCAGGCCAGCTTGCCCTTGTGGCCGGTGGCGATGCGCATGCCGGTCGGCTCGCCGACGATGCACAGCGCCGGGCGGTCGGGACGCGCCGCCAAGGCCGCGATCATGCCGCGCACGCCCAGGCAGCCGATCTCCTCGTCATAGGACAGCGCCAGATGCAGCGGCGTCCGCAGGCCGCGCCGGGCGGCATGCAGGGCGGCATGCAGGGCGGCGGCGACGAAGCCCTTCATGTCCGCCGTGCCGCGTCCATAGCAGCGCCCGTCGCGCTCGGTCAGCGTGAACGGATCGACGCTCCAGTCCTGGCCCGTCACCGGCACCACGTCGGTATGGCCCGACAGCACCACGCCGCCCGGTCCGTCGGGACCGATGGTCGCCCAGAGATTGGCGCGGCTGCCATCCGGATGCGCGAAGCGTTCGACGCGCGCGCCCACAGGCACCAGCAGCCCCTCGACATAGTCCAGCAGGTCGAGGTTCGGACGGCGGGACACCGTCTGATAGGCAACTAGCCGGCGCAGGATATCGACGGTCGAGGGGATCGCGGTCATGGAAATCTCATCGCAAAGACCGGGGGCGGCACGGGCCGCCCCCGAGTTGGGGGGAAATCACTCGTCGCCGGGCACGCCGTAGCTGGGCGCGGCGTCGGGGTTCAGCGCCCGGGTCACATAGGCGTCCATCTCAAGCCGCCAGCGCTCCCACAGCGCAGCGCAATCCTCGATGGGATCGCCCTCGCTCCAGTCGACGCGCAGGTCGGCGATGGGCCAGCTCACCTTGTCCACGATCAGAAGGCCCATGGAATGCACCGGCCCCTCCTCGCCGCCGGCGGCGACCGAGGCGCGCATGCCCGCCAGCAGCCGGTCGCCCAGATGCCGGCCCCGGGCCGCCATGAAGGCATCGACCATCTTCTGCGGGATCTCGTCCGAGCGAAGCAGGTTGCCCGCCGCCGTCACGCCCGCGCCATAAGCGATGCCATGCGTGCCCAGCGTCTTGGCCCCGGAACGGCCGGCGGTGCCGCCCGCCGCATCGACCAGTGCAAGCTGGCGGTATTCGACATGCGGCGCCTCGGCGACCAGCCGCTCCAGCGCCTGCGCCGCCGAAAGCCCCTGCGCCATCAGGTCCAGCCCCTTCGGCCCCAGGCTCGGGTCGGTGATGTTCTGGGTCGCGACCACGCCCACGCCCGCCCGCGCATGGGCGCAGCGCGCCGCCACGCAGGGCGAGGAGGAGGAGACGGCGATGCCGAACATGCCGGTTTCGGGGCAGCGGGCAGAAATCGAGAAGGTCATGCCCGCCTCATGCGTCCGGGATGACGGCGGTGGCCTCGATCTCGACCACCCATTCGGGCCGGGCCAGCGCCGGCACCACGATGCCGGTCGAGCAGGGATGCACGCCCCGCAGGTGCTTGCCCATCTCCTGATAGACCGCCTCGCGATAGCGGATGTCGGTGACATAGACGACGATGCGGCAGATATGCTCCATCCGCGATCCCGCTTCTTCCAGCAGCATGCGGATGTTTTCCATGGTCTTGCGGGTCTGCGCCGCCGGATCGCCGGCATGCAGGCATTCGCGGGTCTCCAGATCCTGCGAAACCTGGCCGCGCAGGAAGACCATGGTGCCGCGGGCGACGACGCCCTGGCTCAGGTCGTTGTTCAGCTTCTGCTCGGGATAGGTTTCCTTGGTGTTGAAGGGGCGGATGCGGTGATGGATGGTCATGGTGTCTGCTCCGGTCGGTCAGTGTTTGGTGCCCCAGACCTGATCGGACAGGCCCGCGGATTTGTGGGTGAAGCGCAGCGCCTCGTTCCAGTCGAAGTTGCGATAGACCGCAGCCAGATGGGCGAAGGGCGGGGATTGCGCGAAAAGCTGGAAGGTCAGCCGGTGGCCGGCATAGTCCGAATTCAGCAGGTCGCGGGCATAGGCCAGCAGCTTGCGGCGATCCTCGCTGCCCCAGTTCTCGTTCAGCGTGTAGAACTTGTCGAGCCAGGGCGCGGTTTCGGGATCGTCGAAACAGGCGGCGTCGGGGGTGATGCAGATCTGGCCGCCGCAAAGCTCGCGCGTCAGGTGCATCATGTGGTGCAGCTGCGAACAGGCCAGCACGCGGCCGGTCATCAGCAGCGACTGGTTCGGCATCATCAGCCCGCCGGGGCTTTCCTCGGCCTCGGCAATGGCCGCGGTCAGGTGGGCGTTGATCCCCTCGCGGTAGCAGGCCAGCGTCGCCAGCTTCTCCTGCACCGCCGGCTGATGCTCCAGCCCGGTCTGGCGCACGTTCCACAGCGCCGCGCCGATCAAGAGGTCGGCGAGCTTCAGGTTGCGCTGCACGAAGGCGAAGGCGGAATAGCGGTGCAGCGTGGCGCGGATGAAGGTCGCGGCCTTGGTGTGCTGGTAGAACAGCACGTTCTCCCACGGGATCAGCACGTCGTCATAGATCACCAGCGTCTCGACCTCGTCGAAGCGGTTCGACAGCGGATAGTCCCGGGCCGGCGCGCGGCCGGCAAAGCCGGTGCGGGCGATGAAGCGCAGGTTGGGCGAGGAGAAGTCGCAGACGAAGCCCACCGCGTAATCCGACATCGCCTCGTTGCCCCAGTTGGCGATGGTCGGCTTGGTGAAGGCCTGGTTGGCATAGGCGGCGGCGGTCTCGTATTTCGCGCCGCGCACCACGATGCCCGCGTCGGTTTCCCTGACCACATGCAGCAGCATGTCCGGGTCCTGGTCCTGCGGCCGCTTCGAGCGGTCGCCCTTGGGATCGGTATTGGCCGAGACGTGGAAGGGGTCGGTCATGATGACGCGGTGGATGTGGTCGCGGATGTTTTCCGAAAAGCGCGGGTCCACCTCGTTCAGGATGTCCTGGCCGTCGAACAGCGACCACATCTCGCCCGCCGTCTCGTCGCCGACGCGGGTGACGATGCCGCCGACCTCCTCCAGCACCGCATTGGTGGCGGCGCGCTTGGCGCGCCAGTCCTCGCGGGTGAAGGGCAGCTTCAGCCCGACCGAGAAGCGCTCGCCGTTCTCCTCGTAGCTCATCAGGTCGCGCGTGGCCTCGGCATGGGCCATGTCGTAGATATGCGCGCGGATGTCGACCAGCGGCTTGAACATCGGATGCCGGGTGATGTCCTGTACGCGCTCGCCATTGATCCAGACGCGGCGGCCGTCGCGGATGGAGTCGCGATACTGTTCTCCGGTTCTTAGCATGATTTCCTCGGGATTGGCCTTTCGGCGGATGGGTTCGGCCCGGGCACGCTGGCCCTTGGCCGGGATCGGGCAGACCTTCCCCGTCCCTTGCGAGCGGGGCGCGCAGGGGGCGGGATCGGTCGGCGGGTTGGTCAGGTCAGCGGGCGTCAGGACTTGGCATAGCTCGTCCAGGCGCCGTCCTTGACGGTCTTCAGCTCGATGGCGATCGGGGTCTGGGTCTGGCCGTTGGCATCGAAGGTGATCTGGCCGGTGGCGCCGTCATGCTGGATGGCGCGGATCGCCTCGGCCAGCTTGGCCTTGTCCTCGGCCCCGACCTCGTTGATCGCCTGAATGATGATGTTCGCCGCGTCGAAGGCGTATTTCGTATAGGGGCTCATCGGCTCGGCGAAGCCCTTGGCCTGGTAGTCGGCCTCCATCTGCGCCAGCTTCGGCGTCTGCGAGGCCACCGGATAGGAAACGATGGTATTCGGTGCCGCGTCGCCCGCCACCGCGATGAATTCCGGGTCGTAGAAGCCCGAGATGCCCAGCATCGGCTTGTCGAGCCCGATTTCCTTCATCTGCCGGGCCAGGATGCCGGCCTCGGTGATGACGCCGCCGAAATAGACCGCATCGACCTGCTTGCCCTTCAGCGAGGTCAGGACGGTGCGGAAATCGGTCGAGCCCACCGGCAACAGGTCGGTCGAGACCACCTCGCCGCCCGCCGCCGGGACGAATTCGGCGATCGCCTCGGCATTCGACTTGCCGTAATCCGAGGTGTCGGCGATGACGGCGATGCGCTTGGCGCCCAGATCCTTGACCATCCATTCCGACAGCGGCTGGTTCTCGGTCAGAAGCGTCGGGGTGACGCGCGTCACCTCGGGCAGGTTCTGTTCGGTGATGGCCGGCGAGATCGCGCCCCAGATCACCAGCGGCGTCTGGAAACGGGCAAAGACCGGCATGGTCGCCAGCGCCACGGGCGAATTCCAGTGCCCGGTCGCGGCCACCACCTCGGGGTCGTTCACCAGCTTCATCGCTGCGCCGACGCCGGTCTGCGGGTCCGAGGCGTCGTCCAGCACCACCGGCTCGATCTGATACTTGCCGGCCGGATCGGCATTCGCCTGCTCGATGGCCAGCAGGAAGCCGTTCTTCGCCCCCAGACCCTGCTGCGCGTTGCCGCCCGACAGCGGGCCCATGAAGCCGATCTTGACCTTCGCCTTCTCGGCGAAGGCGGGGGCGGCGAAGATCGCCGTCGAAAGCACGAGCCCGGCCAGAACGGCGCGGCGGGTGGGAATGATGGGCATGTCTGTCTCTCCTGTCGGTGCAGAGGTCTTGTGGCTGCTGGTCTTGCGGACCCGCCCCTTTTCGCCGGTCGTGCCGGGTGGAGCTTGTCGTTCCGGAGCCGAACATCGGACGATTTCCGCCCCGCTGAGAAGTCGCATTAACTGAAGCAGTGGCTCAGAAAAAACGAAGCGCCGCCGGGGCCCTTTTCATTTGCCTGAACCAGCCGGCCGCCGCCATTGTCCTCGGAAAAGCCGAACCAATGAATCAATCCGGGAGGTCCGACGTGGAAAGTCTGATCCTCCAGCACCTGCTGAACTGGCTGGTGCTGGGAAGTATCTACACGCTTGTCGCCATAGGTTTCAGCCTGCTGTTCGGGCTGCTGAACGTCATCCATTTCTCGCATGGCGACGTCTCGATGATCGCGCCCTTCGTGGCGCTGGGAAGCCTGCAGGTGCTGTTCGGCCTGGCCGGAAGCAGCGCGGGCATCCTGCCGATCCTGGCGGCGCTGGTGATCGCCGTGCTGGTCACCGGGCTGGTCGGGATCGGCGCCGACCGGCTGGTCATCTCGCGCTTTCGCCACTCGCCGGCCATGATGGCGCTGGTGGCCACGGTGGCGCTTGGCACCGTGGTGCGCGAGCTGATCCGCGGCTTCTATCCCCAGGGCTCGAATCCCAAGTCCTTTCCGGCCATCGTGCAGGGCTTCGTGGAATTCGGCGGGCTGCGCCTGCCGGCCCTGCCGGTGCTGATCGTCGTCTCGACCGTCGCCATCGTGGTGCTGATGTATCTGCTGATGCAGAACAGCCCGATCGGCATGCGCATCCGCGCCGTGGCCGAGGATGGCGCAACCGCCCGGCTGATGGGCATCACGCCGGCGCGCATCTTCGCCTTCACCTTCTTCCTGGCCTCGGCCGTGGGGGCGCTGGGGGCGCTGTTCTTCGCCAGCTATGCCGGGGTGGTGCGCTTCGACTTCGGCGTGCAGCTGGGCCTGATCGGCTTTTCCGCCGCGGTGATCGGCGGGCTGGGCTCGATGGGCGGCGCGATCCTGGGGGCGCTGGCCATCGCCGGGATCGAGACCATCGTGCAGGCGAACATGGCCGACGGCGCCTCCTACCGGCTGGTCTTCGCCTTTGCCCTCGTCATCCTGATGCTCTGCATCCGGCCCTCGGGCCTGCTGGGCAAACCCGTCTTCGAAAAGGTCTGAGCCGATGTCCACCACGACCCTGACCCATGTCCAGAGCCGCGCCGCACTGCCCGCCGGCCTGACCGTCGTCGCGACCGAGATCGGCGGCGCCGCCCTGCTGGGCGCCTTCCTGCTGGCCGAGGCGACGCCCATGGTGCTGGCGCTGCTCGCCCTGATGGGCGGGCTGTTCGCGGCGCTGCAACTGCGGCCCCGGATCGAGGAGGAGATCGTGCGCGCCTTCCACGAGGCGCGCGGGCTGGCGACCGTGCTCGCCGTCGCGATCGTGCTGGTCTATCCGTTCTTCCTGGGGGGCAACACCTATGCGCTGCACCTGCTGATCGTCTCGCTGCTTTATTCGGTGCTGGCGCTGGCGCTGAACTTCCAGCTCGGCTCGGCCAACATCCCGAACTTCGCCACCGGCGCGACCTATGGCATCGGCGCCTATACCTCGGCGCTGCTGGCGATCCATCTCGGCTGGAGCTTCTGGGCGACGCTGCCGGCCGCCGCCATCGTCGCCACGCTCTTCGGCTTCCTGCTGGGCATTCCCTCGATGCGCACCCGCGACAGCTATCTGGCGCTGGTCACCATCGCCTTCGGCATCGTCATCCACCAGATGCTGAACAATCTCAGCTGGACCGGCGGCCCGAACGGCCTGGTCGGCATCCCGGCCCCCAGCCTGCTGGGCCATTCCTTCATGCAGCCGATCGAGCTGTTCGGCTTCCGGCTGCCCTCGCAGGCGAATTTCTACTATCTTTCGGCGGCGCTGCTGGGGCTGGCGATCCTGTCGGCCAAGCGGCTGCACGAAAGCCGCGTCGGCCTGGCCTGGAACGCGATCCGCGCCGACGAGCTGGCGGCGAAATGCCAGGGCATCAACGTGGTCTGGTACAAGATCCTGGCCTTTGGCGTGGACGCCTTCCTGGCCGCCTTCGCCGGCACGATCTATGCCTTCTACATCTCGTATATCTCGCCCGACAACTTCACCTTCCTGGTCTCGGTCACGATCATGACCATGGTGATCGTCGGCGGCATGGACAACACGCTGGGGGTGATCCTGGGCGCCTTCCTGCTGACCATGCTGCCGGAAAAGCTGCGGATCTTCTCGGACTACCGGCTGCTTTTCGTCTCGGTCGTGGTGATCCTGTTCCTGATCCTGCGGCCCAAGGGCCTGTTCCCGCAACGCCAGCGCCATTACGGAGGCCAATGATGACCGCACCGCTGCTGCAACTGAGCGGGCTCGGCATCCGCTTCGGCGGCCTCGTCGCCGTGGACGGAGTCGACCTGACCGTCGCCCCCTCGACCATCACCTGCATCATCGGCCCGAACGGCGCCGGCAAGTCCACGCTGTTCAACCTGGTCACCGGCATCTACCGGCCGACCGCGGGCAGCGTCGCGCTGGCGGGCGAGGACATCACCGGCCTGCCCGCGCACCGGATCGCGACGCGCGGCATCGCCCGGACCTTCCAGTCCTCGCGGCTGTTCGAGGACCTGTCGATCCTCGACAACGTCATCATCGGCATGCACGGGCGCAGCCGAACCGGCGTGCTGACCGCGCTGCTGCGTCCCAAGAGATCCCGGCGCGAACTCGGCGCCTGCGCGGATCAGGCCGAGACCATCCTGCGCGGCATCTCGGAGGAGCTTCACGCCCGGCGCTACGAGCCGGCGGGCATCCTGCCGCAGGCCGACCGGCGCCGGCTGGAGATCGCCCGCGCGCTGGCCTCGCGCCCGCGGCTGATCCTGCTCGACGAACCGTCCTCGGGCATGGACGACCGCGACACCGCCGCGCTGATGGCCGATATCCGCCGCGTCATGGCGGACAATCCCGGCCTGTCCTTCCTGATCATCGAACATGACATGCGCCTGGTCGCGGAACTGCCCGACAGCGTGGTGGTCATCGACTACGGCAAGAAGATCGCCGAAGGCGCCTTTGCCGAGGTGCGGCAATTGCCGCGCGTGCAGCAGGCCTATCTGGGACAAAAGGCAGTCGAACATGCTTGAACTGAAGAATGTCAGCACCTCCTACGGCCCGGTCGCCATGCTGCGCGAGGTCTCGATGAGCATCGGCCAGGGCGAGCTGGTCTGCCTGCTCGGCCCGAACGGCGCGGGGAAATCCACCACCTTCAAGGCGCTGTCCGGCCTGTTGCCGCTGGACGGCGGCGAGATCCGGCTGATGGGCGAGGATGTCTCGCGCCTCGGCACCGAGCGGCTTGCCGCGCTCGGCGTCGGCTTCGTCCCCGAGGGCCGGCGGCTGTTCCCCTCGCTCAGCGTGCGCCAGAACCTGCGGCTCGGCTATGACGCCTCGGGCTGCCGCGAGCCCTTCGAGGCGCGGCTCGAAGTGATCTGCGCCCTGTTTCCCCGCGTCAGGGAGCGGCTGAACCAGCAGGCCAACACCATGTCGGGGGGCGAACAGGCGATGGTCGCCCTGGCGCGGGCGCTGATCGGCGACCCGCAGATGCTGATCATGGACGAGCCGTCGCTGGGCCTTTCGCCCAAGCTGATCGACGAATATTTCGACACCGTCTCGCGCATCCATGCCGAGGGCAAGACCGTCCTGCTGATCGAGCAGAACGCCGAAACCGCCCTGTCGATCTCGGACCGCGGCTATCTGATCGTGCGCGGCCGGATCGCCGTCACCGGCACGCGCGCGGCGATGCTGCAGGACGACACCATCCGGCACATGTATCTGTAGCCCGCCGCTCTCTGGCCGCCAGGCTGCTAATCACATTGACCGACCGGGCGGTCAATGTATAAGTGACGCGGCGTCACGGGCAGCATCCCGGCGCGGTTCTGGGAGGAGCATGGAATGAATCTGAAGCGGAAACCCCTGGCATGGCTGCTGCTTTCGGCAACGGTCGGACTTGGATCGGCGGCGGCAAATGCCGGATCCAGCGTCGAGATCATCCGCGACGACTGGGGCGTGCCGCATGTCTATGCCGATGACGTCTACGGGCTTTATGCGGGCTTCGGCTATGCGGTCGCGCAGGATCGCCTGTTCCAGATGGAGATGGCCAGGCGCTCGGTGCTGGGAACCGTCTCCGAGGTGCTGGGCGCCGAGCGGCTGCCCTTCGACATCGCCACCCGCGCCGATTTCGACCATGCCGACATCCGCGCCCAGATCGAGGCGCTTCCCGCAGAGCAGCGCGACATCCTGCGCGGCTACGCGGCGGGCTACAACAAGCGCCTGGCCGAGGTGCTGGCCGACCGCGAGCATCTGCTGCCCAGGCAGTTCACCGATTTCGGCATGGAGCCGAGCAGCTGGACCGAGTTCGACGTGGCGATGATCTATGTCGGCACCATGGCCGGCCGCTTCTCGCATTACTCGACCGAGCTCGACAATGCCAAGGTGCTGGCCCGGCTGGAACAGGCCCATGGCCCGGAAAAAGCGGCCGAGCTTTTCGACCAGATGTATTGGCTCGAGGATCCGCTGGCCCCGACCACCGTGCCCGAGGGCGGGCAATACCGGATCAGGGCGGATGCGGCCCCGCCCGAGGCGGGGCGTTTCCGCGGCCTGCTCGACCTGGCGGTGCCGGGCGGCGACAACGACCGGCCGCGCGCCTCGAACATCTGGCTGGTCGGACCGGAAAAGACCAGCGATGGCAGCACGATCCTGCTGAACGGGCCGCAATTCGGCAATTTCAACCCGTCCTATGTCTATTCCATCGGGCTGCACGGCGCCGGATTCGACCTGACCGGCAGCACGCCCTTTGCCGTTCCCAACATCCTGTTCGGCACCAACGGCCGGATCGCCTGGGGCGCGACCGCCGGCCCGCTGGACGTCAACGATTACGTCGAGCTTGAACTCGACCCCGAGGATCCGACCCGCTACCGCAAGAACGGCGAGCTGGTCGAGATGACGGCCCGGCAGGAGGTGTTCAAGGTCAGGGGCCAGCCCGACGTGACCACGACGGTCTATAGCAGCGCATACGGCGTGGTCAGCCGCTTCGATCCGGCGAACCGCCGGGCCTATGCCTTTCATCGCAGCTGGAAGGGCAAGGAGATCCAGACCCTGATGGCCTGGGTCGATTCGACCAAGGCGCAGACCTATCAGGACTGGCTGCAGCAGGCCGAGAAGGTCGCCACCACCATCAACTGGTATTACGCCGACCGCGACGGGAACATCGGCTATGTCTCGCCCGGCCTGCTGCCCCTCCGGGCCGAGACGCAGGACCAGCGCGTGCCCGCCAGGGGCGACGGCAGCCAGGACTGGCAGGGCATCCGGCCCTTCTCGGAGGTGCCCAAGACCTACAACCCCGCCCAGGGCTGGATCGCGAACTGGAACAACCGCTCGACGCACGGGCCGGTCGGCAATTTCGAGGCGAACCCCTGGGGCGACGCCGACCGGGTGGACGAGATCATGTCCCGGCTGCAGGCGAAGGACAAGCTGACGCCCGAGGAGGTCTGGGATCTCAACCGCGAGATCAGCTTCCTCGACATCAACGCCCGCGCCCTGCTGCCCTTCCTGCTGGAGGCGGCAAAGGGGGTTCCGGCGCAGGATCCGCGCGGCGCGATGCTGGCGGCGCTGCGGGACTGGGACGGGCAGATGCTGCGGGCCGAGGACGGCCGCGCCACCGCGCCGGCGGTGCAGATCTTCCGCACCTGGGTCGACACGATGGTGCAGGACGTGCTGATGGACGACGCGCCGGGCATCGACCCGACGGTGCTTTACAACCGCGTCTCGCGCCCGGTCCAGGTGCTGCGCAATGCGCTGCTGGGCGACAAGGCGGGCGTGCCGCAGACGCATGATTTCTTCAACGGCGCCGACAAGGCCGAGGTCATGCTGGCCGCGCTGAGCAAGACCGGCGACAAGCTGGCCGCGGATTACGGCAGCGACGAGGTCGCGGACTGGCGGATGCCGCTGCCGCAGCACGATTTCCTGACCGACAACTACCTGGGCATCCCGCAGGCGGACGAGGGAGAGGCGCTGTCCATCGGCACGGCGATGAACCGCGGGACGCAAAGCGACCTGATCACCTTCAGGGACGGCAAGGTCAGCGTCTGCATCGTCGCCCCGCCCGGCCAGAGCGGCTTCATCAGCCCCTCGGGCGAAAAATCCCCGCATTACGACGACCAACTGACGCTCTACGAGAATTTCGAATGCCGTCCGCAGGCCCTGCTGCGCGAGGATGTCGAAAAGGTCGGCAAGGACCGCATCACCCTGACGGTCGAATAACCCGCAGGGACCGGGCCGCCCGCAGCCGGGCGGTCCCGCCCGGCCGCCGTCAGCGCCGGATCGTCCGCGCCAGCACCATGACCGGCAGGATGCCGATGACCACGATGATCAGCGCCGCGATGGCCGCATCCTCATAGGTGCCGCGCGCCGCCTCGCCGTAAAGATGCGTCGAGAGGGTTTCGAAATTCAGCGGCCGCAGCAGCAGCGTGGCCGGCAGTTCCTTGACGCAATCGACGAAGATCAGCAGCCCCGAGGCGGCCAGCGCCGGACGCGAGATAGGCACATGCACCTGCCGGAACACCTGGCCGGGGCTGCGGCCCAGCGTCCGCGCCACATGGTCGAGCGAGCGCGGCACCCGGCTCAGCCCGGCCTCGATGCCGCCGGTGGCGATGGCCAGGAAACGCGCCACATAGGCATAGACCAGCGCCGCGCCGGACCCCAGCAGCAACAGCCCCGGCCCGGCGCCCAGCAGCGCCTGCGAGGCGGCGGCGATCTGGCGGTCGGCCAGCGCGATCACCGGCAGAAGCCCGATGGCCAGGATGGTGCCCGGCACCCTATAGCCCAAGGTCGAAAGCCGCACCATGGTCTGGGTCAACCGCCCCGGCCGCATCCGCGCGGCGCCGGTCACCACCAGCCCCAACAGCAGCGCCACCAGCGTCGCCAGCGCGGCGAAGAAGGCGGTGTTGCCGGCCTCTTCGAGAATGCGCGGCGACAGGCCGGCGAAACGGTAGCGCGCCCAGGCCGCGCCGACCAGATACCAGGCCGGCGCCGCGAAGCCGAAGGCGACCGGCAGCGCGCAGACCAGCACCGCCGCACCGGCCCGCCAGCCGCGCAGCCGCGTGCGCCGCAAGGGTTGGCTGCGCTGCGCCCCCGCCGCGTAACGCTGGCGTTTGCGACCGCGGCGCTCCAGCATGACCAGCGCCATGGTGATGGCCAGCATCGCCAGCGCGATCTGCGCCGCCCCCGGCAGGTCCGAACGGTTGATCCAGGTCGAATAGACCGAGACGGTCAGCGTGCGCACGCCCAGGAACTCGGCCGCGCCGATGTCGTTCATCGCCTCCATCAGCGCAAGCGCCGTACCGATGGCGACGGCCGGCCGGGCCAGGGGAATCGCCACGCGCAGGAAGGTGGCGACCGGCCCGGCCCCCAAGGTTCGGCCGGCATCCAGCAGGTTGACGGCCTGCATGGCGAACAGCGCCCGCACCGGCAGGTAGACATAGGGATAAAGCACCAGCCCCAGCAGAAGGATGCAGCCGGGCATCGAGCGGATGTCGGGCAGGCGGAACTCGTGCGGGCTGGCATAGCCCAGCCAGCCGCGGATCGCGCCCTGCACCGGCCCGACCGGATGCAGGATGTCCAGATAGGCATAGGCGACGATATAGGTCGGCACCGCCAACGGCAGCAGCAGCGCCCAGCCGAAGATGCGCCGCCCCGGAAAATCGCAGGCCGCGACCAGCCAGGCCGTCACCGTGCCCAGCGTCGCGACGATGATGCCGACACCCACCAACAGGATCACCGTCTGCCGCGCCGCCACCGGCAGCACGTTGCCGATCAGATGCGCCCAAAGCCCTGGGCTGCCCTGCAGCGCGAACAGTCCCAGCGCCAGCACCGGCAACAGAACCAGCGCGGCGATCACCAAAGCTGCCGCCTGCCAGCCCGTCCCCGCGCGGTCGCGGGAAGCCTGTGTCAATTCCGGGTTCATGCCTGCGCGCTTCGCTTCAGTTATCGAAGCCGACCGTCTCGGCCAGCTCGCTCGCCGTCTTGCGCTGGCGGGCGATCTCGGTCAGGTCGGCGGCATCGGCCTTGAGGCCCGCCATGTCCTCGATCACCGGGCTGACCGCGACGCCGGCCTTGACCGGATATTCGAAATTCGCCTCGGCATAGAGCTTCTGCGCCTCGTCCGAGACCAGGTATTCCAGCAGCTGCACCGCCTCGTCCTTGTTCGGCGCGTGCTTGGCCACCGCCGCGCCCGAGACGTTCACCTGCGTGCCGCCGCTCTCGAAGGTCGGCAGGACGACCTTGATCGCCTTGACCCATTCCTGCTGCTCGGGGCCGCCGGCGCCGCTGCGCATCAGGCCGACGTAATAGGAATTGGCGATGCCGATCTGGCAGATGCCGCCCATGATGTCGCGCGCCACGTCGCGGTCGCCGCCGCCGGCAGTGCGGGCCAGGTTCGCCTTGACGCCCTCCAGCCAGGTCTTCGCGGCTTCCTCGCCGTGATGCACGATGTAGGAGGCGGTCAGCGCCACGTTGTAGGGATGCTGACCCGAGCGGATGCAGACCTTGCCCTTCCATTCCGGCTTGGCGAGATCCTCATAGGTGAAGCTCGACAGATCCAGATTCTTGTCGGCGTAAAGCACCCGCGCCCGCTGCGACAGCGCGAACCAGTTGCCGTCCTTGTCCCGCAGATTCTCGGGGATGGCGGCCGCCAGCACCTCGGAATCGACCGGCTGGGTCAGGCCGCGATCGACCAGGTCGACCAGGTTGCCGATGTCCACGGTCATCAGCACATCGGCGGGCGAGGCTTCGCCCTCCTGCTCGACCCGCTCGGGCAGGCCGTCCTTGAGGAAGATGGTGTTCACCTTCACCCCGGTCGATTCGGTGAACGAGGCCAGCAGCGGCTCGATCAGATTCGGCTCGCGCGTGGTGTAGAGGTTCAGTTCCTGGGCGTTTGCGGCAACCGCCTGCGCAGCCAATACGGCACCGATCAGTCCAGAGAGTCCGACACGCATTCTGTCCTCCTTGCGATTTCTCGACCTGTTTACTAAACTAACTACTAAAGTAAACTATTCTCCTGCGGGTGCGGTCACGAAGGGATGCCGATGAACCAGTTAGCCAGCCCTCCCGACTGGGCCAGCCAGGTGGATGCGCGCGAGGCCGCGCCCGATATCGCCGCAACCCTGCCCATGCTGGAGGTCAAGGCGCTGTGCCGCCGCTTCGCCGGCGTGGCGGCGGTCGAGGATATCGGCTTCCGCGTGGCACGAGGCGAGGTGACCTGCCTGCTCGGCCCGTCGGGCTGCGGCAAATCGACCACGCTGCGCATGATCGCCGGCATCGAGCGGCCCGATTCGGGCACCGTCCGGATCGACGGCCGGCCCATGTCGGGGGCCGATACCTTCCTGCCGCCGGAACGGCGCCCGGTCGGCATGGTTTTCCAGGATTTCGCGCTGTTCCCGCATCTGGACGTGGCGGCCAATGTCGGCTTCGGCCTGCAGGGCCCAGCGCGGCAGAATCGCGGCCGCATCGGCGAGCTGCTGGAGCGGGTCGGCCTGTCCGGCCATGCGGCGAAATATCCGCACGAGCTTTCGGGGGGCGAGCAGCAGCGCGTGGCGCTGGCCCGCGCCCTGGCGCCGCGCCCCTGCCTGATGCTGATGGACGAACCGTTTTCCAGCCTCGACCACCGGCTGCGCGACGGCGTGCGCGACGCGGCGCTGGACCTGCTGCGCGAGACCCGGACCACGGTGCTGATGGTCACGCACGACCCCGAGGAAGCGATGCTGATGGGCCATCGCATCGCCGTCATGCGCCAGGGCCGGCTGATCCAGGAAGGGCGGCCCGATCAGCTTTACGACCGGCCCGCCGATCGCGGCGTCGCAGCCTTCTTCTCGGACCTGAACACGGTCGAAGGCCGGGTCAGGAACGGCCGGGTGCAGACCGTGCTGGGCGCCTTTCCGGCCTTCGGCCTGGCCGAGGGCAGCCGGGCCGAGGTGGTTGTCCGCCCGCAGCATCTGGTCACGGTCGAGGTCGGCGGCACCCCGGCCCGGGTCGAGCGCGCCCGCTATCTGGGTCGCGACAGCCTGGTCGAGACCCGGCTGGAGCCGGGCGGCGCGGCGATGAAATCCCGCATCCCCGGCCTGGTGCTGCCGGCACCCGGCAGCCTGATCCGCTTGGCCCCGCGGCCGGGCAGCGTCATGGTGTTTCCCGGCCCCGCCGACTGACGGGCGCCCGGGTGCCGGCCGAGCCGAGGCCATCGGCCGCGATGACCACATGGTGTTTGCCCTCGACGGCATGGGTCATCGGCACGGACGGGCCGGCACAACCCGAGGGCGATCAGATCCGGCGGGCTGGCCCGACGGTGGTCCGGTGGTGAAAAACCGTCGCCCGCCCTGTCGGCGGACGCGGATTCGCGCGCGGCCGGCCCTCTCGGATCGGCCTCAGCCGGCGATGCTGGCGCCCGGCGTCCCCGCCAGGAAGCCGTCGGCGAGCGCGGCTTCCGGCATCAGCCGGCGCAGCCCGGCCAGCGCCTCGGGGCGCGGCGTGCCGCCCTGGGCGATACGGTGGTAAAGCCCGACCAGCCCGGCGAAATCGCCGGTCTGCGGCGACAACCGCAGCGCCGTCACGCCGGCCTCGCGCAGCTCGTCGATCTGCCCGGCCGCGGTGGTATGGGCATGGCCCAGCGTCTGCACGCCGTTCACTGTCAGGAAGGGCACGCCTTCAAGCGTCTCGACATCGCGGCCGTCCGGGTCGTCGCCGCAGATGAACTGGCAGCTGTCCTTGGCGCGGTCGTGCAGGCGAGCATGATAGCAGCGCCCCGAGATCGCCAGCGGCGCGCGGCCATGCCCCCAGACCTCGACGGCAAGACCCGCCGCCGCACCCGCCGCCGCAAGCCGGGCGACCGAGGCCAGCGGCAGCTCGGGCGGCAGGCAGATGCGGGTCGCGCCCTTCCTCGCCAGCCATTCCAGCGTGCCCTCGTTATAGACATTGACCAGCGGCCCGACCTGGAAGGGCATCCCCTCGGGCAGGTGTTTCAGCGCCCCCAGATCGGCGATCTCGACCGGCAGGCCGGTGGCGAACAGTTCCTCGGTCTGCCGACGCTCGCGCCGCAGGGTGATCAGCGACAGCGTGGACAGCGCCACCTCCTTGCCGGCGGTGCGCAGGCATTCGACGGCGCCGGGAATCTCCTGCTGCCAGAATGGCAGGCGTTTCGAGCAGACCCATTCGCCGATCACCACCCGCCGCGCCGGACTTGCGGCCAAAGTCCGGTAAAAGCCGCGCACGGTTTCGGCGTTCCAGAAAAAGGCGATCGGCCCAATGGTCAGATCCATGGCTACCTCCAGGTTTTCGCGTAGGCGCCGGTGGTGGCGGCCTGACCCTCGGTCAGCTTCGCCAGCAGGCCGGCGGGTATCGGTGCACCGGTTTCCACCGCCTCGACCGCCGCGCGGAAGGCGCGCACCACCTGCGCCACATAGGCGCGCGAGCGCTGGCGGCCCTCGATCTTCAGCGCCGTCACCCCGGCCTGGCGCAGGCGCGGGATCAGTTCGGTCGCGTCCAGGCTCACCGGGTCTTCGAACAGATGGCCGGTCTGGGCGGCGCCGGTGGCGGTGGCGGGCGCGGTAAAGCAGCCCTTGCACAGCGTCGGATAGGGTGCGGGCGCCCCCTTGGGCGTGCGGTGGATCAGGAAGCCGCCCAGCCGGGCCTCATTCTGGCCGCCCACCTCGCCATAGACCACATGGCTGGCCGGTGAGCAGACGCCGTTCATGTTCGGCGACAACCCCGTCGCGTATGAGGACAGCGAGCAGCGTCCCTCGGCCATGACGCAGAGCCCGCCAAAGACGAAGACCTCGGTCTCGACGTCGATCTCGCGGTTGATGGCGGTGATCTCCTCGACCGTCAGCACCCGCGGCAGGACGACGCGCCGGATGCCGAAGGTTTCGGCATAGAAGTTGATCGCATCCGGGTTGGCCGCCGCCGCCTGCACCGACAGATGCAGCCGCAGGTCGGGATGCGCCTCGGCGGCATGGGCGATCAGGCCCAGGTCGGCCAGGATCACGGCATGGGCGCCGGCCGCCTTGGCTTCGGCCACCGCGCGGTGCCAGATCGCCTGGTCGCCGGCGCGCGGGAAGGTGTTGATCGCGACCAGCACCCGGGCGCCGCGCGCCGCGGCATAGGCCACGCCCTCGGCCAGCTCCTGGGCCGAGAAGTTCAGCCCCGGAAAGTTGCGGGCGTTGGTTTCATTGGCAAAGCCGCAATAGACCGTATGCGCCCCCGCATCCACGGCCGCGCGCAGGGCGGCGGGGGTGCCGGCGGGACAGACCAGTTCCATCATGGGCTCGTCTCCTGTCTGGAAAGCACATAGCCGCTGCGCCGCGCCAGCAGGTCGGCGCCCCGGCGCAGCCAGCGGTCGAAGGGGCGGCCGGGAATCGCCGCAAGCTCGGCGGCCAGGTCCAGTTCCGCGTCGTCCAGCGCATTGCGCAGCGCCAGCACGGCGGAGGTGTCGCCGCCGATCTGCAGTTCACCGGAAAAGAACAGCGCATCGCCGTCCTCGGCGCCGTGCAGCATGGCGAGAAAGGCGGCAAGCCGGCCGCGGATCGCCGCATCATGGTCGGGTTCGCGGCTGCGGGGATGGGCGGCGATGCGCCGGGCCGCGGGCTCGATCAGCAGCAGGACCGGGCCATCGGTCACGTCGATCAGGAAGCGCGCGGCCTCATATGGGCCGAGCCGGGACAGGATCGCCGGCTGGCGGCGGGCGATGCGCCGCAGCAGCGCGGTCAGGGCAATCCCCATCAGGCGCGGGGCGAGTGGCGGGACCGGCAGACGGCGCAGCACGGTCGGAAGGGGGCGGGGCGAGGTCATGCCTCCGACCTAGCCCGCAAATTCCGCCGCCGAATTGATATCGGTCAAGCGGCACGCGCATTTCCGGCCCTAGGTTCCGCCGCAACGAGCCGAGACCGGAGCCCCCGATGCGCAGCCTGCCGCCCTTTCCCGACCTGCGGGCGTTTCTTGCCTTTGCCGAGGCGCGCGGCGATCTGGCGCGGATCGCCGCCCCCGTCTCGCTGCGCCACGAGATGACGGCGGTGCAGCTTGCCGCCCTGCGCCGTGGCGGGCCGGTGCTGCGCTTCGACGCGCATGACGGGCCACCGATGCCGGTGGTGACCAATCTTTTCGCCACGCGCGAGCGGGTGGCGGCCGGCCTGGGGCTGGCGCTGGACGAGATCCCGGCCTTCGGCGGCTTCCTGGCCAGCCTGCGCAGCCCCGAGCCGCCCGAGGGGATGCGCGACGCGCTGTCGCGCTGGCCGGTGCTGCGCGCGGCGCTGGCCGCCCGGCCGCGTCTGTCGCGCCATGCCGCCTCGCAAGAGGAGGTGCTGCCCGGCCTCGACCGTCTGCCGGTGCAGACCCCCTGGCCCGAGGATGGCGGGCCGCTGATCACCTGGCCCGTGGTCATGACCCGGCCGCACGGGTCCGAGGCCGCGGACCATGGCCGCTATAACCTGGGCGTCTATCGCGCCCAGGTGCTGGGGCCGGACCGGCTGATCCTGCGCTGGCTGGCGCAACGCGGCGGCGCGGCGCATCACCGCTCGTGGCTGCGCGCCGGCGAGCCGATGCCGGTCGCCATCGCGCTTGGCGCCGATCCGGCGCTGTTGCTGGCCGCCGCCCTGCCGCTGCCCGAGACCGTCTCGGAACTGGGCTTTTCCGGCGTGCTGCGCGGCGCGCGCACCGAACTCGCCGCCGCCCGCACCGTGCCGCTGATGGTGCCCGCCCGCGCCGAGATCGTCGTCGAGGGCTGGGTGCATCCCGGCGAAACCGCGCCCGAGGGGCCCTTCGGCGACCATACCGGCTATTACAACGCCGTCGAGCTATTCCCGGTCATGCGCGTCAGCGCCGTCACCTGCCGACGCGACCCGCTTTACCTGACCACGGTGACGGGCCGGCCGCCCGACGAGCCCTCGGTCATCGGCGAGGTGTTCAACGACCTGGCGCTGCCTGTGATCCGCAGCCAGATCCCCGAGGTCCGCGACCTGTTCCTGCCGCCCGCCGCCTGTTCCTACCGCATGGCGGTGGTGCGCATCGACAAGGCCTATCCCGGCCAGGCGCGGCGGGTGATGATGGCGCTTTGGGGCATGTTGCCGCAGTTCTGCTATACCAAGATGATCGTGGTGGTGGATGGCGAAATCGACATCCGCAACTGGGACGACGTGCTTTGGGCCTTGTCCACGCGCATGGATCCGGCGCGCGATGTCATGCTGATCGACCGCACGCCGATGGACTACCTGGACTTCGCCTCGCCGCGCGAGGGGCTGGCCGGCAAGATCGGCATCGACGCCACCACCAAGATCGGCACCGAGACCGCCCGCGACTGGGGCCGCGAGATGCGCCTCGACCCCACGCATGAGGCGCGGGCGGCGGCGATCCTGGCGGAGGTCGTGGCATGAGCCGGGTGGTGCTGGGCGTCTCGGGCGCCTCGGGCGCGGCGCTGGCGCTCGCCTGCGCCGAGAAGCTGGCCCGGCTGGGGGCCGAGATCGACCTGGTGGTCTCGGCCATGGCCGAGCGGACGTTGGCCGAGGAGGTCGGGCCGCAGGCGCTGGCCGGGCTTTGCGCCATGGCGGCGCGGGTGCATCCGCAGCGCGACCTGGGCGCGGCCATCGCCTCGGGCTCCTGCCCGGTGGCGGGGATGATCGTCGCGCCCTGCTCGATGCGCAGCCTGGCCGCCATCGCCCATGGTTTCGACGACAGCCTGCTGACCCGCGCCGCCGGCGTGCAGCTGAAGGAACGCCGGCCGCTGGTGCTGCTGGCGCGCGAGGCGCCGCTGACCCTGGCGCATCTGCGAAACATGCAGGCCGCGGCCGAGATGGGGGCGGTGATCCTGCCGCCGGTCCCGGCCTTCTACCTGCGCCCGGCCAGCCTGGCCGAGGCCGTGGCCCAGATCGCGGCCCGCGCCGTCGATCTGCTGCATCTCGCCCCGCCGCAGGCCGGGGCCTGGAACCCCGAAGCAAAAGGAAACCACCCATGACCGACACGCTGCTCTATCCCGAAAACACCGTGCGCGACATCGCCGCGAAACTGCCCGGCGCCGCCGGCATCTTCCGCGATGCCGACATCAGCTTCTGCTGCGGCGGCGATATCAGCCTGGCCGAAGCCGCCCGCAAGGCCGGGCTGGACCTGGCGGCGCTGACCGCGCAGCTACAGGCGCTGATCGACCGCGCGGCACAGGACGCCCCCGCCGACACGGCCGGGCTGGTCGCGCATATCCTCGACCGCTACCACGCCACCCATCGCGAGGAGCTGGCCTTTCTGGTCCAGCTCGCCAACCGGGTGGAATCGGTGCATGGCGACCATGACGAGGCGCCGCTGGGCCTGACCGAGGCGCTGATCCTGCTGCACGGCGATCTGGACGCCCACATGACGAAAGAGGAAAAGGTGCTGTTCCCGGCCATTCTGCAAGGTGCCGGCGCCACGCTGGCCGGGCCGATCCAGGTGATGCACCAGGACCATGCCGACACCTCGGAACTGCTGCGCCGGATCGAGCATGTCACCAACGGGCTGCGCCTGCCCATCGGCGCCTGCGGCTCGTGGACCGCGCTTTACACCGGGCTGCGCAAGCTTTGCGACGACGTGGTCGCGCATATCCACCTGGAGGAAACGATCCTGTTCCCGCGGGCGCTGGCCGCCTGAATCCGGCCGGGTCGCGGCGGCGCCTCAGCCGGCGCCGCCCGGGCGTTCGGGGCGGTCGAAGCGCGCCTGTTTCAGGATGCGCCCCTCGGCGTCGACGGTCAGGCGCAGGACGCGGCCGGCATGGAAGAAGCTCAGGCGGAAAGTGCCGGCATCCGCGCCCTCGCCGGTCTCGTGGCGGCTGGTGATCCGGCCCTGCTGCATCAGCCCCGGCACCAGGGCCGGGTCCAGGCCGAAGGCCGGGCCGAGCAGTTCGGCATCGACGACGAAGCGCCCATCCTGCCGGCTTATCCTGTCCATGACCCCTGCCTCCTGCGCAGCCGCCGGCCGCCGGCGGTCTGGCCGAAAGCCCAGCCGCTTCCTCGACCGATGTCAAGCCTTCCGTCCGGCTCAGCCGGCGGGACCGAGCGCGCCCAGCGTGTCGGCCTGGGCCAGGTCGCGCAGCCGACTGACCGAGGCGATGGCGGCGCTGGTCTGGCTGACCCGCACGCCATGATCGCGCAGCCGGGCAAAGGCGCGGCTCAGGCTTTCCGGCTTCATGCCCAGCCGCCCCGCGATCAGCGCCTTGTCATAGGGCAGCACCACCGTGGCGCTGGCCTCGCCTTCGGGGCAAAGCTCCAGCAGGAACTCGGCGACCCGCTGGGCGCCGGACAGCGCCTTGAGCTGCTCGATCTGCTCGACCAGCCCCTGCAGATGCATGAAGGTGGCCGACAGGATCGAGATGGCGATGGCGGGATGCGCGTGCAGCAGGTCGAGCACCGCGCGCGCCGGAATGGCGATCAGCTGACAATCCGTCGATGCCTCGGCCGAGACCGGATAGCTGGCGCGGCGCAGCGCGATCGGCTCGCCGAAACTTTGCCCGCGCGTCATCACCCCCACCACCGCCTCGGAGCCGTTGGCGGCGATGCGGTAGAGCTTGACCCAGCCGTCGGCGACGACATGGATGGAATGGGCGGCATCGCCCTGGTGAAAGACCACCTGGCCGCGGCGCTGGCGGCTGACATGCGCCGCATCCAGCAGACTATCGCGCAGATCGGGCGGCACGGCCGAAAGCAGCCGCGACTGGCAGGCGATCTGGCGATGCGCGGCAGAGAGCTTCATTCTCATCGGATCGGACCTTTCCGGGACCAAGGCCGGCCGACCCCGGCGGTCACGGCCGGGACAGCGGCGGCAAAGGGCGAAGGCGGGTGCATCGGCATGGTATCCGGGTCATGGGTTCGGAACCAAGCCTCTATGCCCTTCCGCGCGCCGCCTCGTTGAGCGAACGCAAAGAAGCGGCCGGAAATCAGTTCGCGGGATCGGCGATCCGCGCCAGGGCGCCGGCGTCGATCACCGTCAGCTTCTGCCGGCCGCCCTCGACCAGGCCCCGCGCCTCCCAGCCGGACAGCAGGCGCGAGACGGTGTGCAGCGTCGTGCCGGTCATCTCGGCGATGTCCTGGCGGGTGATGGGAAAGTCGATGCGGGTGCCGCCGCCCTCGATGCGGCCGGCCTTCTCGGCCAGACGCAGGACGGCATGGGCGACCCGGCGCTCGACCTCCTGGGTGGACATCTCGCGCAGGCGGGTATGGGCCTCGTCCAGGCGCTGGCCGATGGTTTGCAGGGCGTTGATCGCCAGCCGGGGATTGCTTTCGACCACCGTGTCCCAATCCGACATCGGCCAGCCGGCCACGATCGAATCGACCGCGGCGCGGGCGGTGCCGGGATAGTCGGGCCGCGCCAGGGCGCGGGCAAAGCCGAACAGGTCGCCGGGATGCACCACGCGCATCATCACCTGCTGGCCGTCCGGCGTGACCTGCGTCACCTTCAGCCGGCCGTGCAGCAGCAGGTAGAAGGCCGTGGCCTGCGCGCCCTGTTCGAACACCGTTTCGCCCTGCGCCACGCGATGCGCGCCGGCGCGCGCCATCAGCCGCGTCAGCGCCTCGGACGCCATGTCCCGGAACAGCGGCAGGTTCCGCACCAGTGAAATGTCGATCGCCACATTCCGCGCCTTCACCATGGGTTTCCCCCTAGGTGCCGCAAAACCGGGCGAGAGCAAAGCATTCCTATGGCCTTCTTCCGTGGTGTTTCGTCCCAGGCGCGCGGGATCAGCCGGTCTCGCGCACCAGACGGAACCCCAGATTGGCGGGCGGCACCCCGACCGAGCAGCCGCCGGATTTCGGATCGCGGATGAAATCGACCATGGCCGCACGATGCAGCCCCTCGGCGATGTAGATGCCGCAGCTTTCGCCTTCGCGCAGGATGCGGCCGCTGTCGTCGATCTGGACCTGGCGCAGGCAGGTCGAGGTCCATTCCCAGACGGCGCCGCCGATGTCATGCACGCCCAGCGAGTTGACATTCAACTGACCCACCGGCCGGATCTCGCGGTCCAGTTCGCGCTGGCGGGCGGCATCGACGGCATATTGCGCCAGCCACAGCACCGCAGGATTGGCGGGGTCACTGTCCACCCCCAGCCGGTCGTCGCGGAACAGCTCGGCTGCGGCATGGGCCCATTCGACATCGCTGGGCAGGCGCCAGCTCTGGCCGGTCTCGGCCGAAAGCCAGGCGGCATAGGCGGTGGCGTCCAGCCAGTTCACCCCCGTCACCGGCAGTTCGCCCCGGTCGGTCGGGCCGCCGGGCGCGGTGCAGGCCCCGGCCGCCACGCATTCCAGGTATTGCCCGGTGCTGACCGGAGTCGCCATGATCTCGACCGGCGCGGGGATCGAGACGGTGGCGACCGGCGCGTCCACCGGCCAACCGTCCCGCTGCCAGTCGCCGTCCAGCCGATGCTCGAAGGGCCGGGGCTCGAGCCGCACCATGGCGGGCAGGTCCGGGCCCTTCGCCGTCTCGCGCTGCAGGAAGGGCGGCCACAGGCTCAGGCCAAGCGCGCCAAGCGCCGCGGCGAAGAGGAAGGCGGATCCGTGCATCGGATCTCTCCGTTCACAGCAGAAGGGAAAAGGCCGCCCCGGCGACAGGCGCGGGGCGGCCGGATCGGATCACGAGCTGATCGGGCTCGGGGCCATCACCTGCTTCATCAGATCATCGTCCCAGTCGCCCTCGACCACCACATGGCCGGCGGCGCCCAGCTCGAAGGCCTCGATCAGGTTGTGGTTCACATAGGCGTAGACGCCGGGCTGCTGGAACTTGTAGATCATCAGCCCCGCGGTGCCGCCGGGGATGAACCAGGTCTCCAGCCCGTGCTCGGGCGGGTTGGTGAACTTGCCGGTTGCCCAGACATAGTCGCCATGCCCGCCGATCAGGTGCGGCCGGGTGTCGCGGTTGGCCTGGCTGTGGATGAAGGCCACCGTCTCGCCCACCTTGGCCTTCAGCGCGTTGTCGCCGGTCAACGCGCCAACGGCGCCGTTGAAGACCACGTGGCTGGGCGTCAGCGTCTTCATCACGGCAACGGTATCCTCGTAGCTTTCGCCGGGGGTGTCGTAGGTCTTCCACTTGCCGTTCTCGTCCTTGGGCACGTAGAAATCCTGTTCGCCGATGTAATAGACGCGGTCGTATTTGACCGGCTGGCCGTCGCGGTCCTTCAGCCCGTCGCGCGGCAGCACCATGACGGCGCCGTTCATGCCCGAAACGACGTGCCAGGCCACCATGCCGGGCGGGGCGCAGTGATAGACGAAGACCCCGGGCTTGGTCGCTTTCCAGCGCAGCACGCATTGCTCGCCGGGGTTGACCTGGGTCAGGCCGCCGCCGCCCAGCGCGCCGGTCGAACTGTGGAAGTCGATATTGTGCATCAGCTCGTTCGAGGGCGGGTTGACCAGCGTCAGCTCGACATAGTCGCCCTCATGCACGACCATCAGCGGGCCGGGCACCGTGCCGTTGAAGGTCGAGGCCCAGACCTCGGCGCCGTCATTGTTCAGCGTGATCTTCTTCTCCTCGATGACCATCCGGAATTCCACGATCTTCGGGCCGCCGGTGGCCACCTGCTCATGCGCGTGCACGAAGGGCGGATCGACCAGCTTGACCTGGACCCGCGGCAGGCCGGCCACGTCGGTCGCGGCGGCGGGGGTCAGCACCTCGCCGGTCTCGGCTGCGGCCCGGCGCACCTGGGTCAGAACCCCGGCAACGGCGGCGCCCGCCAGCATGGTGCGGCGGCTGACATTCAGGGTGGTCATGGCTTGCTCCTTTCGGTCTGTCTTTGCGACCCGGTTCTTTCCGGTTGCCATAATGATGGCAGGTTTCGCCAAGCCCTTCGTTGTGCCGGAACAAGCAACTTCGACTCTTTCGCCCGGATATTTGATGCAGCGCAAAGAGCATGCGTTTTTCCGGGCAGCGAAGGGCACGGGCGGGCCTCAGGCCGGCTCCATCCGATCCGGGGTCCAGGGCGGATCCCAGGTCAGCCGCACCTCGACCCCGCGCACGCCGTCAAGGCGCGACACCGCCGCCTCGACGCCCTGGCGCAGCATCTCGGTCAGCGGGCAGCCGCGCGTGGTGGTGGTCATGTCGATGGTGACATGGCCGGCTTCCTCGGCGATGGCATAGATCATGCCCATGGCGACCAGGTCGCGGCCGGTCTCGGGGTCCAGCACCTCGCGCAGCCGGTCGCGGACGAGATCGCGCAGATCGGCCATGGCCGTCACCCCCGACCGCCGCCGTCGCCGCGGCGCACCATCAGCCGATAGCTCGCGCCATCCGCGGCGAAGTTCCCCGCCCATTCGTGATGGCGCATGGCCAGTTCGGGAAACAGGAACATCGGCTCGCGGTCGAGCAGCGCGAACAGCACCTCGCCCGCCGCCATGGCCTCCAGCGTCTCGAGGATGCGCACCATGGGCTCGGGCGGCATCAGCCCGGTCAGGTCCAGGGTCTGCGCGGGATCGGGCCACAGCGCCGCGCCGGCGGCCGAGCCGGGGGTCAGCCCCGCCTCGGGCGCGGCGCCGGCGACCGGGGTGAAGGTCACCTCCCAGCCGCCGTCCTGCAGCGGCCGGTCGCTGGCGCCGAAACCGCGATTCGCCATCACCCCGAACAGCGGCACCGGCCGGAACGGGGTGATCAGGCGCAGCGGCTGGCCGGGCAGCAGGCTGTCCACCGCCGCCATGATGGCGGAAAACGGCTCCTCGCCGCGAGCCAGAGGCGCGCGGACGTCAAGCTCCAGCGGTTCGGGGATGGTCATGGTCGGATCTCCGGGGTGAAGGGGGAAGGATCATCGGCGGCAGAAGGGCGGGCCGGCGATCGGCGGCGAGGTGGCGCAGGCGGCGGATCAGCACGGCCTCGCGGCACAGGCCCAGGGCGGCGACCAGCAGCCCCAGCGCCGCCAGCCGGAAGCCGGGGGCAAAGCCCGCAAGCAGCGCCGCGGTGCCGCCCGCCGCCGCCGCCGCCCACAGCGCCAGCCAGCGCCCGGCGGCGCGGGCGCCGGTCAGCTCATGCACCATCGGCACCGGCCGCCGGCCGATCAGTGGCGAGAACACCTGGATCCAGGTCAGGAAGCTGGCGATCTTGACCATCTGCGCCAGCGTCAGCGTCGAGAGCCAGCCGACCAGCGCCGCAAAGACCGCCGCCTCGGCCCAGACGCCGCCGCGCCACAGCGCCGGCCCGCTCAGCAGGACCGCAAGGGCCAGGAAAGCCAAAGCGGCGCGGCTCCATTGCATGTTGAGCTCGGGCTGCGGGCGGCGGCGGGCTTGCCACATGCGCCGGGCCTCGGCCAGGTAAAGCGCCACCACCGCCGCCGAGGCCAGCGCCGCAAGCGGCAGCAGCAGCGGCAGCGCGGCTCCTCCGCCCAGCAGCAGCGCCGCCAGCCCGGCCAGGATCAGGCCGAGCACCAGCAGCGCGCAGGCGAAGCCGGCATCGCGCAGCCGGCTGCCCCTGTCGGGCGCCAGCAGGAACATCGGGAACAACTGGTAACTGACGCCGATGGCCGAAAGCGTCAGCCAGCCGCCGACGCCCAGCAACACATGCAGCGGCACCCCTTCCGGCAGCAGCGCCATGCCGATATCGGACCCCGAGAGCGCCAGCGCCATGCCGGCGCCGCTGGCCCAGAGCGCCGCCAGCGCCAGCAGCGCCGCCAGCACCGTGCGCCCGGCATCCTGCCGCCAGCCCCGGACCGCCAGCAGCGTCGCGGCCACCATCGCGCCCACCAGCGCGAAGGCCAGCGCCAACGGCAGCGGCGCGGCGGCCAGCAAGGCGAAGCCCGGCTCCCAGCCGTCAAGCGCCAGGAAGCCCCCGGCCAGCAGCGCCGTCCCGAAGCTGCAGGCCAGCAGCGCCGGCAGCGCCAGCCGGGCCAGCGCCAGCGGCCGGGCCGCCAGGACCGGGGTGAACTGAATCAACGCGCCCAGCATCATCTGGCAAAGCCAGCCCAGCGCGAACAGGTGCAGCACCGCCAGCCCCGGTCCCGAGGACCACCGCCCCGGCCCCGCCGCGCCCAGCACGGCAAGGCCCAGCGCCGCCAGCAGAAAGGCCAGCGCCGCAGCGAACCAGGCCATCGTCCAGCGAGAGAGCTGTTTGCCGATCATGGGGCACCTCGGAATGCTTTGCCCCATCCTCACGCAATTTCCGCCGCCGTTCCTTGTCGCGGCACAAATTCGGCGCGATCCGCCACCGCGAATCGCCCCGGCGCCGGCGACTCAGTCGCCCTGGCGCAGCGCTGCGATCAGATCATGGAAACGGTCGCCCTGCACGATGACATGAGCGCGCAGCGTCTCGGCCGCGCCCTCGCCATCGCCGGCGCGGATGCGCGCCACCACCGCGTCATGTTCCGCAAAGGACCGCATCATCCGGTTGCGCACCTTCAGCTGCATGCGCCGATAGGGTTGCAGCATGGCGTGCAGGCGCGAGGCCTCCTGTTCCAGGAAGGCGTTGTGCGTGGCGCGATAGATGCAATGGTGGAAATCCGAGTTGCGGGCGTAATAGGCCTCGACCTCGCCCGCCTCGGCCAGCCGGCGGCATTCGCCATGCACCGCCTCCAGCGCCGCCAGTTCCGTCTCGGTGATGCGGCGGGCGGCCAGGCGGCCGCAGGTGGCCTCGATCTCGGCCATGACCTCGAAACGCTCGGCCAGTTCGCTGGGACTCCATTCGGTGACGAAGGTGCCGCGCTTGGCCACCACCCGGACCAGCCCCGACGCCTCTAGCTGGTGCAGCGCCTCGCGGATCGGGGTGCGCGAAACCTCGAATTCCCGCTCCAGCGCCTCGGGGTCCAGGCGGGCGCCGGGCAGGTATCTGCCTTCCACGATGGCGTTTTCCAGCGCGTTGCGGATACGCAGCGGGGTGGGAATCGTCGCCATGAAAGCCTCCTTCGCCTCTCTGCCCGGGAAGATAGGCGCTTCGCCGGCATTTATCCATGTTCCCTTTTGTTATATACAACAACCAAACGGAAACGTATAACAACCCGGTGAGGATTCGCGCGCCGGAGGAGGGCGCGGGAATCGACAAGGAGGTTTGCATGGAGAGGAGCCGCGCATGACCCCGCATCTGCTTTCAATCTATACGCTGGCGGCGATGTTCGTCGTCGCCACGATCTGGCCGATCAACATGGGCGTGCTGGCCTTTGTCGGCGCCTTCCTGGTCGGCACCCTGCTGGCCGGCCAAGCCGCCAAGGAGATCATCGCCGGTTTCCCCAGCGGCCTGTTCCTGACGCTGGTCGGCATCACCTGGCTGTTCGCGCTGGCGCAGAACAACGGCACCATCGACTGGCTGGTGCGCATGGCGGTGCGCGCCGTCAAGGGCCGCATCGGCGCGATTCCGTGGATCATGTTCGGCATCTCGGCCGTCCTGACCGCCGTCGGCGCGGTCAGCCCCGGCGCCGTCGCCATCGTGGCGCCGATCGCGCTGGGTTTCGCCTTTCGCTATCAGATCTCGCCCCTGCTCATGGGCCTGATGGTGGTGCATGGCGCGCAGGCCGGGGGCTTTTCGCCGATCAGCATCTATGGCGGCATCACCAATGGCGTGGTGGCCAAGGCCGGGTTGCCGCTGTCGCCGATGACCACCTTCGCCGCCAGTTTCTTCGTCAACGCGGCGGTGGCGCTTTTGCTGTTCATGGCCCTGGGCGGCCGCAAGCTGATGCAGGCGCGCTCGGACCGGATCGAGCCGGTGACGGTGCCGCATGTCGAGATCGCCCGCCCCGCCACCGGCCCGCAGATCTTCGGCGACAGCGAGGCCGAGGCGCTGAGCCGCCGCATCGGCGAGGAAGGTGGCGGCGAATCGAACCGACTCGTCGCCGAGGTCGAGGAAGGCAACCAGCCCGACGGCACCCCCTATCAGATCGCGACCCTGGCCGGGCTGGCCTTGCTGGCGGTGCTGGTGCTGGCCTTCAACCTCGACATCGGCTTCGTCTCGCTGACCATCGGCCTGGCGCTGGCGCTCTGGGCCCCGACCATGCAGAAACGCGCCATGGCGCAGGTCGCCTGGCCCGAGATCGTGCTGATCACCGGCGTTTCTACCTATGTCGCGGTGCTGGAACACATGGGCACCATCGACTTCGTCGGCGACAGCGTGGCCGGCATGGCCTCGCCGCTGCTGGCGGCGCTGATGCTGTTCTTCATCGGCGCGGTGGTCTCGGCCTTCGCCTCGTCCACGGCGGTGCTGGGCTCGCTGATCCCGCTGGCGGTGCCGTTCCTGCAGGGCGATACCGGCGTCGGCGCCATCGGCTTCATCGCCGGCATGGCCGTCGCCTCGACCATCGTCGATGTCAGCCCCTTCTCGACCAACGGCGCGCTGGTGCTGGCCAATGCCCGCGGGGTGGACCGCCAGATGTTTTTCCGCAAACTGCTGAACTACGGCGCGCTGGTGACGCTGGTCGCCCCGGTGGTGCTGTGGCTGATCTTCGTCGTGCTGCCGGGGTGATCCCGGCATGCCAACCCCTTCGGAGGCCGATATGATCAAGACCGTCGAGACCCCGCGCCCCGGCCGCCCCGCCTTCCTGGGCGAACTGTTCGAGGTGCTGACCGACCGCGGCCGCCGCCTGCTGGGGCGGCGGGGCACCGACACCGCCACCGAAGCGCCCGACCTGTGCGAACTGGGCGAGGCGCTGCTGTCGCGGCGGGGCGAGGCTTCGGGCGTGGCCATCGCCCAGGGCCTGCTCGCGGCCTTCGAGGATGCCGGCGAAGAGGCGCGGCTGGCCTTCCTGCAGAACCTCGGCGACCGTTTCGGCCCCGATCCGGCGGCGGTCCGCACGGCCTTGGAGGCGGTGCAGCGCGACGCCGGCAATATCGAGGCCATCGAGGCGCTGCACGAGATCGCCGAGCCGCGCCGGCAGGAACTGTTCCGGCGCCTGAACCTGGCCCCCGGCGGCACGGCGGCGCTGGTGCGGATGCGCGAGGAGCTGCTGCGCCATCTGAAGGGCAACCCCGCGCTGCGCCGGGTGAACGGCGATTTCGCGCATCTTTTCGCGTCCTGGTTCAACAGGGGGTTTCTCGTGCTGCGCCATATCGACTGGAACACGCCCGCCAGCATCCTGGAAAAGATCATCCGCTACGAGGCGGTGCATGCCATCCAGAACTGGGACGACCTGCGCAACCGCCTGCAGCCGACCGACCGGCGCTGCTACGGCTTCTTTCACCCGCAGCTGGTGGACGAGCCGCTGATCTTCGTCGAAGTGGCCCTGACCGAGGAGATCCCGGACAATGTCGCCGGGCTGCTCGACCTCGACCGCCAGCCGATCCAGGCGGAACGGGCCAGCACCGCGGTGTTCTATTCCATCTCGAACACCCAACGGGGGCTCGCCGGGGTGTCCTTCGGCAATTTCCTGATCAAGCAGGTGGTCGAGGAACTCAAGGCGGAACTGCCCAACATCCGCACCTTCGTCACGCTGTCGCCGGTGCCGGGCTTTGCCGCCTGGCTGGCCCGGCAGCGTCAGGACGAGATGTCGGAACTGATCGACGCCGACCAGCGCCTGGCCTTCGTCCTGCTGGACGAGCCCGGCTGGCACAAGGATGCGGCGAAGGCCGAAAGCCTGCGCGCGCCGCTGATGGCCGCCGCCGCGACCTATTTCCTGCGCGCCCGCGACGGCAAGGGCCGCGTCGTCGATCCGGTGGCGCGCTTCCACCTGGGCAACGGCGCCCGGCTCGAGCGGTTGAACTTCCTGGGCGACGTCTCGGCCAACGGATTGAAGCAGTCGCATGGGCTGATGGTGAACTATCTCTATGATCTCGGCCGGATCGAGGCGAACCACGAAGCCTTCGCCGAACGCAGCGCCATCGCCGCCTCGGACAATGTCAGGCGCGCGCTGCCGGCCTCCAACCCATGAACCACGGGGATAACTCATGAGTGACAATCTGTTCGACCTTCTCGTCGCCGGCATCCGCGACCCCGGGGCCGTGGCCATCGAGACGCAGGCGGGCGAGCGCATCCGCTATGCCGAGCTGATCGCCCGCAGCGGCCGCATGGCCAATGCGCTGGCGGCCTTCGGCGTCCAGCCCGGCGACCGGGTGGCGGTGCAGGTCGAGAAATCGGTGCAGGCGATCATCCTCTATCTCGCCACCCTGCGGGCGGGCGCGGTGTTCCTGCCGCTGAACACCGGCTACACCCCGGCCGAGATCGGCTACTTCCTCGGCGATGCCGAGCCCCGGGTCTTCGTCTGCGACCCGGCCCGGCAAGAGGCGCTGCGCGAACCCGCCGAGGCCGCCGGCGCCCGCATGGTCACGCTGGATGCCGAGGGGCGGGGCAGCCTGACCGACGCGGCCGAGACGGCGCCCGAGGCTTTCGCCACCGCGGCGCGGGACCGCGACGACCTGGCCGCGCTGCTTTACACCTCGGGCACCACCGGCCGCTCCAAGGGCGCGATGCTGACGCATGGCAACCTGGTCTCGAATGCCCAGGTGCTGCGCGAGGCCTGGCGCTTTACCGCGCAGGACGTGCTGATCCACGCCCTGCCGATCTTTCACACCCATGGCCTGTTCGTGGCCACCAATGTGGTGCTGTTCTCGGGCGCCTCGATGGTCTTCCTGCCGAAATTCGACCTGGACCGGATCTTCGAGGCGATGGCCCGCGCCACCGTGCTGATGGGCGTGCCGACCTTCTATGTCCGCCTGCTTCAGGACGACATGCTGAACGCCGAGACCACGGCCAATATGCGGCTGTTCGTCTCGGGCTCGGCGCCGCTTTTGGCCGAGACGCATCGCGAATGGCAGGCCCGCACCGGCCATGCCATCCTGGAACGCTACGGCATGACCGAGACGAACATGAACGCCTCGAACCCCTATGACGGCGAGCGCATCGCCGGCACCGTCGGCCTGCCGCTGCCGGGGACCGAAATCATCGTCACCGACCCCGAGACCGGCGCCGAACTGCCGCGGGGCGAGATCGGCATGATCGAGGTGCGCGGCCCGAACGTGTTCAAGGGCTATTGGCGCATGCCGGAAAAGACCGCCGCCGAACTGCGCGACAACGGCTTCTTCATCACCGGCGACCTGGGGAAATTCGACGAGCGCGGCTATCTGCACATCGTCGGCCGCGGCAAGGATCTGATCATCACCGGCGGCTACAACGTCTATCCCAAGGAGATCGAGACCGAGATCGACGCGCTGCCCGGCGTGGTCGAATCCGCGGTCATCGGCCTGCCGCATCGCGATTTCGGCGAGGGGGTGACGGCGGTGGTGGTCCCGACCGGCAGCCCCGCCCTGACCGAGGCCGCGGTGCTGGCGCCGCTGGAGGGACGGCTGGCGAAGTTCAAGCAGCCCAAGCGGGTGCTGTTCGTGGACGAACTGCCGCGCAACACCATGGGCAAGGTGCAGAAGAACCTGCTGCGCGACCGCTTCGCCGGGCTCTACGACTGACGCTTCTGCCTTCACCGTTTTGCAAATACCCCCGCGACCGCGCACCCCGCGCCGGCGCGGGCCCCCTGCCCGGGCTTCTTCGTTCCTCAAACGCTCGCGACGCGACGGTCACGCCGCGCGCCGCTTCACCATTTCCCCCAATGCCCGGTCCGCCGCGTCAGACCGGCAGGGGCCGCTCGCTCAGGATGTCGCGCAGGCCGATCCGCGTCGACAGGTGCTGGACGCCCGGCAGCGGCAGCAACTGCTCCTTGAGCAGCAGCTCGAAGGCGCGCAGGTCGCGGACGACGATCTCGAGCATGTAATCCTCGTGCCCGGTCAGCAGCGCGCAGCCGACCACCTCGGGGATCCGCGCCACGGCCGCTTCGAAATCCGGCAGGGTGTGCTTGTCGTGGATCTTCAGCGTCACCATGCACCAGGCCCGCACCTGCAACCCCATCGCCAGCCGGTCCAGCCGATAGCGGCGACCGGCCAGAATGCCCGCCTCCTGCAGGGCCTGCATCCGCTTCCAGCAGGGTGTGTGGCTCAGCCCCACGCGCTCGGCGATCTCGCGGATCGACAGGTCGTCCTCTCTTTGGATCACCTGCAGAATCCGGCGGTCCGTTTCGTCCATCCAGCCATTCCCGTGACATTTGTCCCCTGAAATGACGTCTTTATAGGATACGATTGCAATTTCCAGTGCCGCAGACCCGAAAAAAGCAACACCTGTCTTCGCATTCCCGGATTATCCTGACCCTCACCGGACCGGGTCCGGGCGCTCGGGGGAGGAGTGCATGATCCAGAAACACCTTCTGTGGCCGTGGCGCCGGCCGCGACCGCGGCTGCGCCGCGATCGTGGCGCTGCCGCATCGGAAATCGCGCCATCCCGCATCGCCCGACGCAACCAGCCGCCGCGATCCGGCATTATCCTTTCAGCGTAACCCACGGAGCCGCCACGACCATGCCCGATCCAGACGCGCTTCCTCCGCTTAGCCTGACGGTGCCGGAACCCGAGGTCCGGCCCGGCGGCCAGCCCGATTTCTCGCATGTGGCGATCCCGCGCGCCGGCACCGTCCGCCGCCCGCCGGTCGATGCCGACCCCGAGGAGATCCGCGACCTCGCCTTCACCATCATCCGGGTGATGAACCGCGAGGGCGAAGCGGTCGGACCCTGGGCCGAGGCGCTGGACTTCACCCCCGAGGATCTGCTGGAAGGCCTGCGCCACATGATGACGTTGCGCATCTATGACGCGCGGATGCTGAACGCGCAGCGCCAGCAGAAGACCAGCTTCTACATGCAGCACTTGGGCGAGGAGGCGATCTCCTGCGGCTTCCAGCGTGCCCTGGCACCCGGCGACATGAACTTCCCGACCTATCGGCAGGCCGGCTTGCTGATCGCGGCCGGCTACCCGCTCAGCGCGATGATGAACCAGGTGTTTTCCAACGCCGAGGATCCGATGCGCGGCCGGCAATTGCCGGTCTGCTATTCCTCGCGCGAGCATGGCTTCTTCACCATCTCCGGCAACCTTGCCACGCAATACATCCAGGCGGTGGGCTGGGCCATGGCCTCGGCGATCTCGGGCGACCGCAAGATCTCGGCGGCCTGGATCGGCGACGGCTCGACGGCGGAAAGCGATTTCCACGCCGCGCTGGTCTTCGCCTCGACCTACAAGGCGCCGGTGGTGCTGAACGTGGTCAACAACCAGTGGGCGATCTCGACCTTCCAGGGCATCGCGCGGGGCGGTTCGGGCACTTTCGCGGCGCGCGGCCTGGGTTTCGGCATCCCGTCGCTGCGGGTGGACGGCAACGACTATCTGGCGGTGATGGCGGTGGCGAAATGGGCGGCGGAACGCGCCCGGCGCAACCTCGGCCCGACGATGATCGAATATGTCACCTATCGCGCCGGCGGGCATTCGACCTCGGACGACCCCTCGGCCTATCGCCCGGCCGAGGAAAGCACCGCCTGGCCGCTGGGCGACCCGGTCCTGCGGCTGAAGAACCACCTGATCCGGCTGGGCGTCTGGAGCGACGAGCGCCACGCCCAGGCCGAGGCCGAGATCCTGGCCGAGATCACCGCCGCGCAGAAACGCGCCGAGGCCATCGGCACCCTGCATCACGGCCAGCACCCAAGCCCGGTGGACATGTTCGAGGACGTCTATGCCGAAATGCCGCCGCATCTGCTGAAGCAACGTCACGAGGCGGGATTCTGACATGGCACGCATGACGATGATCGAGGCCATCCGCGACGCGCTGGACGTGGCCATGGGCGCCGACCCGACCGTGGTCGTGTTCGGCGAGGACGTGGGCTATTTCGGCGGCGTCTTCCGCTGCACCGCCGGCCTGCAGGCGAAATACGGCAAGACCCGCTGCTTCGACACGCCGATCAACGAATCCGGCATCGTCGGCGCCGGCATCGGCATGGCCGCCTATGGGCTGAAGCCGGTGGTGGAAATCCAGTTCGCCGATTACGTCTATCCGGCCTATGACCAGATCGTGTCCGAGGCGGCAAGGCTGCGCTACCGCTCGGCCGGGCAGTTCACCTGCCCGATGGTGGTGCGGATGCCGACCGGCGGCGGCATCTTCGGCGGCCAGACCCACAGCCAGTCGCCCGAGGCGCTGTTCACCCATGTCACGGGCTTGAAAACCGTGGTGCCCTCGAACCCGCGCGACGCCAAGGGGCTGCTGCTCTCGGCCATCGAAGACCCGGACCCGGTGATCTTCCTGGAGCCGAAGCGGCTCTACAACGGCCCCTTCGACGGCCATCACGACCGGCCGGTGACCGCATGGAAAACGCACGAGCTGGGCGAGGTGCCCGAAGGCCATTACACCGTGCCGCTGGGCCGCGCGGTGGTGCGCCGCCAGGGCCAGGCCGCCACGATCCTGACCTATGGCACCATGGTCCATGTCGCGCTGGCCGCCGCCGCCGAATCGGGCGTCGATGCCGAGGTGATCGACCTGCGCACCCTGCTGCCCTTGGACATGGAGACGGTGGCGGCTTCGGTCAGCAAGACCGGCCGCTGCCTGGTGCTGCACGAGGCGACGCTGACCTCGGGCTATGGCGCCGAACTGGCGGCGCTGGTGCAGGCGGAATGCTTCTGGCATCTGGAAGCGCCGATCCGGCGGGTGGCGGGCTGGGACACGCCCTATCCGCATACGCATGAATGGAGCTATTTCCCCGGCCCCGCACGGGTGGCCGAGGCATTGCGTCAACTGGTCGAGGTGGCCTGACATGGGTATTCACGCAATCCGCATGCCCGATATCGGCGAAGGCATCGCCGAGGCCGAGATCGCCGAATGGCTGGTCAAGCCCGGCGATGTCCTGCGCGAGGACGATCCCATGGTCGCGGTGATGACCGACAAGGCGACGGTGGAAATCCCCTCGCCCGTCACCGGCACCGTGGTCTGGCAGGCCGGGCAGCCCGGCGACGTGATCGCCGTCGGCGCCGAGCTGGTGCGGCTGGAAGTGGACGGGCCCGGCAACGTCGCCGGTGACGCCCAGACCCCGGCGCCGACCGAGGCGCCGGGATCGTCGCGGCAGGCCGAGACCGCGCCGCCCGATCCCGAACCCGCGGAGGCGAAGCCCGAAGCCGAGCCCCGGCCCGAACCCGAACCGGAACCGCCGGCCCCGAAACCGGCGGCGAGGCCCGCCGCCGCCTCGGCCGCGCCGCTGCGCCCCGAGGGGGAAAAGCCCATCGCCTCGCCCTCGGTCCGGGCGCGGGCGCGCGAGGCCGGAGTGGACCTGCGGCTGGTGCGCGGCTCGGGTCCGGCCGGCCGCATCGGGCACGAGGATCTGGAGGCCTTCATCGCCTCGGGCGGCATTCCCGCACCCTCGGGTCCGCAGCCCGACAACACGGTCGAGGAGATCCGCGTCATCGGCCTGCGCCGCAAGATCGCCGAGCGCATGGAGGTCGCGAGCAGCATCCCGCAGATCACCATCGTCGAGGAGGTGGACGCCACCGCGCTGGAAGATCTGCGCGCCCGCATGAACGCCCATGGCAAGGGCGCCAAGCTGAACCCCCTGGCCTTCATCGCCCGCGCCATCGTGCGGGCGGTGCATGAACAGCCGATCCTGAACGCGCATTACGACGCCGAGGCCCGGCTGATCCGCCGCTTCGGCGCCGTGCATCTGGGCATCGCCGCGCAGACGCCCTCGGGGCTGATGGTGCCGGTCGTGCGCCATGCCGAGGCGCTGGACCTGCGCGCCACCGCCGCCGAGATCGCCCGCATCGGCAATGCCGCCAAGGACGGCACCGCCAAGCGCGACGAGCTTTCCGGCTCGACCATCACCATCACCTCGCTGGGCCCCTTGGGCGCCATCGCCTCGACCCCGATCCTGAACGTGCCCGAGGTCGCCATCGTCGGCGTGAACCGGCTGGCGGTGCGGCCCCACTGGAACGGCGCGGCCTTCGAGCCGCGCAAGATGATGAACCTGTCCTGCAGCTTCGATCACCGGGTGATCGACGGCTGGGACGCCGCCGTCTTCGTGGCGCGGCTGAAAGAGCTGCTGGAAACCCCGGCGCTGATCTTCGTGGAGGGCTGAGATGCGCGAGATCCAATGCAGGCTGCTGGTCATCGGCGCCGGTCCCGGCGGCTATGTCTGCGCCATCCGCGCCGGACAACTGGGCGTCGACACGGTCATCGTCGATGCCGAGCCGCCGGGCGGCACCTGCCTCAATGTCGGCTGCATCCCCTCGAAGGCGCTGATCCATGCCGCCGAGGAGTTCCACCGCCTCACCCAGCTTGCCGCGACGCCGGCCATGGGCATCTCGGCCAGCGGCGCGACGCTGGACCTGGCCGCGACCATGGCCTGGAAGGACGGCATCGTCGAGCGCCTGACCGGCGGCGTGGCCACGCTTCTGCGCAAGGCCAAGGTGCGGCTGGTGACCGGCCGGGCCACGGTGCGCGACGGCAAGACCGTGCTGGTCGAGACGCCCGAGGGCCCGGTGCAGATCCGCACCGAGGTCCTGGTGCTGGCCACCGGCTCGGAACCGATCGAGGTGCCGGCCCTGCCCTTCGGCGGCAAGGTGATCTCCTCGACCGGGGCGCTGGCGCTGACCGAGGTGCCCGAGCGGCTGGCCGTGGTCGGCGGCGGCTATATCGGGCTGGAACTGGGCATCGCCTTTGCCAAGCTGGGCTCGGAGGTCACGGTGGTCGAGGCCGCGCCGCGCATCCTGCCGCAATACGACGCCGAGCTGACCCGGCCGGTGGCGCAGCGCCTGACCCAGCTTGGCGCGCGGGTGCTGACCGGGGCGCGGGCCGGCGGGCTGTCGGACAGCGGCGCGCTGCGCGTCGCCGGCGTCGACGGGGCCGAGGAAATCGCCGCCGACAAGGTGCTGGTGACGGTCGGCCGCCGCCCGCGCGCCACCGGCGCCGGGCTGGACGGGCTGCGGCTGGACATGGCCGGCCCCTATATCCGCATCGACGAGCGTTGCCGCACCTCGATGACCGGGGTGCTGGCCATCGGCGACGTGACCGGCGAGCCGATGCTCGCCCATCGCGCCATGGCCCAGGGCGAGATGGTGGCGGAACTGGTCGCAGGCCAGCCCCGGATCTGGGACAAGCGCGCCATCCCGGCGGTCTGCTTCACCGATCCCGAAATCGTCAGCACCGGCCTGTCCCCGGACGAGGCGAAGGCGCTGGGGCAAGAGGTCGTGACCGGGCTGTTCGCCTTCGCGGCCAACGGCCGGGCGATGACGGCGGATGATGAGGCGGGCTTCATCCGCGTCACCGCCCGCGCCGACACGCATGAGGTGCTGGGCATCCAGGCCGTCGGCGCCGGCGTGGCCGAAATGGCCGGCGGCTTTGCCCTGGCGCTGGAAATGGGCGCCCGGATCGAGGACATCACCGGCACCATTCACGCCCACCCGACCCGCGGCGAGGCGTTGCACGAGGCCTGCCTGCGCGCCCTGGGTCACGCGCTGCACATCTAGCAACCGACAGGCGTGCGAAAAAATTCCGCGCGCCTGTCGGAAACCGGGCCGGCCGATCGTTCCTTGGTCATGGCATCCGATGCGATGCCAGCCAGATGAAAGGAGAGGACGATGCGTGTCATGGTATTGGTCAAGGCGACCGAGGAAAGCGAGGCCGGCGTGATGCCGACCACCGGGGAACTGGACGCGATGACCAGTTTCAACGAGGAACTGGCGGCAGCCGGCGTGATGCTGGCCGGCGAGGGGCTGCACCCCAGCGCCAGAGGGCGCCGCATCCGCTTCGGCGGCGCCGCGCCGCTGGTGCTCGACGGGCCTTTCGCGGAGACCAAGGAGCTGGTGGCCGGCTTCTGGCTCTGGCAGGTCGCCTCGATGCAGGAGGCGCTGGACTGGGCGAAAAGGGCGCCGTTCCGCAGCGGCGAACTGGAGCTGCGCCCGGTCTTCGAAAGCGAGGAATTCGGCGACGAGCTGACCCCGGACCTGCGCGCGCGCGAAGCGGAATTGCGCCGCAAGCAGGGCTAGCCGGCGCGGACCCTTCTGGCGCAGCACCCCCGCCGCGATGGGATAAAGCCTTCGGCGCAGCCGGGGGCGCCGAAGGCGCTTGTCGCCTTCAGCGCGTGACAGCGCATCCTGCCCGCGGCCAGGCTGCAAGCCGGTCGTGTCGCGGCGCGGCGCGGCTTCATGCGCCCGGCGCGCCAGCCTGGCGGCAGATCCAGGGGCGTGCGGCGAAACCGGCAGCGGGCACGGGATCGGACTTTGGCCGTCACACCGGCGGCGCCCGGTCCCGGACCGCAGCAAACGCCCGGCTTGCGATGCGCGGGCGATCCTGCAATTCTGGGACCATGACCGGGGACCTGCATATCCTGCGCCAGCATGTGCTGCTGGCGGCGCGGCTGTTTCGGAATTACGGCGCGGTGCTGGCCGCCACCTGGCTGGCCGGCATGCTGCTTGGCACCGGCTTGATCATGCTGGCGGTCGAGATCGGCTTCGCCGACCGGCTGGCCGGGCTGATTGCGCTGGTGCCGGTGATCCTGCTGCAGCTGGTGCTGTTCGTCGCCATGTTCGTGATCCTGCGCGACGGGCTGCCGGTACTGCGCTTCCGCGCCAGGCGCCGCCGCGAGGCGCCGGCCGCCGAGGCAGACGCTGCCGAGGCTCCGGCGGGGATCGGCATGTTGGCCGGGGCGCTGCTGGCGGTGCTGATCCCGTTCTACGGCTATTATGCCGGCTGGGGCCTGCTCGCGAACACGCTGCGCGACTATTCCAAGGCGTTCCTGTCCACCTCGATGGAGCGCATCGACTTCTCGGAAGTCTCGCCCGAGCGCGCGCCAACCGCGCTCGAGGTGCAGAGCACGTTCTGGGTGGTGGTGGCGGTGCTGCTGATCTGGGCGGTCCGGCGCGGCGCGAAAGCCATGAACAAGCGCAGCGAGGCCGGAATCTGGCCGCTGCTGGTCGTTGCCTGCGAGGCGAGCTGGGCAGTGCTGGGCCTTTACGTCATCTCGGGCTGGCAAGAGGGCTTCGTCGCATGGCTGGCCGGCCTGCCCTCGCCCGGCGAATTGTGGCAGAACCTGTTCCCGCCGGCTGCGGCCGAGGTCGTCGATGCCGCGCGCCGCCCGGTGGACTGGCCGCCCGCCTTCCAACCATGGCCCTGGCTGACCCGGCTGTTCTGGTATGCGCTGCTGCCGCTGATCTGGTTCAATCTCGGCGCCATCGTCTATGGCCACGACCTGAATCTGATGTCCGAGGAGACCCGCCGCTCGGCCGGCAGGGTGCTGGACCGCTGGCAGGGGCTGCCGAAACCGCTGACCGACTTCCTCGGGCATTTCTGGGCCGGGCTGGTCAAGCGCTGGCATGCGGTGGCGAACGGCCTGCTGCTGGCCGGGTCGGCGGGCTTCGCGCTGACCGTCTCGGTTCTGGTGCTGTGGCGGCTGGTCGACTGGGCGGGCCGCTGGGCCTGGGTCGGGCTGGCCGAACTGATCGGGCCGCAGGACCTGGCGGTCTGGCGGGTGGCGCAATACCCGCTGGGCCTGCTTTTCGGCGCCCCGGGCCAGCAACAGGACGGGGTGCTGGTTTGCGTCGCGCAGTTCTGCATCCTCGCCGCCGGGCTGGAACTGGCCGGTCGCGCGCAGGCCGCCCGCGCCGCTACTGCAGATCGCGCAGAACCGGCCTGACCTGGAATTCCAGCGCCTCGGGCCGCGTTCCCAGGGCCGAGACGCGCAGCTGCGCCCCCTTCAGCAATTCCGCCGGCACCAGGAAAATCTGGTCCGACAGGAATTCCTGCCCGTCCGGCGGCGCGTCATAGGGGATGGGGTTGCAGCGCCCCTCGTTCTCGCCGTCGGGGGAAAGCACCTTGACCGCGCCCTCGGCATCGGCGCTGATCAGCGGCAGCCAGACCCGGCCCGCCGCGTTGCGCAGGCTGACGTCGCAGCCTGTCCAGCCCTGGCGTGCCGTTTCGGGACCGCGCAGCGCCAGACGGACCAGGACCAGCGCCCGCTCGGGCAGGTTGGGCGCGCTTCCCGCCCAGACCTCGTCGACCCGGACATGCACGCCGCGCAGCTCGGCCCCCGCCTCGCCCGCCTGCCGCACCCGCCATTCGCGGGCGCGGCGCAGGTCGGTGATCTCGGTCCAGCCCCCGACCACCACGCTGGCGAGCAACAGAACCGCGGCAAGGGTGATCCACAGCAGATGTCTCATGGCTCGAACCGGATGATCGGCTGGCGCTCGGCGGGACCGGCCGGCGGGGCCAGGTGCAGGGCGCTGTCGAAGGCAGCGGTGAAACCGCTAGTCAGCACCAATGCGCCACCCGCCACCTCGTCCTCGGGCAGCTCGAAGACGGCGATGGCGCGGTTGATCAGACCGGGCTGGAACCAGCGGCTTTCCAGCCCGCGCGGAATGTCCTCGGCGCGGTGCGACAGCGCATAGCGCCGCCCGCTCGCGCCCTGCCAGACGGCATCGAGCTGCAACGAGGCCAGCCGGGCCTCGGCCTCGATATCGGCGATCAGGAACAGGCCGTTGCTGTCGCGGACCAGATCGCGGCCGAAGCGCCGAAAGGCGATGCGATCGGCCAGCCGCAGGCCGGTGAAACGGGCGCGGAAGCTGCGCGCCTCGCCCGTCCCGCCCGCCGCGACAGCGCTGCGGAAGGGCTGCACGACGCTGTTGTGGTCGGGGACGGTCTGCATCATCGCGCCCAGCAGCGCCGCCCCGGCCAGCACGATGAGGATGCGGCGCGCCCGGATCATGGCGCCCCCTGCGGCGTGATCGCCATGCGGCCGGCGGGCTGGAACAGCAGCCAGTTCGACATGCCGTAAAGATTGTCCCTGAGCTTGAAGATCTGCCGCTGGAAGGTCAGCGAGACCGGCCCGGGCTGCCAGTCCGGCGGAAGCTGCCAGGCCAGCGTCACCCGCTCGGCCAGCCGCGGATGCAGTTGCGCCAGCACCTCGCCGTCGCGGTCCAGCGTGACTTCCGGCTCGGGCCAGACGACACCGCCGGCGGCAAGCTCGGGCGGATGCGGCGGAAAACCGAAGACGGCGAACTGGGTCTCTCCGGTCAGGTTCAGCAACCGGGCACGCAGCAACAGCCGCCCCGGCTCGCCGGCGCGTTCCGGCGGCGCCAGCGACAAGGACAGCGGCGTGATCTCGGTCCGGCCCTGATCGACCGCCTGCCCAAGACCCACCGCCGGCGGTTCCTGCGGCGCGCGGACCTCCTCGACCTTCAGCCACAGGCCGACCAGAACCGCGGCCGCGACCCCGGCCGAGGCGGCCAAGCGCAGCCTCAGACGCCGAAGCAAAGAGGTCCGTCGCGTTTCCGTCATGCCGGGATTAAGGCCCAGGGCGCGGCGCCGGCACAAGCATTGGGTGCAAAGGATCGGCGCAATTCCGCCGGAACCGGGTGCGGACAGGATCGGCCCGAGGCGTTCCGACCGCCCATGGCCGCCCATGGCCGCCCGACGCGGGCGCGCGCGGCACAGGGATCGACCATATCGGCGATGCCGGGCGTGGCGATGGTGTTGCCGCGCAGCCAGGGCGGCAGGTGTTTACCGCCGGGGTGTCGGGCGGCCGACATCGCCAAGGCCGAGCGGATCGCCGGCGGGCCGATGAGCGGCTGGACACCCGCGACGACCTCCGCCCGGACCACGCGATCCGGTCGCGACCGGGCGCCCCGTTCTGCGTCATCGCCCGCCAGCAACGGTGCGGGCCGCTTGCGGCCGACCGATATGCGGCCTGCCGCCGCCGGCCAGAAAACGGGTTTACCTTTGGACCCGGCTTCGGCAAGTTCGGGGCATGTATGCTTCGCACGGCTTCCTGCGCTCGGATATCGGCGACGTCGACGTGGTGTTTCACGAGGGCATCTATCATCTCTTTCACCTCGTCCTGCCGAACCACGATTTCATTGCCCATGCGGTCAGTTCGGACGGGCTGTCCTGGCGACGGGTGAAGAACGCCTTCTTCGTCGGCGATCCCGGCGCATGGGATGACGACATGCTCTGGACCATGCATGTCACCCCCGATCCGGACCGGCCGGGCCGGTGGCGGATGTTCTATACAGGCCTGACCCGCGCCGAATACGGCCGCGTCCAGCGGGTCGGCATGGCGCGATCGCCGGATCTGTACAGCTGGACGCGCTGCGGCGCCCCTTACCCGCTGGAGATCGGCGGCCCGCATTACGAATCCGGTACCGACGAGGGCCGCTGCTGGGTCAGCTTCCGCGACCCGTTCTTCTTTCACGAACCGGGCAGCGACACCCGGCTGCTGCTGGCGGCGGCACGCGCCAAGGACGGGCCGGTGATCCGCCGCGGCTGCGTCGGCCTGGCGCGCGAGGTGGCGCCGGACCGCTTCGAATTCGGCCCGCCGCTGCACCGGCCCGGGCTTTACGACGACATCGAGGTGCCGAACCTCTTTCACTTCCACGGCCGCTATTATCTGATGGGCTCGATCCGCGAGGATACCAGGATCCATTACTGGTATGCCGACGACATCGAGGGGCCCTACGAGAATTTCAGCGACGACGTGCTGCTGCCGCATGGCAATTACGCCGGCCGCATCTGCCGGGCAGGCGACCGGCTGCTGCTGTTCAGCTTCTTCAGCAAGACCGAGCTGCTGATCAACGGCCATGAATTCATCAAGCGCCTGCTGCCGCCCCCCAAGGAGATCGTCGCCCTGCCCGACGGCCGCCTGCGGCTGAAATCCTTCCACGGCTTCGACGCGCTGGTGACCGACCGGCTGGCCTTCGACAGCGCCGCCGAATGCCGGCTGCTCTGCGGCAATCCCACCGCCCGGGCCGAGACCCGTGGCGAGCGGCTGTTCATCGGCAGCCGCAGCGGCTTCGAGGCCTTCCTGCTGCCCGGCCAGCACGACGAGTTCCGCCTGCGGGCCGAGCTGACCATCGAGGGACCGGGCAAGACCGGCCTGATCCTGCGCGCCAGCGACGAGGGCGACGGCTATCACCTGTCGCTGGACTGCATGAACGGCATCGCGCAGATGCGCGCCTGGGGCGCCAATCCGACGCCGGAATTCGAGCACGCCTTCCGTTACAAGCCGCTGCAGGAGGCACGCTTCCGCGGCGCGGCGCAGGGGCCTTGGCGCATCGAGCTGGTCGCGCATGGCACCTATCTGGAGCTGTCCATCGACGGCCATGTGGTGCTGAGCCTGGTCGATGACAGCTTCCTGACCGGCGCCGTCGGCTTCTGGACCGAATCCGCGGTGCTGGGCCTGCGCGAGGTGACGCTGGAAACGCTGAGCCGGCCGGTCAGCGAACATGCGCCCGAAATGGTCTATACCACCACCCAGGCGCCCGAGATGCTGGCCGCCGCCGGGGCCGGCGAATGAGCAAGCCGACCGGCCGGGGGCCCTGGCTTCTGGTCAGTGATGTCGACGACACGCTGACCGGCGACCGGGCGGCGCTGGAGCGGCTCTGGGCGGCGATCCGGCGCCACCCCCAGCGGCTGCGGCTGGCGCTGAACTCGTCGCGGCCGGCGGCCAGCGTCGATGCGACCCTGGCCCGCGAGTTTCCCGCGGATTTCGCCCCCGATGCCATCATCACCGGCATGGGCACCGAGATCCGCATCGGCGGGGAATGGCTTTCGGACTGGTCGGCGCGCTTCGCCGCCTGGCCGGCCGAGGCGATCTTCGCGCTGGTCACCGGCATGGGCTTCGCCCCGCATCCGGCCGAGTTCCTGACCGCCGGCAAGCTCAGCTTCGCGGTGCCCGATGCCGGGGCGCGCGACCGGGTGCTGCAGGCGCTGGCCGCCGCCGGCCTGCCGGTGCGGGCGGTGTTTTCCGGGCAAAGCGATCTCGACCTGCTGGCGCCTGGTGCCGGCAAGGACGCGGCGGCGCGGTTTCTTGCCGAAAGGCTGGGCATTGCGCCCCAGCGCATGGTCGTGGCCGGGGACTCGGGAAACGATCTGGCGCTGTTCGACGTTGGGTTCCGCGCCATTGCGGTCGGCAATGCGCGGCGCGAGCTGATCGAGGCCATGCCTCGGGCCAAAAGCTATCGCGCCCGGGCGCCCCATGCGGCGGGCGTCCTCGAGGGACTTGTCGCGCTGGGTATCCTGCCCGGCTGACGCCGCAACAAGAGAGGAGAGGAAAGCATGGCCCAATCCGTGGGTTCGCTGCTGATGATTTCATTGCATGGCTATGTCGCGGGCTCGCCCGAACTGGGCAAGCCGGACACCGGCGGCCAGGTGGTCTTCGTGCTGGAGCTTGCCAAGCGTTTCGCGCGGCTGGGCTACAAGGTCGACGTGATGACCCGCCGCTTCGAGGACCAGCCGGCCGAGGACATCATCAACGACAACCTGCGCATCTGGCGCATCCCCTTCGGCGGCCCGGATTTCATCCGCAAGGAGGACATGCACGACTGGTATGGCGATTTCATCACCAATGCGCTGGCCGCCATCCGCCGCCGCGAGCTGCGCTATGACGTGGTAAACAGCCATTACTGGGATGCCGGGGTCTGCGGCCAGAAGATCGCCGAGGAATTGCAGATCCCGCATATCCACACCCCGCATTCGCTGGGCTGGTGGAAAAAGCACGACATGCGCGGCGCCACCGCCGAAGAGATGGCCGGCTACCGCTTCGACGAGCGCATCCAGAAGGAATTCGTGCTTTACCGCAATTGCGACCACATCATCGCCACCTCGGAACAGCAGGTCGAGCTGATCTCGGCCGAATATGCGTTGCCGCGCGAGCATATCACCATGATCCCGCCCGGCATCGACGAGAACCGCTTCACCCCGGCCCCGCCCGACAAGGTGGCGGCGGCGCGGGCGCGGCTGAACATGGGGCCGAACGACATCTATGTCGTCGGCCGCGCCGCCGAAAACAAGGGCTACGACCTGATCATCCAGGCGCTGCCGGCATTGAAGGTGCTGCAGCCCCAGGCGCGGCTGGTCCTGGCCGCCGGCGGCAATTCCGAGGCCGACCTGGCGCTGATCGGCGACTGGAAGGCGGTGGCCGCCCAGGCCGGCGTGGCCGATGCCATCGACTGGCGCGGCTATGTCCCCGACGAGGAGCTGGTGGACCATTACCGCGCGCCCGGGATCTTTGCCCTGCCCTCGCGCTACGAGCCCTTCGGCATGACCGCGGTCGAGGCGATGGCCTGCGGCACCCCCACGGTGATGACCATCCATGGCGGGCTGCACGAGCAGGTGGAATTCGGCCGCCACGCGCTGGTGGCCGATCCCAAGCGGCCCGAGGAATTCGCCGCCATGATCAACATGGCGCTGCACTATCCCTGGCTGCGCGACGTGCTGGCGGTCGAGGGCGCCCGCTTTGCCCGCCGGGTCTTCGGCTGGACCGGCATCGCCCGCCGCACCATCGCCATCTTCGAGCAGTTCCGCGGCCGCTACGACGCCTATCAGGCCGATTTCCAGCCCTAGCATTCCAGTCGCGGTTTCATCCGTCCTCTGAATCAGGGGGCCAGCATGACGGGGATGAGGTCATAGCTCTCGGGATTCTGTGTCGAGGCAATGCCGGCGCCCTGGTCATGCCTCCTGTGGGGTCGCGCGCCGATACACCGGCTTGGCGGACCAGATCACCAATTGCCAGATCGGGGTCTTGGCCGATGTCTCGCACCACGGGCCAGCCCGCGGGCACCCGGCTTCGCCACCAAACCCGCCCAGGTCATCGCATGGCCGCTATGGCGAAAGGTGCATTGAACACAGCCGGGATGCTAGCATTGTCCCAGCATCCAGCGCCGCGACGTGGGCGGCGCCTTCTTCTGGCACAGGTTGCAGCCGCAGCTCGGCAGGTGGCCGCGCTTGACCAGGCGCGGCTCGGCCGAGCTCGCCTCGGCCCGGCGCTCGGCCCGGCGCAGCCCGCTTGAAAGCGTGCTGACCAGCGGCAGGGCCGGCAGCACCCCGGCGGGCGCGCCGCAATGCGGACAGGGCGTGCCGGCCAGGCTGGCCTCGTAGCTCATGCGCTCGGTGAAAAGGCCGTGTTCGGCACAGGTGAAATCATAGATCGGCATGGCATGACCCTCACATCAATCCGTCGAGCAGCAGGAAACCGGGCAGCCAGCCGGTCACGATCCCGGCCAGCAGCGTCACCCAGGCGGTGGCGCGCAGGATCGGCCGCCCCAGCGCCAGCAGCAGGAAATACATGAACCACAGCACGCCCCAGACCAGCCAGTTGCCCGCCAGCCAAAGCTCGGCCGGCGAGCCGGCGGCGCCGAGCGCGCGCAGAAAGACCGGAACCGTGGTGATGGCCACGAACAGGCTGAACCAGCCCAGGCCCCGGCCGTCCACCGCGACGACGCGATTATAGGCCACCCAGAAATAGGTGGTGCTGAACATCAGCGTCAGCGCCGCCGCCCGGACCGTCTGCAGATCCGCCCCCGCACCGAAGGCGCCCTGGACCACCACGCCCGCGGCGACCAGGCCCGAGACCACGTTGATCACCACGATCTCGCGATCCTCGATCCGGCCCATGAGCCACAGCCCGTTCAGAAACAGCACCGCGCCCACATAGAACAATAGAAAACCAAGCAGCATGGACCTCTCCTCCCTGGTGGAGCCGCGCGCCCCGAAAGCCGGGACGCGGGCGCGTGGCACCTCAGCTGGTCTTGGCGACCGGAATGTCCGGGACCGAGCGTTTCGGCCCGTCGCCGTTGGGCCGGATGTCGAAGTCGAAGATGCCGGTCGGGATCGCCAGCGTCGCGCAGACATTGGGGATGTCCACGATGCCGGCGATGCGGCCCTCGACCGGGGCCGTGCCCAGGATCATGTAGCCCTGCTCGCCCGAATAGCCGAATTTCTTCAGGTATTCGATGGCGTTGAGGCAGGCCCGGCGATAGGCGACATGGGCGTCGAGGTAATATTGCTCGCCCGTATGCTCGTCGACCGAGATGCCCTCGAAGATCAGGTAGTCGTCGAAATGCGGGTCGATGGGCGAGGGCCGGAAGATCGGGTTGATGACGCCGTATTTCGCCATGCCGCCCTTGATGATATCGACCTTGATCTCGATCCAGCCGGCCATCTCGATGGCGCCGCAGAAGGTGATCTCGCCGTCGCCCTGGCTGAAATGGATATCGCCCATCGAAAGCCCGCCGCCCTTCACATAGACGGGGAAATAGACCTTGGAGCCGCGCGACAGGTTCTTGATGTCGCAATTGCCGCCATGTTCGCGCGGCGGCACGGTGCGCCAGGCCTCCTCGGCGGCGCTTTGCGCGGCGCTGCCGGTCATCTGCCCCATCAGCGCGGTCGCGGCATGGGGCGGTGCGGCCAGCGGCGGGACTCGGTTCGGATCGGTGGCGATCAGCGCCGCCTCGCGCCGGTTCGCCTCGGCCAGCAGCTTGTGGTCGGGCAGGCAGCCGATCAGCCCGGGATGGATCAGGCCGGGATAACGCACGCCGGGGATATGGCGCGAGGTGGTGTAGATGCCCTCGAAATCCCAGATCGACTTGGTCGCCTGCGGGTAATGTTCGGTCAGGAAGCCGCCGCCGTTCTCCTTGGCGAAAAGCCCGTTGAAGCCCCAGCGCGACTCCGGCAGCGCGCCGATGTCGAGAATGTCGACCACCAGCAGGTCGCCCGGCTCGGCGCCCTCGAAACCGAAGGGACCGGACAGGTAATGCACCCGCGTCAGGTCCACGTCGCGGATGTCGTTGGCGCTGTCGTTGTTGCCGATCTGGCCGCCGGTCCAGTCGTAGCATTCGACGCGCAGCACCTCGCCGGGCTTGAAGGTCTCGACCATCGGGATGTCGGGATGCCAGCGGTTATGCGGCTTTTGCGTGGCCTGTTCGGGGGCCGTGTTGAGATCGACCTTGAATACGGTTTTCGACATGTTCTCCTCCCTCCTTGCGGGCCGGCGGGCAGGCCGGCCCCGCCGCCAGCCTGGGCCGGGCATGTAATCGCCATGCATGCCGCAAGCCGGGGAATTGTAATTCTTTGTAACCGGCGCTGGCGCGGCACGGGTTTCGCGGCGCCATGAACGGCAAGGGCAATTCCCAGCCCGGGCAAAGCCCGCTAGGCTGGCGGCGGCGGCCGCAGGGGACGGCCGCCGGGGGGAGCGATGAACAGGCAGAGCGCCATCGGGGAAGCCGACCTGCCGCCGCGGGACGCAAGCGGCTTTCCCGGCCTGGAGCCCGCGCCGCGCAGCTATCAGTCCTGGGTCGCGGACGAGACCATCGAGGATTACGCGCTGCGCTACGCCCCCGCCAGCCACCGGCGCTGGAGCCCCGCCACCATCACCCACACGGCGCTGGGCGGCATCTCGTTCCTGGCGCTCGAGGCGATCGGGGCGGCGCTGACCCTGTCCTGGGGGGTGCATGTGACGGTGGTGGCGGTGCTGATCGCCTCGGCCTTCATCTTCATCACCAGCCTGCCCATCGCCTATCATGTGGCGCGCGCCAATGTGGACATGGACCTGCTGACGCGGGGCGCGGGCTTCGGCTATATCGGCTCGGCCATCACCTCGCTGATCTATGCCACCTATACCGTCATCTTCTTCGCGCTCGAGGGGGTGATCATCGGCCAGGCGCTGCTGGTCTGCTTCGGCCTGCCGCTGCCCTTGGGCTATCTGCTGTCGGCCTTGGCGATCCTGCCGGTGGCCTCGCGCGGGATGACCGCGATCTCGCGCTTCCAGGTGGCGACGCAGCTGCCCTGGATCGTGCTGGCCCTGCTGCCCTTTGCCGCCATCGCCTGGACCGAGCCCGATGCGGCGGCGCGCTGGCTGGCCGCGCCCGGTCCCGCCTTCAGCCTGCTGTCGCTGGGCGGCGCCATCGGCGTGCTCTGCGCCCTGACGCTGCAGATCGGCGAACAGGTGGACTACCTGCGCTTCCTGCCCCCGCCCGAGGCGACAACGCGGCTGCGCTGGTGGGGCGCGCTGATCCTGGCCGGACCGGGCTGGATCCTGATCGGCGGCGCCAAGGTGCTGATGGGCAGCTTCCTGGTCTGGCTGGCCATCGGCGACGGCATGGCGCCGGAATTCGCGGTCGAGCCCATCGGCATGTTCTGGCACGCCTACGAATACCTGTTCGGGCCGCGCATGGCGCTGCTGGTGGCGACCGCCTATATCCTGGTCGCGCAGGTCAAGATCAACGTCACCAACGCCTATGCCGGCTCGCTGGCGCAGTCGAACTTCTTCCTGCGCGTGGCGCGCTATCATCCCGGGCGGCTGATCTGGCTGCTGATCCATGTCGCGATCAGCTGCGCGCTGATGCTGATGGGGGTGTTTGCCACGCTCGAGGCGGTGCTGGCGATCTATGCCAACCTGGCGCTGGCCTGGCTGGGGGCGATCTTTACCGACCTGGCGGTGCTGAAGCCGCTGGGGCTGAGCCCGGCGCGGATCGAGTTCCGGCGCGCGCATCTGCCAGATTTCAACCCGGTCGGCTGCGGCGGCATGGCGCTGGGGGCGCTGGCCGGGCTGGCGCTTTACGCCGGCCTTGGCGGGCCGATGGCGCAGGCCTGGTCGGCGCCCATCGCCTTTGCCCTGTCGCTGGTCGCGGCGACCGGCCTGGGCCTGATGCGGCACGGCCGCGGCTTCATCGCCCGCGAACCGCATGTCTTCCGCCGCCGCAGCCGCTGCGACTGCGCCATCTGCAGCCATGGCTACGAGACGCGCGACATGGCCTATTGCACCTTCTACGAACGGCCGATCTGCTCGCTCTGTTGCAGCCTCGAGCCGCATTGCCGCGACTTCTGCAAGCGCGGCCGCGCGCCGGGCGCGGTCGATCCCGCCGCGCCTGCCCTGCGGCTGCACCGCATGCCGCCGCGGCTGGGCCGGCGGGCCTGGCAGGTCGCGGCGGTCTTCGCGCTGCTGATGGCCGGGCTCGGCATGCTCTCCCTGCTCGCACGGCACCTGTCGGCCAGCCTGCGCGACATGCAGGTCGTGGCGCATGTCTTCCTGGGCTCGGCACCGCTTCTGGCCCTGCTGGCCTTCTGGGCGGTGATGGCGAACGAGCGCCGCCGCCTGACCGAGGAGGACCTGATCGACGCGCTGCGCCGGCTGGGCTCGACCCAGCGCGAGCTTGCCATCCGCCAGCGCCTTGCCGCGGTGGGCGAAGTCGCGGCCACGATCAGCCACGAGCTGCGCAACCCGCTTGGCACCATCACCAGCTCGGTCGAGGTGCTGTCGCGCAGCCCCGGCCTCGGCCCCGATGCCGAAGAGGACGTGCAGCGCATCCGCCGCAACATCGCCCGTTGCAGCCGCATCATCGACATCCTGCTGGATTTCGCCCGGCAGGGCGCGCATGAGACCGTGCCGGTCGATCTGCGGGACTGGCTTTCGGCCCTGGTGGCCGAGCATCCGGCCGCAGCCCATGTCACGCTGGAGGTGCCCGAGGGGATGCGCTTGCGCTGCGATCCGGCGCGGTTGCAATTCGCCATCCGCAACCTGATCGAGAACGGCTGGCAGGCGGCGGAATCGGTGCCCGGCCGGGTGCCCCGGGTGATCCTGCGCGCCTTTCGCGACGGGGGCCGCAGCATCCTCGAGATCGAGGACAACGGCCCCGGCCTTGCGCCCGAGATCCGCGCCCGCGCCTTCGACCCGCTGGTCACCACCAAGGATTCCGGCGTGGGGCTGGGCCTGTCGCTGGTGCGCCGCGTCGCCGAGCTGCATGGCGGCGACGCCTGGATCGCGCGCACCGGCCCCGAAGGCACGGTCATGCGCCTGAGCATCGCCGAGCCGCCATGACCCGGCGGCTGCTCATTCTGGACGACGACAGCGATTTCGCCGTCTCGACCTCGCGCGCGCTGGCGCTCGAGGGCGTGGAATGCCGCCTCGCGCCGGACGGGGCCTCGGCCTTCGCCCTGCTCGAAGCCGAGCCGGTCGAGGTGGTGCTGATCGACATCCGGCTGCGGCACGAGGACGGGACCGAGCTTGCCGCGCGGCTGCACGCCCGCCATCCCGGCCTGGTCATGGTGATCATGACCGCCTATGCCTCGGTGGACAGCGCCGTCGCGGCGCTGAAGGCGGGCGCCTACGACTATCTGCGCAAGCCCTTCTTCCTGGACGAGCTGATGGGGGCGCTGGAGCGCTGTTTCCAGCTGGTCGAGCTGCGCGCCGCCAAGGCGCGGGCCGAGCGCGAACTGGCGCTGATGCGCCAGATCGAGGCGACCTCGCAGCTGGCCGCCGGCCTGTCGCATGATTTCAAGAACATGCTGGCCGTCATCCGGGCCAATCTGGCGGTGATCGCCGAACGGCTGCCGGCGCAGGACGGGCTGAAACCCTATGCCGGCGACGCGCTGGACGCCGCCGTGACGGCGGGCGATCTGGTCACCCGGTTGATGGGCTTCGCCCGCCAGCCGATCCTGTCGCCCGAGCCCCGGGATCTGCGCCTGCCGGTCCGGACCACCGCCTCCATGCTGGCGCGCACGCTTTGCGCCGGGATGCGGATCGAATGCGACCTGCCCGAACACCCGCTGCTGGCGCCGGTCGATGCCGGCCAGATCGGCACCGCGCTGGTCAACCTGCTGATCAACGCGCGGGATGCCACCGATGGCCGGGGTCGCGTGCGGCTGGCCTTGCGCCATGTCTGGCGCGGCGGCGATTACGCGCGGCTGGTGGTCGAGGACGACGGTCCGGGCTTCGACGCCGGCGGGCTTGACCTTGCGCTGCAACCGCTTTTCACCACCAAGCCCGAGGGGACCGGGCTGGGCCTGCCGATGATCCAGCAGCTGGCGCTGGTCAGCGGCGGCGATTTCCGCATCGGCAATACCGAGGGCGGCGGCGCGCGCGCGGTGCTGGACCTGCCTTGCCTGCGCCCCGGTCCCGCGCCCGGTCAGGGCTCGGGCGAGAACATGTAGCCGGCGCCGCGGATGGTGCGGATCCGGCGCGGCTCGGGACCGCTGTCGCCGATCTTGCGGCGGATCTTGCCGATCATCACGTCGACCGAGCGGTCATAGGGCGACCAGTTGCGGCTGACGGTCAGGTCCAGCAGCTGGTCGCGGCTCAGCACCCGGCCGGGTCGCTGCGCCAGCACGCTGAGCAGGTTGAATTCCTGCGTGGTCAAATCCTGCATTCCGCCCTGCGCGTCCCGCAGCACCCGGGCATCGAGGTCCAGCAGCCAGCCGTCGAAGCCGATCCGGCGCGTCTCGCCCTGCGGCCGGATCGCGGCACCGGGCAGGCGGCGCAGGATGGCACGGATGCGGGCCAGAAGCTCGCGCGGCTCGAAGGGTTTGACCAGGAAATCGTCGGCGCCGATCTCCAGCCCGACGATGCGGTCCAGCGCCTCCTGCCGGGCCGAGAGGAACAGGATGCCGATGTCGCGCTCTTTCTTCAGCTCGCGGGCCAGCGCATAGCCGTCCTCGCGCCCCGGCAGGCCGACGTCCAGCACCACGAGGTCGAACGCCCTGCCCGACAGCGCCCGGCGCATCGCGGTCCCGTCATGCGCCGCTTCGACAAGATAGCCCTGTTCGGTGAAATAGCGGCACAGGAAGGTGCTGAGCTTGCGGTCATCCTCGACGAAGAGGATGCGCTGGGGCGGTTCCGTCTCGGGCGTGTGGACCGGCACGCCGGTCGGGTTGGGGATCATGGCGGGCGTTCCGTCGGGCTTGGATGCAGGCGGTTCAAGCGTCGGGAAATCTGAAGATCTCCTCAACATAGCCGAGCAAAATCGGCCTTCATAGCCCCTCGCAGGGCCTTGGCGCTGTCCGCGAGATCCAGGCATATGCCTGAGAGGCGCGGCGATGGCGGGTCGCCGCCGCGATACCGCGGATTGCCGGGAACATGCCGGACGGACGGTGGCGGGCCGGAATGCCGTGCTGCCCAACCGGCCCGCATCTTCGGCGGCGGCTCGGGCGCGAAGATGTCGCCCGGCCGGGGACGGGCGCAGAGGAAAGGACAACCGCCTGCGCGACCCCGGCGTCGATGCAGGACGCCTGCAGCGCCGCCAGCCCAAGCCCCGCCAAACTGACAGGTTGCCCGGTGGCCTGTCGCTGGCTAATCTGTTCCGACTCCGTGATAACCCAATCAGGCCCTCATGGCCCTTGTGACATCATGCGCGAGCTGATCGAATCGCCTCCGACGCGCAAGCGTCTGAAGGAGATCTTTCTCGATCGCTATCAGCGGCAGCAGCATCCGGCCGAGATGCTGAACTGCGTCGCACACATGATCCTGGCCATCGACACGTCCGAGGAGATGGTGGTGGTCGCGCTGGAATATATCTCGCGCAGGCTTGGGGTCTGCCGGGGCGACCTGGGCTTTCCCACGCCGCGCGATCCGGTCTATGCACCGATCATCGTGCATTACAATGCCGGCTCCGATCCGCAGCGCTGCGATGGCGCGACCTATCGCAACCACAGCCGGGTTTTCCGCCAGGCCTGGGCCCAGCCCGGCCCGGTCGCCTGCAACGATGTCGCATCGCATCCGCTGCTGGCCGACTGCCGCGAGGAGTTCACCGCCATCGACAGCCGCTCGATTCTGTTCCAGCGCCTGTCCTTTGCGCATCGCGCGGTGGGGATGATGTGCCTGGACTATACCCACGACCCCCATGCCTGGACCGACGCGGACAAGGGTTTCGTGCGCGAGTTCACCGCCGACTTCCTGGGACCGCTGGCCGGGATCAGCCACCACTGGCATGGCAAGACCGCGGCACCGTCCAATGGCCCGGCGCGCCGGCCCTCGCTGGCCGAACTGCAGGCGATCCGGCTGGCCGCGCAGGGCCTGAGCTGCGACGAGATCGGCGCGCTGCTCGGCAAGTCCGCCCGCACCGTCGAGAACCAGTTGCGCAATGCCCGGATCGGCCTGCAGGCCGCGAACCGCGCCGAGCTGATCCGCAAATGCGAGGTCTGGCTTTAGGCCCGGGCCGGAAGCGTCGGCCCGGGCCATGGCACGATCCCGGGCTCAGCCCGGGATCGGCCGGCAGGAGGTGCTGGGAGCAGGCACCGCCACGCGATAATCCTCGGAAGGCGCCGGCACCTCGGCATATTCGACCGGCGCCCCGGCAGTGGGATAGGTAAGGGTGATGGTCTCCGGCACGTCCATCTGCTGCGGGTTCGTGATGCCGCGCGCCACGTTATAGGGATCGGTGAACGTCCCGTAGGTGCCGGGCTGCACGGTATATTGCACCTGCCTGGTCCCCACCCCGGCATTGGCCAGGTATTTGTGCGGGTCGTTCCAGTCGCGGCCGTCCAGATTGGCATAGAATTTCAGGTCGACCAGCACCGCGTCGCAAAGCGGCGTGACCTCCTCGTATTGCGTCGGCCAGCCGCTGCCGCCGCTGGTGTCGGGATAGCGGCCCCAGTCGCCGCCCTTCAGCGGGCAGGCGCCGCCGGCACCGAAGGCCGCGCGGTTCGGGTGATGCACACCGTAAAGCGGCAGGCCGACCGCATCGGCAATCTCGCCGCCTTCCAGATGGAAGCGCGGGGCAAGCGTCACCTCGGTCTTCAGCCCGTCCTTGTCGGGCAGGTCGTTCCAATAGGCGCCGTCCGGGCGGACATAGCGGAAGTCCGCATTGTCCGGATTGTCGAACACCGCCATCAGGAACAGATAGGGCTTGTTGAAGAACGGCCGCTCGACCAGGTAATATTCCGCCTGCATGCGGCCGGCATCGACGGGCTTCCAGTCGACATGCAGCGCGTCCTGCCCCGGCTGGCCGACATTCACCCAGGAACGCGCATCCGGGAACTGCGTCAGTTGCAGCACCCGGGTGTAGTTTTCCCTGATGTCCAGCCCGGCGCGCTTGCCCAGCGGCCCGACCTGGTTGGCGCCGGGCTGCGAGAAGGCGAAATCCATGGCCAGCCGGGCATAGGGGAAATCGTTCTCGGACATGGTGCAGTAGAAATTGGGCAGGTCGATGGGCACATGCCCGGCATACCGGCCCTCGTATTTCGGATGCGTCACCGGCAGGTCGACGAAGGTCAGCCGGCCCTCGGCATCGACCTGCTGATCGGGATAGCGATAGCCGTCCCAGCCCTCGCTGGGCAGATAGGAGGCGTAGTCCTGGCGCACGGCCTCCAGGTTTTCGGGCGCCAGCGGATCGGCGCCGGGGGCCAGGCCCTTGGCGCCGGGCTTGAGATATTCGCGGATGGTGCCGTTTTCCTGCACCCGCCACAGCCCATGCTTGCCCTCGCCGATCATCGTCAGCACCTGCTCGGCGACGGTGACGAAGCGATAGGTGTAGTTGGTGCTCATGTAGCCGATATAGACCGGCAGATGCGGGATCTGCGAATGGGTCCGCGACGGCCGGCCGGTACCGAGCAGCTTCGACTGCCCGTCATCGGCCTTGATCGACTGGTCGGCGGTATAGAAGAACGGGTCGCCCTGCGTCAGGTCGCCCAGGTTGAGCCTTTCCTCGGCAGCGGCCGCGCCCGCGATCAGCGCGACCGCCACGGGGATCATCCCCGTGCTGATCTTTTTCATTTTTTCCTCCCCTTTCCGATCCCGCGCCTAGGCGGTGTCGCGCAGGCGTGCGCCGCAGACGTAAGCCTTGCCGGCGGTCTTGGTGGTGAATGTCACCTTGGCGCCCTTGGGCAGCAGAAGCACATCGCCCGCGGTCGCGTCGAAGCTGTTCGTGCCATCCGAAACCGTGATCTCCCCTTCCAGGATCAGCTTGGTCTCGTCGTAATCATAAGTATAGACCAGCGGCTCGGCCGAGGCTTCCAGCCGGAAGAAGCCGCAGGTGATCGGCTTGTCGGGATTGTCCGAACCGACCACGTCCTGAAGGAAGGCGTTCACGCCGGGCGTCTCCATGGGCGCGATCTCCATCGACTGGGCATCGTCGATATGGGTGATCTGGGCAGCGTCCTCGGCGCTGACCATGCCGCCCAGCCACATCGACACGGTCGCGATGGCCATACCCGCAGCCCGAGTGAATTGCGTCATCTTGCTCTCCTCCTGCATGACGTTTCCGGGCTTCAGACTAACATCGGCGCGCCGCCCCCCGCATGACAGAGAACCCCTAATCCGAAACGGTGATCCCGGGGGAAGCATCGGCCGGCGGTGAAGGCGCGCGCCGGAACATGGCCGCACCGGCCCGAGGTTTTTCCTCGGCAACCGAAACGGGGGCCGCCGTGACGGACGCATGATTCTGCCATCCGCTGCCCCGAGATCCAGCGTCGGGGCGATTCCCGCTCCGGCCTGGCCGACGGTCGAGGTGACCGAGGTGCAGACCGGCCCGATGCGACAATGGCGCAACGGGCGCGGCTGTGCGGCCGGCTTCTGGACATGTCCCCGCCGGGCATGCCGGCGACCGCGCCGAAATCCCGCGAAAGACCCTTGCAGGGCGCGGCATAGGGCATCGCGGTTTCGGGGTTGACCCGTCCCTTGCCGGCGGAAACCTTGCGGGGGTGGATTCGTCACCGCCCGCAGGAGAGCCCATGACCACTTGCCGCCCCATCGCGCTGTCCGACGATCATGTCGCCCGCGTGGCCGCGGCCGAGGGACCGCTGCACGACCCGCGCTGGCGGATGCTCGAGGATGACGATCTGGACCTTCTGGCCGACCGGCTGACGCGCGGGCGGCCGCGGCCGATCCCAGTCTTCGCCTATGGCTCGCTGATCTGGAACCCCGGCTTTGCCGTCGGCGCCCGCCGCCGCGCCACCGCGCTTGGCTGGCATCGCAGCTTCTCGATCTCGCTCGAACATTTCCGCGGCACCCCGGACCGGCCGGGGCTGATGCTCGCCCTTGCCTCGGGCGGCTGCTGCGACGGGTTGGTGCTGGACATCGCCCCGGGAACCGAGACGCAATCGCTGCGCGCCATCCTGCGGCGCGAGCTGGTCGCCCATGAACTCGCGGCCAATGCCTGCTGGATCGAGGTCGAGACCGAACGCGGGCGCGAACCGGCCCTGACCTTCTATGCCGATCCGGTCGGCACGCAGCTTGCCGAACTGACCGTCGAGGAACAGGCCCGGCGGCTGGCCCGTGCGGCCGGGGCGGCCGGGTCCGGCGCGGAATACCTGCTGCGCACGGTCCGGGGTCTGGCGGAACACGGCATCCATGACGATTACATCTGGACGCTGCAGCAACTGGTGGCCGAGGAAATAGATGCGGCACCGGGCAAGGCCCGGCGCGGCGAATGACGGCCGGCTCCCGGCCCTCCTTGCTCCTCCGGGGCGGAGACCGTCAGCGAAGCAGTCGCCGCTGGAAGGCCGGATCGGGCAGGGCGCACATGTCCGACCTGCCGAACAGCCGGTAACGGTTGCGCGCGACGCGCCGGTAAAGCCAGTTGCGCAGCCCGCGCGGCAGCAGGCGCAGCGGCGCGGCCAGCCGGCCGGCTCCGCCCAGCCGCCGCCCGGCATGGATCAGCGCGTCGCAATCGGAATGGGCGATGCCATCCTCGATGAACAGCCAGCTCGGGGGATCTTCCGCATCCAGCCCGTAATGCCGCAGCAGCGCCGCCCCGAGCGGCGTCTGGACCGGACATATCCGCACGTCTCCCGAGCGGTCCATACGATGGATCATCCGCGCCCCCCAACTGCAAAGCGCGCATTCCGCATCCATCACGGCCAGCGGTGCGGAATCGTCGAAGCCCGGCACCAGCGGGTCGTCGCGAAAGGAATGGGAACGGGCCGCGGTCATGCCGCCAGCATCAGGCAAGGGCGGCGGCCGGGCAAGCCCAATCGCCCGCCGGCGGGCGATCTGCGCCCGGGCCGGGCCGGCGGACATGAAAAAACCCCGAGGCATCGCCGCGGGGTCCGTTCATCGCCGGCTACGCCTCAGGCGCGGCGGGCAATCCGCTCGATATCGCCGCGGGTCAGGCCGATATCGTCAAGCTCGCGATCGGTCAGCAGGTTCAGCTCGCGGCGGGTGATGCGGGCGTTGTTCCAGCCGGCAACCGTGGCGGTCACACGCGCAACGATGCGGCCCAAGCCACCGGCAGCGGGGTTATGGCTCATTTCGACAGCGGACATCTTGGCACCTTTTTCATCTTGCCCGTTCAGCGGGCCTGTTTCGGACAGGACGGATATAGGCCGCGACAGCCGGCGGCAGTAGCCATGCCCGTGGCAAACCCGCCATGCGTTCTGCGCTGCAGCATGAGCGGCGGGCGGGAAGCCGCACGGCGGTTCGGCGGACGATACGGCTTGCCATCGGCCGGCGGGCGGGCTAGTCCGACATCGTCGGTTTCCGCAAGGAATTGAAAGGGAATCCGCCGCCGGACCTGTCCGGCGAACCGGAACTGCCCCCGCAACTGTAGGCGGCAAGGGATTTCGCGACGACGCCACTGTGGCAACCGCCATGGGAAGGCCGCGACGCCCCGATGACCCGCCAGTCAGGAGACCTGCCGACGTCAATCTCAACCCAGCCCGGGCGGGGTGCCCGGGGAGGTGCCGGATGAATTTTGCCCCGAGGTGCCTTGCCGCACCGGTTCCAGCCAGCCGCCGCGACCGCCTTCGGGGCGGGGCGCCGGCCGGTCTTGGGCCGCGCTCTCCCCTCCTGTCTTCGGCTGCCGTCATCATCGGAGACATGCCATGTTCGTCCGCTTCCTGACCGCCGCGCTGCTTTGCGCGACCGGCTTCGCGCCGCCCGTCACAGCCGGGGCGCAATACCCGCTGAAGCTGCAGAATTGCGGGGTCGATCTGACCTTCGACCAGGCGCCCGACAGCGCCGTCACCCTGGGTCAGGCCGCGACCGAGATCCTGTATTCGCTGGGACTGGCCGAGAAGGTGACCGCCACCTCGGTCTGGTTCACCGAAGTCCTGCCCGAATTTCGCGACACGAATGCCGGGATCGAGCGGCTGGCCGACAACGACCCGAGCTTCGAATCGGTGGTGGCGAGGAAGCCCGGCCTCGTCGCCGCGCAATACGAATGGCATGTCGGCCCGCAGGGCATCGTCGCCACGCGCGAACAATTCGCCGATGTCGGCATCCCGACCTATGTCCTGCCCGCCGACTGCTGGCACAAGGACAATGCCAGCGGCTCTGACGGCACCCGCTCGACCATGTTCGAGATGCAGTCGGTCTATGCCGGCGTCAACGAGCTGGGCCGCATCTTCGACGTGCCCGAGCGGGCCGAGGCGCTGGTGGCGCAGCTGCAGGCGCGCGAGGCGGCGGCCAGCGACAAGGCGAAGGCGCTGAACCTGCAGGACGCCTCGGCGGTATTCTGGTTCTCCTCGGCGGAAATGGATGTCGATCCTTATGTCGCCGGGCGCAAGGGACCGCCCGGCTACCTGATGGCGAAGCTGGGGCTGAGAAACATCGTCGAAAGCGACGAGGAATGGCCGGCCATCAGCTGGGAGACCATCGCGCGGGCCAACCCGTCGATCATCGTCATCGCCCGGATGGACCGTCGCCGGTACGAGGCCGACGATCACGAGAAGAAGATCGCCTTCCTGAAATCCGATCCGGTCACCCGCCAGATGGATGCGGTCGAAAACGACAGGATCGTGATCCTGGACGCCCATGCGATGGATCCCTCGATCCGCAACATCGCCGCGCTCGAGACGCTGGCCGCGGCGCTGCCGGTGCTTGGGCTGCGATGACCGAGACGGCGACCCTTGCCGGCCGGCTTCGGGTCCGGCCCCACCTCTGGCTTCTCGTCTGGCGCGGGGCCTTCGGGCTGGGCCTGCTGCTGGCGGCGATCCTGGCCGGGGTCGTCATCGGCGAGACGCCGCTGCCGGTTGCGACGGTGACGGCGGAGCTTGCCAACAAGCTCGGGGGGGCCGGGTTTCCGGTCGATCCCATCGACGCGGCCATCGTCTGGAACTACCGGATACCGCGCATCCTGGTCGCCGCCGCCTGCGGGGCGGGGCTGGCGCTGTCGGGCGTGGTGCTGCAGGCGCTGATCCGCAACGCCCTTGCCGATCCCTACCTGCTGGGCGTCTCGGCCGGGGCCTCCACCGGCGCGGTGGCGGTGGCGATCCTGGGGGTCGGCGGCGGGACGCTGGGGCTTTCGACCGGCGCCTTCATCGGCGCGCTGCTGGCTTTCGCACTGGTCTCGACCCTGGCGCGGGCCGCGGGCGGCGGGTCGGCGCAACTGGTTCTGGCCGGAATCGCCGGGTCGCAGCTTTTCAACGCGCTGACCAGCTTCTTCATCGCCAAATCCGCCAATGCCGAACAGGCGCGCGGGATCATGTTCTGGCTTCTGGGCAACCTGTCCGGCGTACGCTGGCCCGACGTCGCGCTGGCCGGGCCGGTCGCGCTGGCGGGGTTCCTGGCCTGCTGCTGGCACATCCGCGCGCTGGACGGCTTTGCCTTCGGCGCGCAATCCGCGGCGGCGCTTGGCATCCCGGTCCGCTGGGTGCAGGCGGTGCTGATCGGGGCAATCACGCTGATGACGGCGGTGATGGTCAGCCTTGTCGGCTCCATCGGCTTCGTCGGCCTTGTCATCCCCCATGCCGTGCGCCTTGCGGTCGGGCCTCGGCATGGCCGTTTGGTGCCCTGGTCGGCATTGGCCGGGGCGGTGTTCCTGATCGTCGCCGACATCGCCTCGCGGATGTTGATCCCCGGGCAGGTGGTGTCGATCGGCGTCGTCACCGCCTTGGTCGGCGCGCCGGGCTTCGCCCTGATCCTGATCCGCAGCCGGAGACGGGGATGAGACTGTCCACCACCGCCCTGGGCTGGAAGGCCGGGCCGCGCCGCATCGTCGAGGACGTGACGCTTGAGATCGCGTCAGGCGAGACCTTCGGCCTGATCGGCCCCAACGGCTCGGGCAAGTCGACGCTGCTGCGGCTGATCGCCGGGCTGCTGCCGCGCGCCGAGGGCGAGGTGCGGCTGGACGGCACATCGCTGTCCCGGCTGTCCCGGCGGCAGATCGCCCGTCGCATCGCCCTGGTCGAACAGCAGGCCGATACCGACGAGTCGCTCTCTGTCCGCGCTGCCGTCGAGCTGGGCCGCACCCCATGGCTGTCGGCGCTGCAGCCGCTTGGCGCGGCGGATGCGCAGATCGTCGATCAGGCGCTGGCCGCGGTCGGCATGGCCCAGATGACCGGCGCGCATTGGCCCACCCTGTCGGGGGGCGAGCGCCAGCGCGTGCATATCGCCCGCGCCCTGGCGCAGCGCCCCCGGCTTCTGCTGCTGGACGAGCCGACCAACCATCTGGACATCCACCACCAGCTTGCGCTGCTGCGGCTGGTGGACCGCCTGCCGGTGACGGTGATCCTGGCGCTGCACGACCTGAACCAGGCCATGGGCTGCGACCGGTTGGGGGTGATGGCGGACGGGCGCCTGATCGCCTGCGGCCGGCCCCGGGATGTGCTGACCCCTGCCCGCCTGGCCCGGACCTTCCGCGTCGGCGCGACGGCCCTGACCGACCCGGCCGACCACGCCACTCTGCTTCGCTTTCGCTGCCTCGAAGAATAGCGGCGGACCCCGCGTGCCGCGCCGCTGCATTCATCAGGCGCGGATGTTCAACCGCAAGGGAAGCGGGTTCCTCCTTTGCGGCCCGCGCCGCATCGCGTCAGAATGACGCCGCGCTGCCAGCAGGCAGTCTGCAGTCTGCCGGGGGCTTCGGCACGTTTCAGGCCCGGTTCAGCGCCCTGCGCCCCCCTCACCGGCCCAGCCGGGCCAGCGCGGTCAGTTGCGCGCCGGCCGGGTCGGCAAGGTCGTCCAGCACCTGGAAATGGTCGCAACCGGCAACATGCAGCAGCGCCGCCGGCTGGCCCGCCCGCCGGCAGGCCGCGGCGTAATCGTCGGATTGCCGCATCAGTTCGGGCAGCTCCCCGGCCCCGACCGCGACCAGCGTCGGCGCGCCGGCAGCGATGTGGCGCTGCGGGCTGCAGGCGGCGATCTCGGCCGGGGTCAGTTGCAGCTTGTCGTTCAGCGCCCCCAGGCCGATGGGCTCAAGATCGAACAGGCCGCTGATCGCCAGCACCGAGCCCACCGCCGGGTGGCCGCGATGCATGGCGGCCAGGTGCCCGCCGGCGGAATGCCCGGCCAGGCAGAGCGGCCGCCCGGCAATCCGGGGCGCCAGATGATCGAGCAGGCGCCCGATCTCGGCCACGATCTGCGTCATCGGGGCCTCGGGCGCCAGCGTGTATTCGGCCAGGATCACGTCATGGCCGCGCGCCATCGGCCCGGCGGCGCAAAAGGCGAAATCCTCCTTGACGCAGCTTTGCCAATAGCCGCCGTGGATGAAGACGAAGACCGGCGCATCCGGCCTGCCGCAGGACAACCAGTCGTAGGTCTGGCGCGCGCCGGGGCCGTAATGCAGGTCGCGCCGGCAATCCTGCTCGGCATAGAGGGCGGCGCTGCGGGCGCGGAAGTCCCGCATCAGCCCCGGAAAATCCGCAAGCCTGCCGGTGTTGCTGTAGGCCGTGTCCAGGTCCTGTCGGGTCATGCCGCGATAGATCGCCGTCGCCATTCATACCCCCAGATAGCGGTCGGTCAGGTCCGGGGTCAGATCGGCGATGCCGCCCTGCCAGACCGTCGCGCCGCGTTCGACGATCACCGCCCGGTCGGCAACCGAGGCGATCTCGCTGAGCGACTTGTCCACCAGCAGGATCGACAATCCCTCGGCTTTCAGCCGCCGCACGCCCTCCCAGATCTCCTGCCGCACCACCGGCGCCAGCCCCTCGGTCGCCTCGTCCAGCACCAGCAGGCGCGGATTGGTCATCAGCGCCCGGCCGATGGCCAGCATCTGCTGCTCGCCCCCCGACAGGGTGCGCGCGACCTGGCCCATGCGTTCCTGCAGGCGGGGAAACAGCGCGCAGACCCGGGCCATGTCCCAGGGGCCGGGACGGGCGGCGACGGTCAGGTTCTCGGCCACGGTCAGCGGCGCGAAACAGCGCCGGCCCTCGGGGACCAGCCCGACGCCCAGCCGCGCCACCTTGGGCGCGGAAAGCCCGGCGACATCGCGGCCGGCCAGGCGCAGGCTGCCGCCGGAATGCGGTATCAGCCGGCTGATGCAGCGGATCGTCGTGGTCTTGCCCATGCCGTTGCGGCCCATCAGCGCCACCAGCTCGCCCTGGTCCAGATCCAGGGTGATGCCGAACAGCGCCTGCACCGGGCCGTAGGATGCGGTCACGTCGCGCAGTTCCAGAAGCCGGGTCATGCCTCCTCTCCCAGGTAGGAGCGCCGCACCTCGGGATTGGCGCGGATCTCGGCGACGCTGCCGCTGGCGATGATCCGGCCGTAGACCAGCACCGAGATGCGGTCGGCCAGCGCGAAGACCGCGTCCATGTCATGCTCGACCAGCAGGATCGGCGCCTCGGCGCGCAGTTCCGACAGGATGGCGGTCAATTGCCGCCCGCCCTCCAGCCCCATGCCGGCCATCGGCTCGTCCAGCAGGAAGGCGCGCGGGCGCAGCGCCAGGGCCATGGCGATCTCCAGCTTGCGGCGCTCGCCATGCGACAGCGTCGCGGCGGGGACCAGCTGCCGCCCGGCCAGACCCGCCTGCTCGATATGGAACAGGGCGGGCTCGGTCAGCTTGCGGTCGGCCAGCGCCGGCAGGTGAAAGCGGAACACCGCGCCGCTGGCCCCGGCCACGGCCAGCATGACGTTCTGCAGCACGGTGAAATCCGGGATCACCGAGGACACCTGGAAGCTGCGCGCCAGCCCCAGCCGTGCCCGCGCCGCCGCGTCCAGCGTATCGATCACCTGCCCCTCGAAGCGGATGCTGCCGACGTCGGGCCGGATCTCGCCGACGATCTGCTTGATCAGCGTGGACTTGCCGGCGCCGTTCGGGCCGATCAGGGCGTGGATCTCGCCCGCCCGCAGGTCCAGGCTGACATCGTCGGTCGCCAGCAAGGCGCCGAAGGACTTGCGCAGGCCGCGGATCTCCAGGATGGGCTCGTTGCGTTTCGGCTCAGGCATGGCGGCCCCTTCCCGTAACGATGCCGATCAGTCCGCCCGGCGCGAACAGAACGATGGCCAGCAGCAGAAGGCCCAGCAGCGCCTGCCAGTAATCGCTGATGCCACCCAGCACATGCTCCAGCAGGATGAAGATCGCCGCACCCGCGACCGGGCCGCAAAGCCGCCCCACGCCGCCCAGGATGACGAAGACCATGATCTCGCCCGACATGTGCCAGGACAGCATGGCCGGGCTGACGAAACGGTTGAGATCGGCGTAAAGCGACCCCGCCAGCCCGACGATCATCCCCGACAGCACGAAAGCCATCAGCCGGATGGCATAGGGGCGGATGCCGACGGCGACGGTGCGCTGGTCGTTCTGCCGCGCCGCCTGCAAGGCCAGGCCGAAGCGCGACTGCGTGACCACGGCGGTAAAGCCCAGCGCCACGGCCAGCAGCACGGCGCAGATGGCGAAATACTGGATCGGGGCGAAGGTGTTCAGGCCGGGAAAGCTGTTGCGGACATAGAAGCTCAGCCCGTCCTCGCCGCCATAGCGCGGCCAGCTGATGGCGAAGTAATAAAGCATCTGCGCGAAGGCCAGCGTCACCATGATGAAATAGACGCCCGAGGTGCGCAAGGACAGCGCCCCGATGGCCAGCGCCGCCAGCCCCGCCGCCAGCATCGCCATGGGCCAGATGCCCAGCATCTCGTTGCTGCCCATGACGGTGAAGGGCAGCGTGGCGACCGGCGTGCCGGCGGCGGCATGGCTGGCCAGGATCCCGGTCACATAGCCGCCGATGCCGAAGAAGGCGGCATGGCCGAACGAGATCAGCCCGCCATAGCCCAGCGCCAGGTTCAGCCCCACCCCGGCCAGGCCGAAGATCGCCGCCTTGGTCGCCAGCGTGACGGCAAAGCCCTCGCCCAGCAGATGCGCGGCGATGGCGGTGGCGACCAGCAGGGCCAGGATGGCCAGGTTGATCGCGGTGTCGCGGGTCAGCATCGCGCGCATGGTTCAGCTCCTCGCCCCGAACAGCCCCTGCGGCCGCAGGATCAGTACCACGGCCATCAGCACATAGATCAGCACCGAGGCCAGCGAGGCCCCGACGGTATTGGCGCTCGAGGCGTCCAGCACCTGCCCGAACAGATCCGGCAGCAGCGCCTTGCCCAGCGTGTCGGTCATGCCGACCAGCAGCGCGCCGATGAAGGCGCCCTTGATCGAGCCGATGCCGCCGATCACCACCACCACGAAGGCCAGGATCAGCACCGGCTCGCCCATGCCGACCTGCACCGACTGGATCGTGCCGACCAGCGCCCCCGCCAACCCCGCCAGCGCCGCGCCAAGCGCGAAGACGATGGTGTAGAGCCGGGCGATATCCACCCCCAGCGCGCCGATCATCTCGCGATCCGCCTCGCCGGCGCGGATGCGGATGCCCAGCCGCGTGCGGGTGATCAGCCACCACAGGCCCAGGGCCACCGCCGCGCCGAAGCCGATGATCACCAGCCGGAACAGCGGATAATGCAGCCCGCCCGGCAGCAGCACCGCCCCGGAAAGCGAGGGCGGCAGCTTGAGGTAAAGCGGAAACGATCCGAACAGCCAGCGCGTGCCCTCGGAAAACACCAGGATCAGCGCGAAGGTCGCCAGCACCTGGTCCAGATGGTCGCGGGCGTAAAGCCGGCGGATCACCGCGATCTCGACCAGCGCGCCCGCGGCGGCGGCCGCCGCCAGGCTCGCCGCCAGCCCCAGCCAGAACGAGCCGGTGGCCGCCGCCACCACCGCGCAGGCGAAGGCCCCGGTCATGTAGAGCGAGCCATGCGCAAGGTTGATCAGCCCCATGACGCCGAAGACCAGGGTCAGCCCGGCCGCCATCAGAAACAGCATCATCCCGTATTGCAGGCCGTTCAGCGCCTGCTCGGCCAGAAGCATCACCGCTTTCTCTCCCGATTGGCCAGGGGGCCGGGCCGTGTCGGTCCGGCCCGGCAGGGCTTACATCTTGCACTGCTCGGCATAGGCGTCGCCATGGTCGGCCATGGCCGGGCCGATGATCTTGTTGGTCAGCACGTCGCCTTCCTTGACCACCTCGCGCACGTAATAGTCCTGGATCGGGTGCTGGTTCGGGCCAAAGCGGAACTTGCCGCGCACGCTGGGGAAATCCGCCTCGGCCAGCGCGGCGCGGAAGGCGTCGGCATCGCCCACATCGGCCTTGGCGATGGCCGAGAGGAGCAGGTTGGCCGTGTCATAGGCCTGCGCCGCGTAAAGCGAGGGCAGCCGGCCGTATTCGGCCTGGAAGGTTTCGACGAAGGTCTTGTTCGCCTCGTTCTCCAGGTCCTTGGACCATTGCGCGGTGTTCTTGACCCCCAGCGCGGCATCGCCCACGGCGGGCAGGATGTCCTGGCTGAAGCTGAAGGCCGGGCCGATCAGCGGCTTGCCGACGCCGGATTCGGCATATTGCTTCATGAAGGCGATGCCCATGCCGCCCGGCAGGAAGAAGAACACCGCATCCGCGTCGCTGGCGCGGATCTGGGCGATCTCGCCGGCGTAATCGGTCTGGCCGACCTGGGTATAGACCTCGCTGACCACCTCGCCCTTGTAATAGCGCTTGAAACCCGCCAGCGAATCCTGCCCGGCGGGATAGTTCGGCGCCATGATGAAGACCTTGCCGATGCCGGCATCGGTGGCATGGGCCCCCGCCGCCTCGTGCAGGTTGTCATTCTGGTAGGAAACCGAGAAATATTTCGGGTTGCAGCCGGCCCCGGCAAGCTGCGAGGGCGCGGCATTGGTGGACAGGTAGAACTTGTCCTGCGCCACCGCCGCCGGCACCACCGCCATGGCGAGGTTCGACCAGACGATGCCGGTCAGCACGTCCACCTGCTTGGACTGGATCATCTTGTCGGCGATCTGCACCGCGACATCGGGTTTCTGCTGGTCGTCCTCGATCACCAGCTCGACCGCCTGGCCCGCCTCGCCGGCGTTCTTCAACGCCAGCAGGAAGCCGTCGCGCGTATCGACGCCCAGCCCGGCGCCGCCGCCCGACAGCGTGGTGATCATCCCGACCTTGACGCCCTCGGCCTGGGCGGCCCCGGCCAGCGCCAGCGCGGCGGCGCCGCCGATCAGCAGCCTTTTCAGTTTCATGACAAACTCCCTGTTTTGAAGCGACGATTGGTTGTCGCATGTTTTTATGATGCGGCGGCGGGCTGCAACGGCTTTCGCGCCCCCGGCCCGCCACCCGTGGTCATGCCCGCCCTTCCAGCAGGCGAAAACGCTGGATCTTGCCGCTTTCGGTCTTGGGCAGCGCCTCGGTGAACACCACCCGGCGCGGATACTTGAAGGGCGCGATCACCGCCTTGACGTGATCCTGCAGACCCTTGGCCATGGCCTCGCCCGCCGCGGCGCCGGGGCGCAGGACGACATGCGCCTCGACGATCTGGCCGCGCGCCTCGTCCGGGGCGCCGACCACGGCGCATTCCAGCACGTCGGGATGCGCCAGCAGCGCCGCCTCGACCTCGGGGCCGGCGATATTGTAGCCAGAGGAGATGATGATGCCGTCGGTGCGGGCGGCAAAGTGGAAATAGCCCTGCTCGTCCTGCCAGAAACTGTCGCCGGTCAGGTTCCAGCCGTCCTGCACATAGGCGCGCTGCTTGTCGGGGTCGGCCAGATAGCGGCAGCCGACCGGGCCGCGCACCGCCAGCCGCCCGGTCTCGCCCGGCGGCAGCCCGCAGCCGTCCGGGCCGACGATCCGCGCCTCGTAGCCCGCGACGGGGCGGCCGGTGCAGGCCGGGCGGCTGTCGCTGACGCGGTTGGTCAGGAAGATGTGCAGCATCTCGGTCGAACCGATGCCGTCCAGCATCGGCTTGCCGGTCTTCTGCATCCATTCCTCGTAGACCGGCGCCGGCAGCGTCTCGCCGGCCGAGACGGCGGCGCGCAGGCTGGACAGGTCCGCCCCCTCGTCCATCGCCCGCATCATCACCCGATAGGCGGTCGGCGCGGTGAAGCAGATGGTGGCGCGGTATTTCTGGATGATCTCGACCATGTTCGGCGGCGTGGCGTTTTCCAGCAGCGCGGCCGAGGCGCCGAAGCGCAGCGGAAACACCGCCAGCCCGCCCAGCCCGAAGGTGAAGGCCAGCGGCGGCGAGCCGACGAAGACATCCTCGGGCCGCACCTGCAGCACCTCCCGGGCATAGCCGTCGGCGATGATCAGGATGTCGCGGTGGAAATGCATCGTCGCCTTGGGTTCGCCCGTGGTGCCCGAGGTGAAGCCCAGCAGCGCCACGTCGTCGCGGCCGGTCCGCACCGCCTGAAACCGCACCGGCTGGGACAGGGCGGCGCGGTCCAGCTCGGCATCGTGGTTCGCGGTGCCGTCGAAGCCGATCACGGTCTTCAGGTGCCGGCTGTCCTTGGCGGCCAGCGCCAGCTCGTCGATCAGCCTTGTGTCGCAAAGCGCGTGGCTGACCTGTGCCTTGTCGATGATCTTGGCCAGCTCGGCCGCGCGCAGCATCGGCATGGTGTTGACCACCACCGCGCCGGCCTTGGTCGCCGCCAGCCAGCAGGCCACCATGGCCGGGTTGTTGGCCGAGCGGATCAGCACCCGGTTGCCGGGCCGCAGGCCGTAAGTTTCGACCAGCGCATGGGCGATGCGGTTGGTCCAGTCGGTCAGCTCCTTGTAGCTGCGGATGCGGCCGTTGCCGATCAGCGCGATATGGTCGCCGAAACCCTTCTCGACCATGCGGTCGGTCAGCTCGACCGCGGCATTCAGGTATTCGGGATAGTCGAAACCCTCGAGCAGCAGCCGCGGCCAAAGCTCGGCCGGCGGCAGGTTGTCGCGCGGGAAGGTATCGACATGCGCCGAGGGTCCGAGCGGCGGATTGCCTGTCATCTTCAATCTCCCTGTTGGGCGGGCCGGCATCTTGTCGTGCCTTGGCCCGCGGGCGCCCCGCCCCCGGTCAGCCGGGGATCACGGCGGTTGCCTCGATCTCGACCTTGGCGCGGTCCTCGACCAGGGCCACGACCTGCACCAGCGCCATGGCTGGGTAGTGCCGGCCGATGATCTGCTTGTAGGCCTGACCGATGCCCTTGAGCGCCGCCAGGTATTCGCGCTTGTCGGTGACATACCAGGTCAGCCGGACCAGATGCTCGGGCCGGGCGCCGGCCTCGGCCAGCACGGCGACGATGGATCGCAGGGTGATGCGCACCTGTTCGGCGAAATCGTCGGTCTCGAATTCCTGCTGCTCGTTCCAGCCGATCATGCCGCCGGTGAACACCATGCGCCCGGTGGCGGCGATGCCGTTGGAATAGCCCGGCGTCGCCTTCCAGTTCCTCGGATGCAGAACCTCATGCACCATCGCATGCCTCCATGAATGCGGTCATCTTGCGGCGGATCGCCTCGGGCCAGGGCGCCGCGCGGCCCTCGGGCGTGACCCAGACCAGGGTCGAGACGCAATGCAGGCGTTGCTGCCCGCCGGCGCTGGCCCGCTGCGCCAGCCGGGCGCTGGAGCGGCCGACATGCTGCACCTCCAGCGCGAATTCCAGCATCTCGCCCAAGCGCGAGGGCGCGCGGAAGCCGGCGTCGATCTGCACCGTCGGGACCGAGCAGCGTTCCTCGACATGGATGCGGGCGAAGGGATAGGCCAGCACCTCGGCGAAGAAGTTCTCGATCACCGAGTTCAGCATCTCGAAGTAACGGGGATAGAAGACGATCCCCGCCGGGTCGCAATGGTTGAACTCGACCTGGATCCGGCGGCGATAGCGCATCAGTCATTGGCCTCCGGCGGCAGGAAGTCGACCTGGTGGCGGGCCGACAGTTCGACGACGGTCGGAATGTCGGTCAGGTCGTGCAGCGCCTCGAACAGCGCGCGCAGGTTGCCGGCGGGCGAGACCCAGAACAGCGCCCGCGCCGGCTTGTCGGACTTGTTGAAATAGCCATGCGGAACGCCGCGCGGCATCCGCACCAGGTCGCCCGCCTTCGCCACCGACCAGATGCCGTCCAGCTTCACATGCAGCTCGCCCTCCTGCACCAGGATGAACTCGTCCTGCGTCGGGTGGACATGCACCGGCACGAATTGGCCGGGCTCGCTGTTGGTCTCGAAGGCGAAGGCGCTGCCGCAATCCGCCTTGGGGAAATAGCGCTGGCCGAGGATGTTCCATTCGCGGCCCTCGATCCCGTCGCCCCGGCGGGTGATGCCGCCGTCCAATGCCTTGTCCATGCCGTCCTCCCGTTGCTCAGCCCAGCACGCTCCGGGCGATGACCACGCGCTGCACGTCGCTGGCGCCCTCGTAGATGCGCAGGGCGCGGATGTCGCGGTAAAGCGCCTCGACCGCACTGCCGTGGCGCACGCCGTCGCCGCCATGCAGCTGCAGCGCCGTGTCGATCACCTTCTGCGCCGCCTCGGTGGCGTAGAGTTTCGCCATCGCCGCCTCGCGGGTGATGCGCGGTGCGCCCATGTCCTTGGTCCAGGCGGCGCGATAGACCAGCAGCGCCGCCGCATCGACCCTTACGGCCATGTCGGCCAGGTGGCCCTGCACGATCTGGTGATCGGCCAAGGTGCCGCCGCCGGCCCGCGGCCGCCGCACCCGCGCCAATGCCTCGTCCAACCCCCGCCGCGCCATGCCCAGCGCCGCCGCCCCGACCGTGGGGCGGAACACGTCCAGCACCGACATGGCGATCTTGAAGCCCTCGCCCGGCCGGCCGATCAGCGCCGCATCCGGCAGCATCACGCCGTCCAGCTTCAGCCGCGCCAGCGGATGCGGGGCGATGACCTCGATCCGCTCGGCAATGGTCAGGCCGGCACTGTCCGCCGGCATCAGAAAGGCCGACAACCCGCGCGCGCCGGGCGCCTCGCCGGTGCGGGCGAAGATCACGTAGAGATCGGCGATGCCGCCATTCGAGATATAGGTCTTTTCGCCGCTCAGCCGCCAGCCGCCCGGCGCGCGCTCGGCCAGGGTCGCGGTGTTGGCCACGTCCGATCCGGCGCCCGGCTCGGTCAGGGCGAAGGCCGCGATGGCCCGGCCGCTGCGGGTCTTTTCCAGCCAGGCGCGCTGCGCCTCCGAGCCGAACAGCGTGACCGCCCCCATGCCCAGCCCCTGCATGGCAAAGGCGAAATCGGCCAGCGCGTCGTGGCGGGCCAGCGTCTCGCGGATCAGGCACAGGCTGCGCACGTCCAGCGCCTCGTCCGCATCCGCACCGCTATGGCGCAGGAAGCCCGCCTGTCCCAGCGCCGCGACCAGCGCCTTGCAGGCCGCGTCCACGTCGCCGTGATCCACCGGCAGATGCGCCGCGCACCAGGCCTCCAGCGCCGCCGAAAGTTCGCGGTGGCGCGGCTCGAAGAACGGCCAGTCCAGAAAGCTGCGATCCGCCATGTCTCAATCCCCCTGAAAGACGGGTTTCTCCCTGGCGACAAAGGCACGATAGGCGCGCTCGAAATCGCGGGTCTGCATGCAGATCGCCTGCGCCTGCGCCTCGGCCTCGATGGCCTGTTCCAGCCCCATGTTCCATTCCTGGTTCAGCTGGGTCTTGGTGATGCCATGGGCAAAGACCGGCCCGGCCGCCAGCCGCCGCGCCAGAGCCTGCGCCTCGGCCTCCAGCGCCTCGGCGCCGTGCAGCGCGTTCCAGAAGCCCCAGGCATGGCCCTCCTCGGCGCTCATCGCCCGGCCGGTGTACAGCAGCTCGGCCGCCCGGCCCTGGCCGATGATGCGCGGCAGCATGGCGCAGGCGCCCATGTCGCAGCCGGCCAGCCCGACCCGGGTGAACAGGAAGGCGCATTTCGCGTCATGCGCGGCCAGCCGCAGGTCCGAGGCCATGGCCAGGATCGCGCCGGCGCCGGCGCAGATCCCGTCCACCGCCGCGATCACCGGCTTGCCGCAGCCGATCATCGCCTTGACCAGATCGCCGGTCATGCGGGTAAAGGCCAGAAGCCCTTTCATGTCCATGCCGACCAGCGGGCCGATGATGTCATGCACATCCCCGCCCGAGCAGAAATTGCCGCCGTTCGGGGCCAGAACCACCACATCCACGTCGCTGGCATGGGCCAGCGCCCGGAAGGTGTCGCGCAGCTCGGCATAGCTGTCGAAGGTCAGCGGGTTCTTGCGCTCGGGGCGGTTCAGGCGGATGGTGGCGACGCGGTCCCGCACCTGCCACAGGAAATGCTGCGGCTTCAGCCCGGCCAGCTTGGTCATTTCACACCCCCCATGCGTTTCAGGATCTCGGTCAGCAACTCGATGTCCTCCTCGGTCAGGCCGGCGAGGATGCGGTTCACCTCGGCCTCGTGATCGGCGGCGAAACCCTCGAAGGCCGCCAGTCCCGCCGGCGTCAGCGCCACCAGCACCGTGCGCCGGTCGGTCTCGGACGGCGTGCGCCGGACCAGCCCGTCCTTTTCCAGCCGGTCCACCACCGCCGTGGCATTGCCGTTCGAGACCAGCAGCATCCGCGACAGCTCGGTCATGCTCAGCCCCTCGCGCCGGCGATACAGCGCGGCCATCACGTCGAAGCGCGGCAGCGTCGTGTCGTGCCGGACCCGCAGGAATTCGCGCAACTGGCCCTCGGCCGCGCGGGTGACGCCCAGCAGGCGGATCCACAGCTTCAGCCGGCGCTTGGACAGCGGATCGCTCATGCCTCGCCCCCCGAAATGGCGATGGCCTGGCCGTTGACGCCTTCGGAACCCGGCCCGCACAGCCACAGCGCCGCGGCGCTGACCTCGGCGGGCTGGACCAGCCGGCCCTGCGGATTGGTGGCGGTCAGCGCGGCCAGCGCCTGATCCCGGCTCTGGCCGGTCTTGTCCATGATGGTGGCGACGGATCGCGCCGTCATCTCGGTATCCAGGAAACCGGGGCACAGCGCGTTCACCGTCACCGGCCGCCGCGCCACCTCCAGCGCCAGGCTGCGCACCAGCCCGACCACGCCATGCTTGGCCGCCGCATAGGGCGCGACATAGGCATAGCCCCGCAGGCCGGCGGTCGAGGCCACGGCGATCAGCCGGCCCCAGCCGGGCAATTGCGCCAGCCCCTCGCGGAAGGTCAGGAAGGTGCCGGTCAGGTTCACCGCCAGCATGGCGTGCCACTGCGCCAGCGTGGTGCGGCCCAGGGGGGCGCTGTCCGCCGCGCCGGCATTGGCGATGACGATGTCGCAGGGGCCGGCCGCGGCGAACATCGCCTTGACGCTGGCCTCGTCGGTCACGTCGGCGGTCAGGGCGCGGGCGCCGATCCGTTCGGCCACCGCCTCCAGCGGCGCCTTGCGGCGGCCGCAGATCACCACCTCGGCCCCGGCCCCGGCGAAGACGCGGGCCAGATCGGCGCCGGTGCCGGTGCCGCCCCCGGTGATCAATACCCGCTTGCCCGCCATCGCCGTCATGCCCGGATCGCCTCTTGCGCGCGGCTGCGCAGCCGCAGCGCCTGGTCGCGGCCGGCCAGATAGGGCAAGGGCCATGCGGCCGCTTCATCCCCGGCCTCGACGGCGGCATGCAGCGCCCAATAGGGATCGGCCAGATGCGGCCGCGCCAGGCAGACCAGATCGGCCCGGCCGGCCAGCAGGATGCCGTTCACCTGATCGGCCTCGGTGATGTTGCCCACCGCCATCGTCGCCAGCCCGGCCTCGTTGCGGATGCGGTCGCTGAACGGGGTCTGGAACATCCGACCATAGATCGGCCGCGCCTCGGTGCTGGTCTGCCCGGCCGAAACGTCGATGATATCGGCGCCGGCGGCCGCGAACATCCGGGCGATCTCGACCGCCTCCTCGGGCGTCACGCCCTCGTCCCCCAGCCAGTCATTGGCCGAGATGCGCACCGATATCGGCTTTTCCGCCGGCCAGGCGGCGCGCATCGCCGCGAACACCTCGAGCGGATAGCGCATGCGGTTTTCCAGGCTGCCGCCATATGCGTCCTCGCGCCGGTTCGACAGCGGCGAGATGAAGCTGGAGATCAGATAGCCATGCGCCGCGTGCAGCTCGACCATGTCGAAACCCGCCCGCGCCGCCATCCCGGTCGCGGCGGCGAACTGGTCGCGCACCCGGTCCATGTCGGCGCGGTCCATGGCCTTCGGCACCGCATTGCCGTCCTGCCACGGGATGGCGCTGGCCGAGATCAGCGGCCAGTTGCCCTCGGCCAGCGGCCGGTCGGCATCCTGCCAACCCAGCTGGGTCGAGCCCTTGCGGCCGGAATGGCCGATCTGCATGCAGATCCTGGCCCGGGTCTCGGCATGGGTGAAATCGACGATCCGCTTCCAGGCCGCCTCGTGCTCGGGCGCGTAAAGACCCGGGCAGCCGGGGCTGATCCGCCCCTCGGCCGAGACGCAGGTCATCTCGGTATAGACCAGCCCGGCGCCGCCCTTGGCGCGTTCGGCGTAATGGACGAAATGCCAGTCGGTCGGGCAGCCGTCCACCGCCTTGTATTGCGCCATGGGCGAGACGACGACGCGGTTTTCCAGCACCATGTCGCGCAGGCGGAAGGGCGCGAACATCGGCCGGCGGCCCTTGCGCCCGCCGGCGCGTTCCTGAAACCAGTCCTCGGCCCGGCCCAGCCATGCGGGGTCGCGCAGACGCAGGTTCTCGTGGCTGATGCGCTGCGAACGGGTCAGCAGCGAATAGGCGAATTGCAGAGGCTCCATGTCCAGATAGCGCTCGACCTGCTCGAACCATTCCAGGCTGTTGCGGGCGGCGGATTGCAGGCGCAGCACCTCGACGCGGCGCTCCTCCTGATAGCGCTCGAAGGCGCGCTGCATGGTCGGTTCGGAATGCAGGTATTCGGCCAGCGCGATGGCGCTGTCGAAGGCCAGCCGCGTGCCCGAGCCGATCGAGAAATGCCCGGTCGCCGCCGCGTCGCCCATCAGCACGACATTCTCGTGATACCAGCGCTCGCAGATCACCCGCGGGAACTGGGTCCAGACCGCCGAGCCGCGTAGATGCGCGGCATTCGACATCAGCGCGTGGCCGCCCAGATGGCGCTCGAAGATCCTGCGGCAGGTCTCGACCGATTCCTCCTTGGACATCCCGGCGAAGCCCAGCTTCTCCCAGGTCTCGGGCAGGGTCTCGACGATGAAGGTCGCGGTGTCGCCGTCGAACTGGTAGACATGCGCCCAGACCCAGCCATGCTCGGTCCGCTCGAAGATGAAGGTGAAGGCGTCGTCGAATTTCTGATGCGTGCCCAGCCAGATGAACTTGCAGCGGCGGGTGTCGATATCGGGCTGGAACACCTGGGCATATTCGCTGCGCACCAGGCTGTTGATGCCGTCGCACCCCACCACCAGATCATAGTCCCGGCGGTATTCCCCGGCCGATCCGAACACCGTCTCGAAGCGCAGGTCGATGCCCAGCGCCCGCGCCCGGGCTTGCAGCAGGACCAGCATCTGCTTGCGGCCGATGCCCGCGAAGCCGTGCCCGCCCGAGACGGTGCGCACCCCGTCATGCACCACGGCAATGTCGTCCCAATAGGCGAAATGGCTGCGGATCGCCTCGGTGCTGGCGGGGTCGTTCTGCTGCATCCGTCCCAGCGCGTCGTCCGACAGCACCACGCCCCAGCCGAAGGTGTCGTTGGCCTTGTTGCGCTCCAGCACGGTGATCTGGTGCGAGGGGTCGCGCAGCTTCATCGAGATGGCGAAATACAGTCCCGCCGGCCCGCCGCCCATGCACAAGATCTTCATCGCCGCCTCCCTGCGCCTTTCCGGCCCGTTGCGGAAAAAGCTGACAGCGAATCGGATTCCTTTCAAGTTTAAAACTTCAAACTTGAAAGGAATTCCGGCCGTGGCATGATGGATGGGCCAAGGACAGGGGGCAGAGATTCCGACATGACCACCATCGCCGTGATCGGGCTGGGGACGATGGGACTGGGCATTGCCCAGACCTATGCCGCCGCGGGCTTCGCCGTGCTGGCGACCGATGCCGCGGCGGATGTGCGCGACACGGCGCTGCAGCGGCTGCGCGCCCGTCTGGCCCGGCGGGTTCAGGCGGGCAAGCTGGCGCCATCCGATCTGGACGCGCTTGTGTCGCGCATCACCCTGGTCGACGGTCCCGAGGCCATGGGCCGCGCCGATCTGGCCATCGAGGCGGTGGTCGAGCGCATGGAGGTCAAGCGCGCATTGTTCGCGGCGCTGGAATCGGTGGTGGCGCCCGATGCGGTTCTGGCCAGCAACACCTCGTCGCTGTCGGTCGCCGCCATGACCCAGGGGCTTTCGCGGCCCCAGCGCCTGCTGGGCCTGCATTTCTTCAACCCGGCGCCGGTGATGAAACTGGTCGAACTGGTGGCGCATCCCGGCTCCGGCGCGGCGGCGCTGGCGCGCGCCCGGCAGTTGACCGAACGGGCCGGCAAGACGCTGATCCCCTGCCCCGACCGGCCCGGCTTCATCGTCAACCGCTGCGCCCGGCCGTTCTATGGCGAGGCGCTGGCGCTGCTCGAGGAAGGCCGCTGCGCCGGTGAAATCGACGCGGCGATGCTGGCGGCGGGCTATCCCCTGGGCCCCTTCGGACTGATCGACCTGGTGGGGGCCGACATCAACCTGGCCGCCACCGAAAGCCTGGCCGCGGCCATGCAGGACCACCCGCGCTATCACGTCTTCGCGGCGCTGCGCCGGCAGGTCGCCGCGGGCGATCTGGGGCGCAAGACCGGCCGGGGTTTCCTTTTCCCCGAAAAGCCCGGCCCCGCCCCGGGGGATGCCGAGGCCATCGTCCTGCGCATCGAGGCGGCGCTGGTCAACGAGGCCGGCTGGCTGCTGGCCGAGGGCGGCACCACGCAGGACGGCATCGACACGGCGCTGAAACTGGGGCTGAATTTCCCGCGCGGACCGTTCGAGATCCTGGCCGCGCAGGGGCGCGAACCGGTGCTGGCCCGGCTGCAGCGGCTTGCCGCCGCCGCGCCGGCGCATCTGCAAGGGCGCTACCGGCCGGCCCCGGGTCTGGCCATGCCGCACCCCGCGGCCGGGCCGGCGCCTGGCACGCGTTGAGCTTTGCCGCGTGCCGTATCGCGGGCACGGCAGTGGCGCGCCCCGATGCCGACCGCCGACGCGCCGGCTTCAGTTCACCGGGGTCGGCAGCGGCCTGCCGGCAAAGAAGGCATCCAGATTCTCCACCGTCAATTGCGCCATGCGGTCGCGGGTTTCCTCGGTGCCGCTGGCGTGATGGGGATACAGCGTCACATTCGGCAGCGCCGTCAGCGCCGGGTCGGGCTGCGGCTCGTTCAGGAACACGTCCAGCCCGGCCGAGGCGATGCGGCCGTCGCGCAGCGCCGCGATCAGCGCCGCCTCGTCCACCACCGTGCCGCGCGCGACATTGACCAGCGTGCCGGCCGGCCCCAGCGCGGTCAGCACCGCCCCGGAAACCAGTCCCCGGGTCGCGGTCCCGCCGGGCGTCGCGACGATCAGGATGTCGGCCCAGGCCGCCAGGGCGGCCGGATCGGCGAAATAATCGTAGCCCACGCCAGGCTTGGGCTGGCGGCCGCAATAGCCGATGCGCAGCCCCATCGCCTCGCAGCGCCGGGCGATGGCGCGGCCGATATTGCCCAGGCCGACGATCCCCGCCCGCTTGCCGGCGGCCGAGGCGGTCAGCGGGAACATGCCCTGCCGCCCCCAATCGCCGGAACGGACATAGGCATCGGCCTGAACCAGCCGCCGCCGCGCCGCCAGCATCAGCAGGATCGCCATGTCGGCCACGTCGTCGACCAGCGCCACCGAGGTGTTGGTCAGGGTGATGCCGCGCCGCGTCATCTCGGGCAGGTCCATCAGGTCGAACCCGGCCGAGGAACAGGCCGCCAGCCGCAGCGCCGGCAGCCGGTCCAGCAGCGCCGCATCGACGGCGACATGGCAGTTCACCACCATCGCCGTGCAGAGCGGCCCGGCCTGGGCCAACACCGCCTCGCGGTCCGGGGCCAGGTCCAGCCGGTGCAGGGTATAGCGCGCCTCGAGCTCCTGCATGAACCGGGGGCGCAGGGGATAGGCGACAAGGACATCAGGCTTCATGCGGTCTCCGGCTGGCGGGCGGCGCGGCGGGCGGCCTGGATCTCGGGATCGGGATCAAGGCTCGCCGCCAGCAGCGCCCTGGTATAGGGATGGGCGGGGGCGTCGAAGATCTGGCGCACCGGCCCTTCCTCGACGATCTCGCCGGATTTCATGACGATGACGCGATCGGCGAAATCGCGCACCACCGGCAGGTCATGGGCGATGAACAGATAGGACAGGCCGAATTCCCGGCGCAAGCCGTCCAGCAACCCGATCACCTGCGCCTGGATCGACACGTCGAGGGCCGAAACCGCCTCGTCGCAGACGATCAGCTTCGGCTCCATCGCCAGGGCGCGGGCGGTGGCGATGCGCTGGCGCTGGCCGCCGGAAAACTGGTGCGGATAGCGCGCGGCCATCTCGGGGTGCAGGCCGACCTTGACCAGCAGATCGGCCACCCGGTCGCGCCACCCGGCCCGGGGCAGGATGTCGGGATGGATGACCCAGGCTTCCGAGATCAGCTGGAACACCGTCATGCGCGGGTTCAGCGATTGCGTCGGATCCTGGAACACCATCTGCAGGTCGCGGCGCAGCCCGAACAGCTGCCGCGGCGCCATCGCCATCAGGTCGTTGCCGCGATAAAGGATGCGGCCGCCGTCCGGGTCGTCCAGCCGCAGGATCGCGCGGGCGAGCGTGGACTTGCCGGACCCGCTTTCGCCCACCACCGCGACGGTTTCTCCCGGCATGATGGTCAGATCGACGCCCTTCAGCGCGCGGAAGGCGCCATAGGATTTCGTCAACCGCTCGGCCCGCAGCAGCGGCTGGCCGCTCCGGTCGCGCTCGTCCGGCATCGCCCCCTTGCCGGGCGCGGCGTCGATCAGCTTGCGGGTATAGGGATGGCGGGGATTGGCATAGACCTCGGCGGCCGGGCCGGTCTCGACGATGCAGCCGCCGTTCATCACCACCACCCGGTCGGCGATCTCGGCCACCACGCCCAGGTCATGGGTGATCAGCAGCAGGCCCATGCCGGTTTCGGCCTGCAACTCGCCCAGCAGGTCCAGCACCTGCGCCTGCACGGTCACGTCCAGCGCGGTCGTTGGCTCGTCGGCGATCAGGATGTCGGGCTTGCAGGCCAGGGCCATGGCAATCATCAGCCGCTGCCGCTGCCCGCCCGAGAACTGGTGCGGATATTTCCGCATCGCCGCCTCGGGCTCGGGGATGCCGACGCGGCGCAGCAGCTCCAGCGCGCGGACCCGCGCCTGGCCGCGGCTGCCGCCATGGGTCGTCACCATCTCGGCGATCTGCCAGCCGACGGTATAGACCGGGTTCAGATGCGCCAGCGGATCCTGGAAGATCATCGCGATCTTGCAGCCGTTGATCCGGCGGCGCTGCTCGGCGGTCATCGTCAGCATGTCTTGCCCGTTCAGCAGGATCGCGCCCGAGGTGATCCGGCCCGGCGGCATGTCGATCAGGTTCATCACCGCCGAGGCCGAGACCGACTTGCCCGACCCGCTTTCGCCCAGGATCGCCAGCGTCTCGCCGCGGTCCAGATGCCAGCTGACATTCTGCACGGCCGTCACGGTGCCGGCGGCGGTGTGGAACTCGACCGACAGGTCGCGCACTTCCAGCAGGGGCTCAGCCATTCTTGCGGCCTTTCATTTCCAGCCGCCAGCGTTGGGCGGGGTCCAGCGCGATGCGCATCCAGTTCGACAGCAGGTTCAGCGACAGCGTGGTCAGGATGATCGCCAGTCCCGGCCAGAAGGACAGCCACCAGGCGGTGGTCAGGTATTCGCGGCCCTGCGCCACCATCAGGCCCCAGGTGATCTCGGGCGGCTGGATGCCGATGCCCAGGAACGAGAGCGAGCTTTCCGCCAGCATCACGAAGGCGAAATCCAGCGTGGCGATGGTCAGCAACGTCGGCAGCACCACCGGCAGGATGTGGCGGAAGATGATGCGCCGGTCCGAGGCGCCCATGACGCGGGCGGCCTGCACGAACATGCGTTCCCGCACCTCCAGCACCTCGGCGCGGGTGGTGCGCAGATAGACCGGGATGCGGGTGATCGCCAGCACCAGCACGATATTGGCGACCGAGGGCTCCAGCATGTACAGCACGATCACCGCCAGCAGCAGCGACGGGAAGGACATGATCACGTCGCCCAGCCGCATGATCCATTGCGCGGCGCGCTTGCGGCTATAGCCCGCGACCAGGCCCAGCCCGCAGCCCATCACGGCCGAGCACAGCACCGCCGCGCCCGCCACCATCAGCGTGTTCTGCGCCGCGACCACGATGCGCGGCAGCAGCGGCCGGCCCAGCGCATCGGCGCCCAGGACCATCAGCCAGCCCCGCGCCAGGTCGAAGGGCGGGGCGTTGCGGCCGCGCAGGTTCTGCTTCGTCGCCAGATCGCCCATCAGCCAGGGGCCCAGGATCGCGCAGAGCACGGCGACCAGCAGGAACAGGGCGGCGAAGAAGGCCAGCTTGTCGGCCCACAGCATCGCCAGCCAGGTCGGGACCGGGCCGCGCGGCTTGGGGTCTGCGTGGAGTCGGGTGTCGGTCATTGCCATCGCTCAATACCGGATGCGGGGATCGAGCATGGCATAGGCGATGTCGATCAACAGGTTCATGATGAAGATGGCGACCGCCGAGACCATGATCGAGGCCAGCACCACCGAGAAGTCGCGCAGCAGGATCGAGTCGATCATCAGCTTGCCGATGCCGGGAAAGCCGAAGATCGTCTCGATCACCACGGCGCCGTTCAGGATCGCCGCCGCCTGGTCGCCGATCACGGTGATGACCGGCAGCATGGCGTTGCGCAGCCCGTGCACGAAGATGATCGGCCGGCTGCGCACCCCCTTGGCCCGCGCCGTCTTGACATAGGCCGAGGACAGCACCGTGATCATCGCGCCGCGCACCACCTGCAGGATCAGGCCGAAGGGCCGCACGAACAAGACCGCCACCGGCAGCACCCAGTGCCAGGGCGTCCCGGTGCCCGAGGTCGGCAGCCAGTGCAGGTTCACCGCGAAGATGACGATGGCGACGATGGCCAGCCAGAAATCCGGGGCCGAGGCGCCGATCAGCGAAAAGAAGGTGGCGATGCGGTCGAAGACGCCGCCGACCCTGAAGGCCGCCAGCGAGCCGATGACGATGGCGGCGACCGTCACGCAGGTCATGGTGATGACCGCCAGCCGCAGCGTCCAGCCGAAGGCTTGCAGCACCACCTCCATCGCCGGGCGGGCCTGCTGCAGCGATTCCCCGAAATCGCCCTGCGCCAGATCCAGCACATAGCGGCCGAACTGCACGGCCAGCTGGTCGTTGAAGCCGTGCAGCTCGCGGAACTGCTCGCGCGCCTCGATCGAGGCATCCAAGGGCAGGTACAGGTTGGTGGGGTCGCCGGTCAGCCGGGACAGGAAAAAGACTAGGATGACAAGGCCGACCAGCGATATGCCGCTGGCAAGCGCCCGTTTCCCGATGAAGCTGGTCATGGGGTCGACCCCTCCTCCGTTGCGTGGCAGTTCCGACCCTGCCCTCTGGCCGCAGCCCCGGGGGCGACGGCGCCGGCCCTGATCCTCCGCCGGGCCGATGGGGCGAATCGTCGCACCTGAATTGATATATTAGTATCTCTGACGCTCTTGGGAAGAATTTTTTTGCCGCTTGCCGGCCTGCAGCGAAATCAGGCTGGCGGCGACGATGATCCCGGCGCCGATCCAGGTCGAACCGGGCGCGACCTCGGCAAAGACCAGCCAGGCCAGGATCGCCACCGCCGGCAGGCGCAGGAAGTCCAGCGGTGCCAGGAACGAGACATCGGCCAGCGCGAAGGCCCGGGTGATCAGCGTCATGTTCAGCGCCCCCAGCGCGCCCTGCAGGGCCAGTAGCCCAAGCTGCGCCGGGCTGGGTGTCGTCCAGACCGCCGCCGCGGCCAGCAGCCCCAGCGGCACCATGGCGATCAGGTTCCAGGCCACCAGCCGCTGGGTGGTGTCGGCATGGGTCATGTGGCGCAGCATCAGCTGGATCGCCGCCGTCAGCACCGCGCCCGCGAAGGCGAACAGCAGCCAGGGATCGAAGCCGGCGCCGGGGCGCACGACGATCAGCACGCCGCCGAAACCGGCCAGGGCGCCCAGCAGGCGCGCGCGGCCGATGCTCTCGCCCAGAAAGACCCAGGCACCCAGCGTGACCAGCAGCGGCATGGTGAAGGTCAGCGCCATCGCATCGGCCAGCGGCGCATGGGCGAAGGCCACGAAGACCGCGACCAGCGCGGCCAGTTTCAGCCCGGCGCGCAGCACATGCATCCACCGCCAGGGCGAGGCGCGCAGATCGACGCGCCGGATCCAGGGCAGCACCGCCGCCAGCCCGAACAGGGCGCGGAAGAAGCCGATGACCAGCGGATGCACCTCGCCGGCCAGCAGCCGCACGATCACCGCATCCAGCCCGGCCAGCACCGCCGCGGCCAGCATCAGCCCGGCGGCGAGCAGCCCCGAGCGGCCGGTCATGCCCCGGCGGCAGCCGGGACCGGGATGCCGGGTCACTGCCGGGACAGCGGCTCGGGCGCCGCGACGCCCAGCCGCTCGGCATGTCTCGCCAGGCGTTGCCAGTCGTTCCCGGCCACCGGCACGCCCAGCCGCAACGCCTCGCGCCGCCTGGCCGCGGCCGCGTCGCCCGGCACCCGCACCGCGCCGCTGTTCCAGGGCGCCGGCGGATTGCTGCGGCAGGCCTCGGCCAGCCAGTCGGATTGTCCGGTAAAGGCGTCCAGCCCGGCGAAGAAAGCCGGGTCGATGACCTGCAGGAAGGCGCTTTGCGCCAGCGGGCCGGGCGCCTGGGTATTGGCGCGGCCCTTGCCCGACAGCCCCTGCCCCAGCAGATCGACGATCAGCGCCAGGCCATAGCCCTTGTGCCCCTTCGACGCGCCGCCCAGGGGCATCATGGTGCCGCCGCGCTCGGTGATCTCGCGCGGGTCGTCGGTGGGCTGGCCCTCGGCGGTCAGGCCCCAGGGCTCGGGATAGCGTTCGCCCCGCTTGGCCAGAAGCTGCGTCATCGTGGTGGTGGTGATCGACGAGGACAGATCCACCAGGATCGGATCGCCCGAGGTCGGGAAACCCATGGCCAGCGGGTTCGGCGTCAGCACGGCCCGCGTGCCGCCATAGGGCGCCATCCGCCGCGCCGCCGGGTTCGACACCGACAGCTGCACGATCAGCCCCCGATCCGTCGCCCGCCGCATATAGGCCGAAAGCGCGCAGGTATGGTGGCAATTGCGGATGGCGGCGCCGACGATGCCGTGGTCGCGCACCCGCTCCATCGCCTGAGCCAGCGCGCGGGTCAGCAGCCAGGCGCCGGGCAGCAGCCGCCCGTCCCAGACGAAGCCCGCGCCCTTGTCGGCCACCACCTCGTAGCTGCCGATACCGTTCAGGCTGCCCTCCGCCAGGCATTCCAGATACCAGGGCATCAGCTGCAAGCCATGGGTGTCGTGGCCGATCATGTCGCCCTCGATCAGGATCTCGGCGGTGACGGCGGCCTTGTCGGGCTCCATCCCGGCGCGGGTCAGCAGGGCTTCGGCATAGGCCAGCAGCTCCGAGCGGTCATAGCGCATCGGCATCTCCTCTCACGGGGGCGGGCCGGGCGGTCCCGGCCCGGCTGCCGGTTACCTGAAGCGGATCTGCTGCAATTGCAGTTCCGAATTGGTGGCGATGGTCGGCTTGAAATCCAGCCGCGGCGAGACGCGGGTGAAGCCGACCATGTGGAACATCGGCACATCGGCGATGATCTCGGTATTCACCTTGGTGAACAGCTGCTGCCACAGCGTCGTGCGCGCCTCGCCGGTGGCGGCGCTGGCCTCGGCGATCAGCCGGTCCACCTCGGGGTCGCGGACCATGGAATGCGCGCCGTCCGAGGCGTATTTCACATGCGCGGTAAAGACCGGATCGCCGGTGGCGTTGTCGTGCTGGGACTGGGTCAGCGTCGCCCCGGCATCGGCCACGAAGGGCGAAACGAAATAGTTGTTCCAGACCGAGACGTCATAACTGTCCAGCGCGACGTTCAGGCCGATGTCCTGGAACATCGCCATCATCGCCTCCATCGTCTCGGTGCCGTTGGGATACATGCCGTTGCGGCCGATGATGCGGATGGGCGCGTCGACGTTCACGCCGTCGGCCTTGGCTGCCTCGACCAGGTCGCGGGCGCGGTCGGGATCATAGGGCCAGGCGGGAACGTCCGGATTGTAGCCGATGGTGGTCGGCACGACCAGATGCGTGGCGATCTGCGCATCCGCCGGGAACAGCGTGCCGATCATCGCCTGCCGGTCCACGGCCAGGTTCAGCGCCTCGCGGATGCGACGGTCGTTCGTGGGCTCCACCCGGGTGTCGATGCGCAGCGAGGTGGTTTCCGAATTCGGATAGCTGAAATCCGTCTCCGGGTTGTTGGCGTCCTGCAAGGCGATCGAGGGCACGATATCCGCCTCGCCCGTCTCGACCATCGCGGCGGCGACCGCGCTGTCCGAGCGGAACAGGTAGGTGGCCTTTTCCACCTGCGGCTGCTCGCCCCAGTAATCGGGGTTGCGGGTCAGGTTGATCGACTGGCCGTTCTGCCAGTCGCTGAAGACATAGGGGCCGGTGCCGTTCGGCTTGCGGTCGAACTCGCCGGCCGGCGTGGTCGCGGCCGATTGCACCGGCATCACCGACAGCAGCAAGGGCAGGATCGGCTGCGGCGGGGTGGTGGTGATGCGGATCGTGTGGTCGTCCGGCGTCTCGAAGCCGAACTCCATGCCGCCGAAATACTTGCCGCCGGTTTCGCAGGACAGGTCGGCGTTCTTGTTCCGCTCGATGCTGAACTGCACGTCCTTGGCGGTGAAGGGGCTGCCGTCGTGCCATTTGACCCCGTCGCGCAGCCTGAACTCCCAGGTGTCGGCGTCGACCTGGCTCCATTCCGTCGCCAGGCGCGGCTTCAGCCCGCCGTTCACATAGTCGAACTCGATCAGCATCTCGTTCACGTTTTCCGAGATGACGCGGCCGACATCCTGGCGCGCGGCCATGCAGGGCTCGACCACGCTGACGGTTTCGGACAGCACGACCGTCACGTCGCGGCCGCCCTCCTGCCCCAGGGCCGGCGACAGGCCGGCGGCCAGGATCGTCCCCGACAGAAAGATGGCTTTGGTGTTCATGGATCCTCCCTTGCCCGGTTGGGCTGTTTTCATGGCCCGGCGCGGCGGCTGCTGGCGTCCGCTCGCCCCGATTCCGTTTCGCAGTCTAGCCTGTCCCGTATTTACATACATTAATATTTCAGTTTTGCGGCAATCCGGCGCGACGCAGGAAGTCGGTCATGCGCCGCTGCTGGATCTCGGTCAGCGGCCAGGCGGCGGGCGGGCGGGTCGGGCCGCAATCCTGGCCCATGGCCTGCAAGGCCGCCTTGACGCCGGTGACATTGGTGCCGTTCAGTTCCTGCGCGCGGATCTCCTCGAAAGCCGCCATGCCGGCGATCAGCGCCCGGGCCGCGGCATAGTCGCCGCTCTCAAGCGCGGCATGGATCGCCAGCGAGCGTTCGGGCCAGATGTTGACCAGCCCCGAGGTGAAGCCGCGCGCCCCGACCGCGTAAAGCGCCGGCGCCCAGACCTCGGCCAGCCCGCCGACCCAGATGATGCCGGGGACGGCGCAAAGCGCGGCGATGGCCGCGGTGCCGATGGCGTCGTTCCTCAGATACAGCATCAAGGGCAGGCCGCCGCCCGCATCCGCGACGCGGCGGACGTAATCCACCACGCCGCGCGGCGCCGCGAAAGGATCGGGCGGCTGATGCACCATCAGCCCCGCCGCCCCGGCCCGCGCCGCCGCCGCAGCCAGCCGGCAGGCGTCCTTGACCGACCGCCCCACCCCGGCCAGCACCGGCGCCCGGCCATCGATCATGGCGCAGAGCTCGGCGCAGATCGCCTCGGCCTCGTCCACGGTCAGGCTGTAGAATTCGCCGGTATTGCCGTTGACCACCGGCACATGCAGCCCTGCCGCCAGCGCCCGGTCAAGGATCGGTCCCAGCCGCGCCGGCGCGATCCGGTCCTCGGCATCGAAGGGCGTGACCAGGATGCCCGAGATGCCGGTCAGCGCGGATTGCAGCGTCATGGCGCGCTGTCGATCAGGGCCTGCATCATGCCCATCTCGTCCTCGGTCAGGTCGGTCAGCGGCGCGCGCACCGGGCCGGCATCGAAGCCGCGCAGCCGCACGCCCGCCTTGACGGCCGCCACCGCATAGCCGGCCTTGCGGTCGCGGATCTTCGCGAAGGGATAGTAGAAATCGCGCAGCATCCGTTCGCAGGTGGCGTCGTCGCCCGCGGTAAAGGCCGCATGGAATTTCAGCGCCGTTTCCGGAACGAAGTTGAACACCGCCGAGCTATAGGTCGGCATCCCCGCGCCCTTGTAAGCCTGGGCGAACAGCTCATGCGTGGGCATGCCGCCGATATAGGACAGCCGGTCGCCCAGCAGCACCGTGACGCGGCGCACCATGTCGATATCGCCGGTGCCGTCCTTGAAGCCGATCAGGTTCGGGCATTCGTCGGCCAGCTGCGCCAGCTGTTCGGCGCTGACCCGCGCCTGGCCGCGGTTGTAGACGATCACGCCCATCCGGGTGGCGTTGCAGACGGCACGGATGCGGTCGGCGATGCCCTCGGCCGGGGCCTCGGTCAGGTAATGCGGCAACAGCAGGATGCCGTCGCCGCCGGCCGCCTCGATCTCGCGCGCCATGTCGCAGGCGATGCGGGTGCCGTAGCCGCAACCGGCGATCACCGGCTGATCGCCCGAAACCTGCCGCGCCGTCCGGACCACCTCGACCACCTCGCCCGGGGTCAGCGAGAACAGCTCGCCCGTGCCGCCGGCGACGATCAGCCCGGCCACGGGATAGGAGGACAGCCATTCCAGATGCGCCGCGAAGGGCCTGGGGTTGAAGCGGTCCTGATCGTCGAACGCGGTGACCGGAAATGACAGCAGGCCGGTGCGGATGATCTCGCGCAGCTGGTCGGGGGCGATCATGGGGACATCCTTCATTGCAGATCCTCGGGCAAGAGTTCTTCGGGGAAGTTCTGATAGGCGACGGGGCGCAGGAAGCGGCGGATCGACAGGGTGCCGACCGAGGTGGCGCCGAAATTCGTGCTGGCCGGATAGGGGCCGCCATGCACCATGGCGTCGCAGACCTCGACCCCGGTCGGGAAGCCGTTGACCAGCACCCGGCCGGCCTTGCGTTCCAGAACCAGGCGCAGCGCCTGCGCCTCGGCCAGATCGGCCGCGTCCATGTGGATGGTCGCGGTCAGCTGGCCCTGGAAGCCGCGCGCCAGCCGCAGCATCTCGGCCAGGTCGCGCACGCGCACCACCAGACCCAGCGGCCCGAACACCTCCTCGCCCAGCGCGGGGTCCTGCAGCCAGGCCGCGGCCGTGGTCTGGTAAAGGTTCGGGCTGGCCGCGCGGCCATGGCTGTCGGTGGTCAGGACCGGCGTCACCGCATTGCGCGTCTCGAAGCGCGCCTGGCCGTCGCGATAGGCGCGCGCGATGCCCTTGGTCAGCATGGTCTGCGGGGCAACGGCTTCGAGCGCCGCCTTGGCGGCGGCGACGAACCGGTCGGCATCCGCGCCGTCGGCGACCACCGCGATGCCGGGATTGGTGCAGAACTGACCCACGCCCATGCTCAGCGAACCGGCCCAACCGCGGCCCAGATCCTCGGCCCGGGCGCGGGTGGCATGGGGCAGCAGGAACATCGGGTTGACCGAGCCCAGCTCGCCGAAGAACGGGATCGGCTCGGGCCGCGCGGCGCAAAGATCGAACAGCGCCCGGCCCCCGGCAACGGAGCCGGTGAAGCCCACCGCCTTGATCAGCGGATGCTGGACCAGCGCCGCGCCCACCTTGCGGTCGCCGCCCTGGATCAGGCTGAAGGTGCCGGGATGCGTGCCGGTCTTTGCGATGGCGGCATGGATGGCCTCGGCGACGATCTCGCCGGTGCCGGGATGGGCGGAATGGCCCTTGACCACCACCGGGCAGCCGGCGGCCAGGGCGGCGGCGGTGTCGCCCCCCGCCGTCGAGAAGGCCAGCGGGAAGTTCGAGGCGCCGAACACCGCCACCGGCCCGATCGGGCGCTGCACCATGCGGATATCCGGGCGCGGCAGCGGCTGGCGGTCGGGCAACGCGGCATCGTGGCGGCGGTCGAGATGATCGCCCTTGCGGATATGCTCGGCGAACAGCCGCAACTGGCCGACGGTGCGGCCGCGCTCGCCCTGCAGCCGCGCCTCGGGCAGGCCGGTCTCGGCGCTGCCGATCTGGGTGATCGCCTCGGCGCGGGCCTCGATCTCCTCGGCGATGGCCTCCAGCAGCGCGGCGCGGGTCTGGCGCGAGGCATTGCCGTAGCTTCGGAAGGCATCCTCGGCGGCCGCGCAGGAACGGTGCACCAGATCGACGGTGCCGACCGAAAAGCTGCAGGCCGGGCCATGGGCCGGCTCATTGGGAAATTGCCGTTCCGTGGCGATCCAGTCGCCGGCGATCAGGTGCTTGCCATGGGGGGTGTAACGCATCGGAAGTCCTTTCCGCGGCTGCGGGCGGCCAAGGGCTCAGCGGCCGGTGCGGGCGCGCCAGTCCTGGTATTTCTGCCGGTTCTCGTCCCTGGTGCAGGGATAAAGGCCGATGATCGCCGCGCCGCCCTGCACCTGTTCCAGCACGAAATCCTCATAGCTTTCCATGCCGGTGCATTCCTCGGCGATCTCGTCGGCCAGATGCGCCGGGATCACCATCACGCCGTCCTTGTCCCCCACCATGATGTCGCCCGGAAACACCGGCGCGTCGCCGCAAGAGATCGGCACGTCGATGTCCAGCGCCTCGTGCAGCGTCAGGTTGGTGGGCGCCGAGGCCCGGGCGAAATAGGCGGGCATGTCCAGCCTGCCGATGCCTTCGGCGTCGCGCATCCCGGCATCGGTGACCACGCCCGCCGCGCCGCGCAGCGCCAGCCGGGTGATGAGGATCGAGCCGGCGGTGGCGGCGCGGGCATCCTTGCGCCCGTCCATGACCAGCACGTGACCGGCCGGGCAGGTCTCGATGGCGACGCGCTGCGGGTGGTCGGCGTTGCGGAAGACGGTGATCGGGTTGCGATCCTCGCGCGCCGGGATATAGCGCAGGGTGAAGGCCGGGCCGACCATGTTCTCGTCCTTGGGCGCGACCGGCACCACGCCCTGGATGAACTGGTTGCGCAGGCCCCGCTTATACAGCGCCGTGGCGATGGAGGCGGTCGAGACCGTCTTCAGCTTGGCGCGGGTTTCGTCGGAAAGCGGGTGTTCGGTCATGGTCATGCCTCAGAAAATGTCGGGCTCGCCGGCCGGGCGGCCGAAGTCGGTTTGCAGGAAATCGAAGTCGCAGCCCTGGTCGGCCTGGGTGACGTGCTGCAGGAACATCCAGCCATAGCCGCGCTCGAACCGGGGCTGCGGCGGGGTCCAGGCGGCGCGGCGGCGGGCCAGCTCGGCCTCGTCCACCAGCATGTCCAGGCGGCGCGCGGGCAGGTCCAGCCGCACGGTATCGCCGTTCCGCAACAGCGCCAGCGGTCCGCCGACATGGCTTTCCGGCGCGACATGCAGGATGCAGGCGCCGTAGCTGGTCCCCGACATGCGCGCGTCGGAAATCCGCAGCATGTCGCGATGGCCCTGCCTGATCAGCGCCTTGGGGATCGGCAGCATCCCCCATTCCGGAAAGCCCGGCCCGCCCTGCGGCCCGGCATTGCGCAGCACCATCACCGTGTCCGGCGTCACGTCCAGGTCGGGGTCGTCGACGGCCTTCTTCATCTCGGGATAGCTGTCGAAGACCAGCGCCGGGCCCTCGTGGAGGTGAAAGCGCGGATCGCAGGCGGCGGGCTTGATGACCGCGCCGTCCGGGCACAGGTTGCCCTTCAGCACCGCGAGCGAACCTTCGCGATAGACCGGGTTCGACAGCGGCCGGATCACGTCGTCATTATAGATCGCCGCGCCTTCCAGGTTCTCGCCCATGGTCTGACCGGTGACGGTCATGCAGGACAGGTCCAGCCGGTCCTCGATCCACTTCATCAGCGCGCGCAACCCGCCGGCGTAATAGAACCCACATTCTCCAAGTAAGTCGCTGATTTCGCTGTCGTAATCGTGATATTTCGCATATAAATCATGGCGTTGACGGCTGCGAGGGGCGCGTTTCATGGATCACCTGGAGGGTGCGGGCTTGGCGCGGGGAGATCGGGTTGATTTCGACCGCCGTGTGCGTCTGGAGTTCCGTGGTGCGCAGATCAGTTCAGACGGTGGCCTGCTGGTGATGCGCGAGCTTGATGACGTGCTCGGCCTGTCCAATCTGGCGTCGGAGGCGCTGCGAGACAGCCGCACCGGGAAGAACACGCTCCATCGGCTTGACGGATTGTTCCGGCAATCGGTGTTCGGACGACTGGCCGGATACGAGGATGTGAACGATGCCGACCGCTTGGCCCTCGATCCCGTGATGCGTCAGGTCGTTGGCGGCAGGGCCGTCGAGGCGCAAGCTGCTTCGGCATCGCAGATGGGACGGTTCGAGACCGAGACGCTGGCTCTGGCCGCGAACCGGGCGGCGCTGGCCGATCTGAACGGCCAATGGATCGACCGGTTTCATGACCGCAACGGGTTGAAATACATCGTGCTGGACATGGACAGCTCGGTCAGCCCCACCCACGGCGATCAGGAAGGTGCTGCCTGGAACGGGCATTTCGACTGCACCTGCTATCACCCCATCTTCTTGTTCAACCAGTTTGGCATGCTGGAGCGCTGCGCCCTGCGTAACGGCAATGTCCACAGCGCCGATGGCTGGCGGGATGTCCTTGATCCCGTCATTGCCCGATATGCTGGCCGCGACCTTGGTGGACGCTTCTTCCGGGCCGACGCTGCCTACGCGATCCCCGCGATCTATATGCGGCTGGAAGAAGCCAGGTTCTTCTACGCCATCCGTCTGCCCGCCAACGCCGTCTTGCGCGAGAAGATCGCGCATCGGCTGACACGGCCCGTGGGACGGCCTTCGCTGACCAAGGTCAAACGGTTCTTCGAGGACTTCGAGTATCAGGCGGCGTCCTGGGACAAGCCGCGCCGCGTCATCGCCAAGATCGAATGGCATCCGGGCGAGCTGTTCCCCAAAGTCGGCTTCATCGTCACCAACCTGCCGATGGAGCCAGACTGGGTGGTGAGGTTCTACAACCAGCGCGGCACCGCAGAGCAGCACATCAAGGAAGGCAAATATGCCTTTCGCTGGACGCGGCTGTCATGCCGGAAGTTCCGGCACAACGAGGTGCGGCTGCAACTGCACGCGCTGGCCTACAACCTGGCAACCTTCCTGCGCTGCATCGAACTGCCCGAGGCCATGGCGGACTGGTCGTTGACCAGCCTGCAACTCAAGCTGATCAAGATCGGCGCCCGCGTCGTCCGCCACGCCCGCGCCATTACCTTCCAGTTGGCCGAGGTCGCCGTCACCGGCCCGATGGTGCGGGCCGTCCTTGCCGCCATCCGCCGTCTTCGAACGCCTCCGTCATGCGCATGACCACGATCCATGCCCAAGCTGAACGAAAGCGGCAGGACAGGTCCGTCTGCCGCGCGGAAAAGCGGCTCTGCCGGGCCAGAATGCTGCGGGTTCGAGGCTTGATCCACCCGACTTCGGCCGTTTGCGCGACGACAGACACCGCTCGGGGCGAAAAACGCTTGCCCAGCGAGCAAAATCAGGCGATCTTGAAGTCAAGCGGCAGGCCACTTGGGGAATGTCGGATAGAAATCCTCCATCAGGTAGTCCTTGCCCGAGGGCCGGACATTGGCGATCAGCGGCGTGGTGCGGCCCAGCGCGTCCATGTCGTCCAGCGTCAGGTCGATGCCCGCGCGCCGCGCCATGGCGATCAGATGGACCACGGCATTGGTCGAGCAGCCGGTCGCCATCGCCACCACGGCGGCATTCCTGACCGCGGCCTCGGTGACGATCCGGTCGGGGGTCAGATCCTCCCACACCATCTCGACGATGCGGCGGCCACACTCGGCGCCCATGCGCTGGTGGTTGGCATCAACGGCAGGGATGGACGAGGCGCCCGGCAGGGTGATCCCCATGGCATCGGCGATGGCGGTCATGGTCGAGGCCGTGCCCATGGTCATGCAGACCCCGGCCGAGCGCGCGATGCCGCCCTGCAGCCCGATCCATTCCTGATCGGTGATATTGCCCGCCCGGCGCTCGTCCCAGTATTTCCAGGCATCCGACCCGGACCCCAGGATGCGCCCGGCATAATTGCCGCGCAGCATCGGGCCGGCCGGCAGATAGATCATCGGGATGCCCGCCGAAATCGCGCCCATGACCAGCCCCGGCGTGGTCTTGTCGCAGCCGCCCATCAGCACCACCCCGTCCAGCGGGTGCGAGCGGATCATCTCCTCGGTCTCCATCGCCAGCATGTTGCGATAAAGCATCGAGGTCGGCTTGGTGAAACTTTCGTCGACCGACAGCGACGGCATCTCGACCGGCAGGCCCCCCGCCTGCAGCACGCCCCGCGCCACGTCCTTGGCGCGTTCGCGGAAATGCGCATGGCAGGTGTTCAGCTCGGACCAGGTGTTCAGGATGCCGATCACCGGCTTGCCGTGGAAATCCGCCTCGCCATAGCCCAGCTGCATCATCCGCGACCGGTGGCCGAAGCTGCGCAGATCGTCCGGCGCAAACCAGCGGGCCGAGCGCAGCTCGCCGGCGGCTTTTTGTCTCGACATGACCCCTCCTTCGCGCCGGAATCACTTGGCGCCTCGTCAGGAATACTAATATTTCAGTTCAACAACTATATCAATAGCGTTATTTCTGTTGTTGACGCCCTGCCCAGCGCTTAGGCTTCGGGCGATCGAAGGAGTGTTCGGAATGGCGACATCGCTTGCGGCCAGCCTGGGCTTGCCCGCCACCCCCAGCCAGGCGGGGGGCGGCACCGTGCAGCGCGTCTATGAAAGCCTGCGCAAGCGCATCATCACCCTGGAACTGCCGCCCGACACCACCCTGTCGCGCACCGACCTGACCGAGACCTATGGCGTCAGCCAGACCCCGATCCGCGAGGCGCTGCAGCTGCTCAAGCAGGAAGGGCTGGTGCATATCTTCCCGCAATCCAAGACCACGGTGACGCGGATCGACATCCCCCGCACCTACGAGGCGCATTTCCTGCGCGTGGCCCTGGAAACCGAGGTCTGCCGCCGGCTGGCGGCCGAGCGCGACGCCGAGACCGTGACCCGCGCCCGCTCGATCGTGCGCATGCAGGAAGCGATCGCCGACGATTCCAGCCAGATCGCCGTGTTCCAGGAACTGGACGAGCTGTTCCACCAGACGCTGTTCGCCGGCCTCGGCCGCGCCGGGCTGCATCAGCTGGTGCGCGAACGCTCGGGCCATCTGGAGCGCATCCGCCGCCTGCACCTGCCCGAAAAGGGCAAGGTGCTGAACATCCTGGCCGGGCATTACGCCATCCTGGACGGCATCGCCTCGGGCGATCCCGAGGCGGCGATGGCGGCGATCCGCGACCATCTCAGCCAGACCGTGGCCAAGGTCGAGGAATTGCGCCAGGAATTCCCGGCCTATTTCGACTGAGCCTGCCGCGCCTGCGCCTTGCCGCCGGGCTCGGCCGTGGCACCGATGCGGTGCCGGCCGATGGGCAGCATCATCGGCCGGCCCGAGATCGGATCGGTCACCACGCGGCTGTCCAGCCCGAAGACGGCGCGCAAGGTCTCGGCGGTCAGCACCGTCTCGGGCGGGCCCGAGGCGTAAAGCCGGCCCCGGCGCATCGCCACCAGCAGGTCGGCATAGCGCGCCGCCAGGTTCAGGTCGTGCAGCACCATGACGATGGTGGTGCCGCGGGTCAGGTTCAGATCGACCAGCAGGTCCAGCACCTCGACCTGGTGGCTGACATCCAGGAAGGTCGTCGGCTCGTCCAGCAGCAGGATGCCGGTCGCTTGCGCCAGCGCCATGGCGATCCAGACCCGCTGGCGCTGGCCGCCTGACAGCTCGTCCACCGGCCGCTCGGCCAGCTCGGCGGTCCGGGTGGCGTCCAGCGCCGCGGCGACGGCGCGGTCGTCCTCGGCGCTCCAGCGGCTCATCAGACCGTGATGCGGGTGGCGGCCGCGGCCGACCAGCTCGGCCACGGTGATGCCCTCGGGGGCGATGGGCGATTGCGGCAGCAGCCCCAGCGTCCGCGCCAGCTCGCGGGCCGGGATGCGGTGGATGGCGCGGCCGTCCAGCGTCACCTGGCCCTGCGCCGGGGCCAGCAGCCGCGCCAGGCTGCGCAGCAGCGTGGACTTGCCGCAGGCATTGGCCCCGACGATGGCGGTGATGCGGCCCGGCGCGACGGCAAGGTCCAGGTCGCGCAGGATGGCGGCCTCGCCATAGCCGGCGGTCAGCCGCTCGGCGATCAGTCGGTTCTCGGCGGTCACAGCGAGCCTCCTGCGCGGTTCACCCGCACGATCAGGTAGATCAGATAGGGCGCCCCCAGCGCCCCGGTGACGACGCCGACCGGATAGCGGCCCGGCATCAGGAACTGCCCGCAATAATCGCCGGCCAGCACCAGCGCCGCGCCGACCAGCGCCGAGGGCAGCAGCAGCGAGCCGCCGCTGCCGACGATCCGCGCCGCGATCGGCCCCGACAGGAAGGCGACGAAGGCGATGGGCCCGGTGATCGCCGTCGCCACGGCGATCATGCCCACCGCGCAGCCGATCACCAGCGTCCGCGTCGGCCCGACCCGGACGCCAAGCGCGGCGGCCATGTCCTCGCCCATGCGCAGCGCCTCGAGGTCGCGCGACCGCGCCAGCAGCGCCCCGCCCGCCAGCACCAGCACCGCCAGCAGCGGCAGCGCCTGGTCCAGCCGGGCGCCGTTGACGCTGCCGGTCAGCCAGCGCAGCGCCTGCTGCAGATCCCAGGCCGGGGCGCGCGACAGCGTATAGGCAATGACGCTGTGCAGCATGGCGGCGACGCCGATGCCGACCAGGATCAGCCGGGTGCCGGCGACGCCGCCGCGAAAGGACAGCCCGTAGATCGCCAGCGCCACCGCCAGCCCCGCCGCCACGGCCAGGATCGGCACCGCCGGCCCGCTGATCCCCAGCACCACGATGGCCAGCACCGCCGCGGCGCTGGCGCCTGAGCTGATGCCGATGATGTCGGGGCTGGCCAGCGGATTGCGCAGCATGATCTGGAAGGCCGCACCGCCCATGCCGAAGCACAGCCCGGCCAGCACCGACAGCACCGCGCGCGGCAGCCGCAGCTGGCGCACGGTGAAGCCGGCGCCCGGCACCTCCTCGCCGGCCAGCACGCGGATCACCTGCCCGGGCGGGGTGAAGGATTGGCCCAGCATCAGCGTCAGCCCCAGCATTGCGGCGATCAGCAGCGCCAGCCCGGCCAGGATGGCCCGGCGCCGGCGGCAGCGGCGCTGCCGCGCGGCGGCGATGGCGGCAAGCGTAGGGGTGTCGGCCATGGTCACAGCGCGCGCAGCCGCTGGCGGCGCACGATCCAGATGAAGAAGGGCGCACCGACGAAGGCGGTGACGATGCCCACGTCCAGCTCGCCCGGCCGGGCCAGGATGCGGCCCAGAATGTCCGAGACCAAGAGCAACCCCGCCCCGGCCAGCGCCGAGAAGGGCAGCAGCCAGCGGTGATCGGTGCCGACCAGCAGCCGGCAGCAATGCGGCACCACCAAGCCGACAAAGCCGATGGGGCCGCAGACCGCCGTGGTCGCGCCGCACAGCAGGATGGCGCCCAGCCCGGCGATGGCGCGGGTGCGGGCGACATTCTCGCCCAGGCCGGCGGCCAGTTCGTCGCCCAGCGCCAGCGCGTTCAGCTTGCGCGCCCAAAGCAGGCTGATCGCGAAGCCCGCCGCCAGGAAGGGCAGTACCGGCGCCAGCCGCGCAAAGGTGGCGCCGCCGACGCCGCCGATCTGCCAGGACTGGATGCCCCCGGCGATGTCGCCGCGCGGCAGCACCACCGCGATCACCAGCGACGAGAAGGCCACCGAGGTCGCCGCCCCCGCCAGCGCCAGCTTCAGCGGCGTGGCGCCGCCCCGGCCCAGCGAGCCGATGACATAGACGAAGACCGCCGTCAGCCCGGCGCCCAGGATCGCCGCCCAGATATAGGCCTCGGCCGAGGTGATCGAAAGCCAGGCCACGCCCACCACCACCGCCAGCGCCGCGCCCATGTTGATGCCCAGAATGCCCGGATCGGCCAGCGGGTTGCGGGTGACGCCCTGCAGCAGCGCCCCGGACAGGCCCAGCGCCGCCCCGGCCAGACCGGCCAGCGAGGTGCGCGGCAGCCGCGCGGCGACGGCGGCCTGGCCGATGGTCTCGGCCCGGCCGGCCAGCGCGGCGGCGATGTCGTCCCAGCCCACCTCGCGGGTACCGATCGCCACCGACAGCCCGCAAAGCAGCGCCACCAGCAGCAGCGCCGCCGCCAGCCCCAACGTGTTGCGCGCCGTCCGGCGGCACGGCAGGACGCCGGCCTGCATCGTCATCGGGCCTTGCCGGCGGCGGCCTCGGCCAGCCGCGCCACGTAATCGTCCAGCACCCAGGGGATCGACAGCGGCGTCGGGTTGGCCGCCGTGCCCAGGGGATCGCTGCCCAGCATCACCAGCGCATCGTTCCGGACCGCCGGCATGTGCGAGATCAGCGGATCCTGCCGCATCGCCTCGAACAGGTCGCGGCTGCCATAGGTCACCAGGATGTCCACATCGTCGAAGCTGTCGATCCGCTCGGCGCTGACCTGACCCGAGAAACTGCCATCCGCCGAGGCCGCGACCACGCTTTGCGGCGAGCGCAGCCCCAGATCGGCGAAGAACTGCACCCGCGTGTCATGGGTGGTATAGAAGCTGACCAGGCTGAGATTGGTGGTGTCGAGATGGGTCACGAACATCGCCGATTTTCCGGCCAGCTGCGGATGTTTGGCCAGCGTGCCGGCGATCCGGCCCTCGATGCGGGCGATCAGCGCCTCGCCCTCGGCCTGCAGGCCCAGGCCGGCGCTGTTCAGCCGGATCATCTCGCGCCAGTCCGTCGCCCAGGGCGTCTCGGGATAGGCGACGACCGGGGCGATCTGGCTCAGCGTGTCGTAATCGGCCCGGCTGAGCCCGGAATAGGCGGCCAGGATGACATCGGGGCGGCTGGCGGCGACCGCCTCGAAGTCGATGCCGTCGCCCTCGTCGAACAGGGCCGGGGTTTCGGCGCCCAGCTCCTGCAGCCGCGCCTCGACCCAGGGCAGCACGCCGTCGCCGTCGTCATCGCCGAAACGCGCCGCGGCGAAGCCGACCGGCACGATGCCCAGCGCCAGCGGCACCTCGTGATTGGCCCAGGCCACGGTGGCGACCCGCTGCGGCCTGGCGGGGATGGTGGTGGTGCCGAAGGCGTGGCGGATCTCCAGCGGAAAGCCCGCCGGCGCCGGGGTCTCGGCGCGGCCGGCCATCGGTGCCAGCGCGGCCAGCAGGGCCCAGGCCAGCACGGGGCGGATTCGGTCTCGGGGCATGATGCGGTTCCTTCCACGGGCGGCGGCCAGGGGCGGTTTCATGCCGCCCGGCGCGAGTCAAGACAGGGCCGGTCCGGACAAGGACACGGATCCGCGTCCCGGCCGGCGACGGGCCGCCATCGCAGCGGCGACACGCAGATCGGATCCTACCAGCGGTGGCGCAAGGTGGCCTGCACGCTGCGGCCGTCGCCATAGAAGATCGAGGTGTTGGTGAAGTTGTATTCCGAGATGTATTTCCGGTCGAACAGGTTCGACACGTTCACCGCCAGCTCGGTCTTGTCGGTCAGCGGATAGCTGGCCATCGCGTCGAAGACCACCGCCGAACCGATCTTGACCGTATTGCCGTCATCCGACCAGCGCGAGCCAAGGAAACGCGCCCCGCCGCCCAGCCGCAGCCCGGCCGCCGGGCTGTTGTCCGCGAAGGTGTAATCCGCCCAGACCGAGGCCAGATGCTTCGGCGTCAGCTCGGGGGAGTTGCCGGCATTCGGGCCGCCGACGATCTCGGAATCCCAATAGGAATAGGAAAACAGCAGGTTGGCCTGGTCGCCGACGGGCATGCGGCCCTCGATCTCCAGCCCGCGCACGTCGATGCGGCCGACCTGCGAATAGGTGAAGTCGTCGTTCACCCGCGGCACGTTGGTCTGGCTCAGGTCGAACAGCGCCGCGCTCAGCAAGGCATCGCCCCCGGCAGGCCGGTATTTCATTCCCAGTTCGTATTGCCGCCCCTCTTGCGGCTCGGGCGCGTCGGTCAGCGCCGGCACATAGCCCGAGGAGACCGGCTCGAAGGATTCCGAATAATTGGCATAGACCGCCAGGTCGGGATTGATCTTGTGGGTCAGGCCCAGGCGCTTGGTGAAGGCGTCCTGCTCGTTCGTGCCGGCAGCGGCGCCGGTATCGGTCCTGACCGTGTCGTAACGCCCGCCCAGCGTCAGGATCCAGCGGTCGCCGAAGGTCAGTTCCTGTTGCAGATAGATGCCGGTCGACTTCTGCGTCATGTCGTAGATGGTGCCGCCCGCCGGGGCAAGGCAGCGCAGGCCGCAGGGCACCGGGTCGTCGATATCGACCGAAGGCACGGTGAAATAATCCACGGCCTCGTCAAGGTCGTCCTTGACATATTCCACGCCCAGCAGCGAACGGCTGCCGACATTGCCGAAGTCGCGGTCGTATTGCAGCTGGTTGTCGATGGCGAAGCGCTTCAGCTCGCCATCGACCTCGTAGGCCGAGCGCAGGACGTCATCGCCGCTGAGCCCGCTGACATAGGCCTGCTTCAGGTTCATGTCGAAAGAGGAATAGCGCGCGTTCTGGCGGAAGGTCAGGCCGTTGCCGAAATCATGGCTGAACTCATAGCCGAAGCTGCGCTCGATCCGGTCGAGCGCATTGAAATCCGGCTCGCCGAAATAGGTGTCGCGCGACACGGCCGAGCCGACGGGAATGCTGTTTCCGGCATTGCCGTCGATGTCGTAGTAATTCGCCAGCAGCGTCAGCGCCGTCGCATCGCCGGGCTTCCAGGTCAGCGCCCCGGCAAGATAGGCGCGGTCGTCGTTCAGCGCCGGGCTGCCATCCTCGCTGTCCTGCAGTTTCGCGGTCAGGCGATAGGTCCAGGTCCCGTCCGCGTCGATCGGGGCGCCGAAATCCACGCCGGTCTCGGCGATGCCGTCGCCGGCGGTCACGAAGACCTCGCCGAAAGGATCGCTTTGCGGCCGCTTGGTGATGACATTGACCAGCCCGCCCGGCCCGTTCAACCCGAACAGGCTCGAGGTCGAGCCTTTCAGCACCTCGATGCGCTGGACCGAATAGGGCTCGATCCGGCCGCCGGTGAAGTTGAAGGTGCGCAGCGGCAGGCCGTCGCGATAGGTGCCGGATGCCGAAAAGCCGCGGATGCGATAGAAGTCGTAACGGTTGTCGGAACCGTATTCGTCAACCGAAACGCTGGACGTATAGGACAGCGCCTGCATGAGGGTCCGCGGGTCGCGGGTCCGAAGATCGTCCTCGGTCACCACCGAGACCTGCGCCGGCACCTCCACCAGTTCGGTCGGGGTTTTCGAGCCGGTGGCGGTATGGCCCTCGACGATGGAATTGTCCGCCGCCCGGATCGCGCCGCCGGTCAGGGTCACGGTCTCCAGCACGATGGGTTGGGATTCCACGCCGTCCTGCGCCATTGCGGTGCCTGCCAGCACAAGCGCGGTTCCCGACCAGAGCAGCGACCGGGCGGCACGATGGGACAGGGGTTTGTTCCGGGCGAAGCCGGTTCGTTGCACGGCCATGAGGCACTCCTGTAGTATGATCCTGCTGGCAATGCTGATCTGGCTGGCTTCGACAGGAACGAAGGACTGGCTGGGTCGTTTACCGCAAGCCGGGCGGTTAACCGTCTTGCCGGCACCCGTCTTGAAGGATGCTGCGGTTTTTGTCCAAAGCTGCGGTCCCGGCCGGGATTGGCAGGGCCTGTTGCACATCTACCACCGCGTGTTCCCCCTGCCCCGCCAGCCGCGCCCGCCGCCACGCCGCAGGCGGCGTGCCGCAGGATTTGCGGAACACCCGCGTCAGATGCGCCTGGTCGGAAAAACCCAGCTGCGCGGCGATGTCGGCCAGCCGCAGCTCGGGATCCAGCAGCAGCCGCTGGGCCAGCCCGATGCGCTGGCCCAGTTGCCATTGCAGCGGCGTCGTGCCGGTGGTGGCCTTGAACACATGCGCGAACCAGCTGTCCGACAGGCCGACGCTCTCGGCCATCTCGGCCACCGTCAGCCGCCGGTCGGGCCGGGCCGCCAGCCGCGCCCGCAGCCGCTTCATCTGCGCCGGCGTCAGCCGCGCCGCCGGGCACGCCTCGGCCTGCTGCGGCAGGTCCAGCAGGGCGCCGAAGATGCTGCCGACCAGGCTTTCGGCATAAAGCCCGTGCCGGCGCGGCGCCGCCACCTCGTCGACCAGCAGCCGCGCCAGCGCGTCGATGGCGGCGGCGTCCTGGGTCTCGACCGGGCGGCGCAGGACCGCCATGGCCTCGGACCGGCCCAGCGGCGGCGACAGGAAGCGCAGCAGCCGGTCCTGATGCACATGCAGGTCCAGATGCGAAAACGCGTGCGGCGCGGTGAAGCGGGTCCAGATCGGCAGCCCGGCCGGCACATAGATCGCCCGCGTCATCGGCCGGCAATGGCGACCGATGCCGCCGTCGCGGTTGGAAAGCCGGATCTGCGAGGCGACGTCGTTGAAGAAGAAGACGATGCGCGGGTCCGGCGACAGGTAATAGCCCCGGGCGCCGGTCTGGCCCTCGGCCTGCCAATAGACGCTGACCAACCCGTCCAGGCCGCGCCATTGCACGGGCGTCGTGGGCCGGATGCCCTCGGTATGGCAGGTCATGGAGTGGCGATAACTCATCGCATGCGGCTCGGCTGGGCCTTCGGGCCTGAAGGCGCGGATGAAAGGGATAACCTACCAAAACCATCAACCATTGCAACCCCTCCCGGCGCCGCCCGGCCGGGATCGGGCGCGGCCCTGTCGCAATTATGCAGCACCTGAACGGCCTGCTCCGGCCGCCGCGCGCGATACCGGGCCGCCAGGGGGGCAACAGCCGCATTGCGCGGCCCGGTCAGCAACGCCCCGGCCGCAGGGCAACGAACGACAGCCGCGACGCCAACCGGCATGGCGGCGCCGAAGCCCCGCCGCGCCACGCGCCGATCCTGTCGCGCTTCCTGGTCTGGCGCATCGGCATCGTCTCGGCGCTGTTCACGCCCGGCGCCCTTGGAATATTCGAATATGCGCAAAGACGTGGATATGACGGGCGGGCGGCCCGCTGCAGGCCCGCCCGCCCTCTCCGTTGTCCAAAGGCCGCTTGCAACGGCGCCGCTCGCACGGCCTTTCTCTCAGGCAGGCGGCCTGCCCCCTCGCCCGCCGCGCCGGCCCATTCCCCGGCGCCTTCCCGGCCACCGCGATCTCCGGATACGCAGCGACCCGCTGCGCTGTCGATTGCGCCGCGCGGCCCCCGGGACCGGCCGCCTTTCCGTCTGCCGGATCCCCAGCCATCCGCGCCATCCTGCCCGGGGACGCACAGCGGCGACTGCCCCACCGCCGGGGCGGCCCGTCCCCTTCTTCACCGTTGCGCGACTACCCGTCCGGCCAGCGTGCGCCGGCGCCTCCCGCCAGCCGAACCCCCAGGCATGGTTTTTTACCGCGCCAGCAACCGGCAACGAATCCCGGCGCGCGCCGCGCTCAATCCGCAGAATTTTGTGAATGTGCGGATCACCCGGATGTCCGCTTCCCTGCCCCGTCGGCGACCTGACCGGCCGCTGCCCAAGCATGGCCCAACATGCCATGCCCCGGCCCGGCGATCAAGCCGGGCCGGGGCATGCGCCAGGGTTTCGCTGCGAAACCGTCACTTTTCCAGCAGGGCGCGGATCTCCAGCATCAGGCTTTCCATCAGCTCGTCGTCCAGCAGGCTGCCCTCCAGACGCAGGATGTGGCCCTTGCCGTCCCGGGCCCGGCGGATCAGGATGCCGCTGGTGGTGCGGATGGTCATGTCGTCGATCCAGCCATAGCCCCCCTCCGGCCGGGACCGCGGTCGCCCGCCCCGGCTCGGCTCGCGCGGCGCGCTTTCCAGCGCCTGCAGCACCGGCTCGATCAGGGCCCATTCCTCCTCGGCATCGGCGGGGACGCGCACCGACAGCGCCTGCCGCAGCCCGGCCTCGGCGCCGTTGCGCAGCGCCGCCGACAGCCGCAGCCCGCGCCGTTCGGTCAACGCCTCGGGAAAGCGCAGCATGTCGCCCAGCTCCTCGAAGATCAGCGCGAAGGACCGCACCTTGGAGCGCTTGGCCTTCGAGCCGGTGGCGAACAGCTTGTTCACCGCATCCTCGGTATTGGCGAAGGCGCCCTGGTTGGCGGCGATGACGGCGATGCGGCCGCGCTCGAAATGGCTCAGCTCCTCGCGGACCTCGTTCTCCTCGACCATGGCGACGAAGGCCGCGTCGGTCTCGGTGCGGGGCCGGATCAGGGCGCGGATGCGGCTGTGCTTCTCGGCCTCGGTCAGCTCGTGCAGCGCCCGCACCGCATGCAGCCGGCGATAGCCCGAGATGAGGCCGTAGCGCGGTCCCTGCCCGTCCGGCGCCTCCATCTCGAAGACCTCGATCGGCAGCCGCAGCCCATGCGCGGCGATCGACAGCCGCAGTTCCTGCATGTCCTCGTCGTTCATCACCAGGCGGTCGCGGATCATCGCCGTCTCGTCGATCTGCTCAAGGGGCAGCTCGACGATCAGCAGCCCCTGCTCCTGCGCCGTCCGCAGCCGGGCGGCGTCGACCTCGGTCCGGGCGCGGGCGGCGCGGCTCTCGGTGCTTTCGGCGCTGGTCAGGGCGGCGCTGTCGGCGGCGACCTGGGCGATCGGCGCGATGCCGCGGCCCAGGGCCGGACGCTCGAAGGTTTCGCTGCGAAACTGTTCCTCGATCCGGTCCAGATCGGCGCTGCTCGGGGTCTCCAGCCTTCTGCGCTTAGCCATGCGCCTGCTCCTTCACCTGCGCGGCCCGCTCGGCCTGTTCCATCTGCAGATCGCGCCACCAGGTGCCCAGGATCAGCTCCTTGACCTCGGCCCAGGTGCGGTCGAAGGTCTCGCGGCCGCGCACATAGGTCTCGCGGTTGAACTCGCGATAATCGGCCTCGTAGATGCCGTTCACCTGTTCGCCGGCCTGGCCGACCATGGCGGTCAGCTCCTGCCGGTAGGTGGTCATGAAATCGCCGAAATAGGCCTGGATGACATTGGCCAGGTCGGTCTGCTGGCCGGCGTCGAAGCGGGTGATGATCGCCCGCACCGCGTCCCATTCGAAGCGCATCTCGGGCAGGCCGTCGCGGCGGCGGGCGGCGTTCTCGCCTTCCTCGACGCTGGCGAAGGTCGAATAGAGCATGTCGAAGAAGCGCCCGGTCGAATCGAATTCCAGGAACGAGGCGCCCAGCGGCACCAGCAGGATATCGGCCGCCGCCAGCGCGTTGATGGTCAGGTAGCCAAGCGCCGGCGGGGTATCCAGGATGATGATGTCGTAGTTGTCGACGATGCGGTCGTTGACCAGCGCATTGCCAAGCGCGTCCCAGAGCGGCCAGCCGCGCAGGCCCATGCGCCAGACCGGCACCTGGAACTCGGCCCAGTAGAGGTTGAGCTGGGCGCCGAGCAGATCGATGTTCGGCCAATGCGTCTTCTGGATCAGATCCTGGGCGGTGATCTTCAGCGCCTCGGTCAGGGTCTCGTCGAAGGGCAGGGGGGTCTGGCCCGCCGCCTCGCGCACCCGGTTCTCGTCCTGCAGGGCCAGGGCGTAATCCTTGGCCAGCAGCGGGAAGGCGGTGGACCATTCGTCGGCCACCTTGCCGCCCATGATCGAGGTCATGCTGCCCTGGCTGTCGAGGTCGATCACCAGCACCTTGTAGCCGTCCAGCGCCGCCGACATGGCCAGATGCGCGGCGGTCGAGGTCTTGCCGACCCCGCCCTTGAAATTGGCCACGGCGATGGTCTTGGCCGGCAGGCCCTCGGGACGCCAGGGCCGGTATTCGCGGCCGGCCGCGCCCTCGGCCGCGAAATGGTCGCGCAGCCGCAGCACGTCGTCGAGGCTGAACCATTTCGAGTTGCCCTCGCCCTGGCCCTGCGGCAGGTCGGGATTCTTCAGCAGCACGCGGCGGAAATGCGCCGGCGCCACCGGGATCAGGTAGCGGCAGACCTCCCAGGTCGAGAAGCGGCGCAGGCGCTTCCTGCCGTCCGGGGCGTAGCCGCGCTCGGCCAGGTCCTGGCGGCCCTTGGCGGCGAAGGCGGCGGCTTTTGCGAATCGGGCGGTGTCGATAGGCTCGGACAGCCGCTCGGCGGCCCGGGCCGGGTTGATGTTGAAATAAGGGGGAAGGGGATCCTTGCCTGAGGACATGTCACTACCTCTGCGATGTGCTGCTTCGATGGGTGTTTTGGCGAAACTATTACACATCGCCGGGGGCAAGTGAATCGCCCTGCGAGGTTTCGCAGCGAAATTCCTGAAAAATCAGCAGAAAGCAGCAGCATAAAGCTTGTGATTCCTTTCAGGACTTTAGAATCTTTCCATCGTGAAAATCACGATATTTCAGGATGATACGGGCAATCCGGCACCCGTTTTCAGGATCACGGGCACCCGTCTGCGGGACGAAGGGCACCCGATTCCGGGATGGCGGGCACCGATTCGCGGGAACAGGGGTTTCCGGCTGCGGGATCGGCCCGGATATGCGGTTTTCGGCCCGGTTTCGCCCGGATATGCCACCTGCGCCTCCTGTAAACGGGTGCCTTATCGGCCGCGGCGGCGCAAAGGAACCCGTCTACGGGACCCGCCGGCGGCGGTGACGGGAACCCGGATAGCTGTTGTCGGAAGGTACCTTATCCGTCATAATCCGGGTAACGATAAAAAGGGCAGGGCGATGGACGATATTCCTCGCGACCAGCTTTCGGGCGCGCTGCGCCGGGGGGCGGTCAAGAAACATGTGGCGGCGATCCATGTCTCGGGCAAGCTGACGCTGCTGCAGCGCAAGCTGTCGAACGTGCTGCTGCTCAATGCCTATGACACGCTGACCAGCCGCACCCGCCACCAGATCGACGCGCGGACGCTGTGCCTGATGATCGGCTATAACAGCAACGACATGGATACGCTGAAGCAGTCGCTGCGCGGCCTGGCCGAGACGGTGGCGGAATGGGACATGCTGGACGAGAAGGGCCAGCAGGAATGGGGCGTGTCGAGCCTGCTGAGCTATGCCAAGCTGAAGGGCGGGATCTGCGAATACGCCTATTCCCCGGCGCTGGCGGAAAAGCTGAACGATCCGAAGGTCTTCGCGCTGATCAACCTGAACATCCAGCGCCGCTTCACCAGCGGCCACGCGCTGGCGCTTTACGAGAACTGCTATCGCTTCGTCAGGACCGGATCGACCGGCTGGTGGCCGCTGGACCTGTTCCGGCGGCTGATGGGGGTGGATGGCAGCGCCTATTACGAGACCTTCAAGCATCTGAACGCCAAGGTCATCAAGCCGGCGGTGGACGAGGTGAACCGCACCAGCAACATCCTGCTGACCCCCGAGACCAAGAAGCAGGGCAGGGTGGTGACCGATATCCGCTTCCGCATCAAGGAGAACCCGCAGCTGGCGATCCTGGACATGGACGACGGCGAGGGGATGCGGCATGGCGCGGTCTATGCCCGGCTGCGCGGCCTGGGGGTCAGCGACCGGCTGGCGCGGCAATGGCTTTCGGCGCATGGCGAGGAGCAGGTGCTGGAGAAGCTCGACTATGTCGAGACCCGCAAGAATGTCAAAAGCAAGCTGGGCTATCTGACCGCGGCGCTGGAGGGCAATTTCGGCCCGGTGCCCGAGCGGGCAGGGGAGGGGGGCGGCCCGAACCCGCGGGCCGAGCGGCTGCGCCGCATCCTCGAGGCGGTCAAGGCCCGCACGCCCACCCAGCGCGACGCCGACAAGCGGCTGTTCCTGGCGCAGCTTTCCGATGCGCGGATGCGCGATGATTTCGAGAAGCACGGCTGGATGTCGCCGCTGAACAGCACCCGCATCGCCGCCTTCTGGGAGGAGATGTCGCCGGGGCTGCTGGAGGGGCTGGAGGAATAGCCTGTCGCTGTCCTGTCCGGCGGGCGGGGTGATCGGGCGCCGGCGGTGGAAGCCCGTACCGGCCGGCTTGCGCGTCATGCTGCAAGCGCGGCATTTTCCATACCGATTTCGGTATGAAGAATGGTGTCAATGTAATTTTATCATCATGTCCTTGGCTTGCTATCGTCCCGGCATGGCCCATGCCGGCGGGCGCGGGCAACGGGCGGCCAGGCGCCGCCGGGCGGAGGAAGACATGACATTCGCAGCCGCTGCATCGACGACCGTTTTTCCCTGTCCCGCCGGTCCCCGGTCCGTCGGCCGGGCCGGGCGGCGGCGACCGCCGCACCATCCACGCCAAGAATCGAAGGGTGTTCCATGTTCCTGTCGCAACTGAGACTGACCGATGGCCGCCGCGCCGTGGCGCTGCGCGACGGCGGCGGCGCCCATCTGGTGCCGGGGGTGGACAGCAGCCGCGACCTGGCGCTGGCCGCCATCGCCGCCGGCCATGGCCTGGCCGAGGAGGCGCGGCGGCGCGGGCAGGGCGCCGCGGTCGATCTGGCCCAGGCCTTGGCCGAGGGGCGGATGCTGCTGCCGGTCGATCACCCGGACCCCGCGCATCTGCACCTGACCGGGACCGGCCTGACGCATCTGGGCTCGGCGGCGACGCGGGACGCGATGCATGGCGACCCGGATGCGGACGAGCTGACCGACAGCATGAAGATGTTCCGCATGGGGCTGGAGGGCGGCAAGCCGCGCCGCGGCGAGATCGGCGTGCAGCCGGAATGGTTCTACAAGGGCAACGGCCATGCCGCGGTGGCGCCGGGGGCGGCGCTGGCCTCGCCCGGTTTCGCGCTGGATGCCGGCGAGGAGCCCGAGATCGCCGGCCTCTATGTCATCGGCCCGGACGGGCGGCCGTTCCGCATGGGCTTCGCGCTGGGCAACGAGTTCTCGGACCATGTGACCGAGCGGGGCAACTATCTGTGGCTGGCGCATTCCAAGCTGCGCCCGGCCAGCTTCGGTCCCGAGATGCTGCTGGGCGCGCTGCCCCAGCATGTCGAGGGCAGAAGCCGCATCCGGCGCGACGGCGCGGTGATCTGGGAAAAGCCCTTCCTGTCGGGCGAGGCGAACATGAGCCACAGCATCACCAATCTGGAATACCACCATTTCAAATACGGGCTGTTCCGGCAGCCGGGCGACGTGCATGTGCATTTCTTCGGCACGGCGACGCTGTCCTTTGCCGACGGCTTCCAGGCCCGGCCCGGCGACTGTTTCGAGATCGAGGCGGCGGCGCTGGGCCTGCCGCTGCGCAACCCGCTGGAGGGCGCCGCCGGCGCCGGTTCCGCAACCGCCATGGTCGAGGTGCTGTGATGGGCAATCGTTTCACCCCCGCCCCCTGGCCGCGCCGGCTGCGCTCGCAGGAATGGTATGGCGGCACCTCGCGCGATGCGATCTATCATCGCGGCTGGATGAAGAACCAGGGCTGGCCGCATGACCTGTTCGACGGCCGCCCGGTGATCGGCATCCTGAACACCTGGTCGGACCTGACGCCCTGCAACGGCCATCTGCGCGAGTTGGCGGAAAAGGTGAAGGCCGGGATCTGGGAGGCCGGCGGCTTCCCGGTCGAGGTGCCGGTGTTCTCGGCCAGCGAGAACACCTTCCGCCCGACCGCGATGATGTTTCGCAACCTCGCGGCGCTGGCCATCGAGGAGACGATCCGCGGCCAGCCGATGGACGGCGCCGTGCTGCTGGTCGGCTGCGACAAGACCACGCCCAGCCTGCTGATGGCGGCGGCCTCGACCGACATTCCCTCGATCATCGTCACCGGCGGCCCGATGCTGAACGGCTATTTCCGCGGCGAGCGCGTGGGCTCGGGCACGCATCTGTGGAAGTTCAGCGAGGCGGTGAAGGCCGGCGAGATGACGCAGGAGGAGTTCCTGGAGGCCGAGGCGAGCATGTCCCGCTCATCCGGGACCTGCAACACCATGGGCACCGCCAGCACCATGGCGAGCATGGCCGAGGCGCTGGGGATGGCGCTGTCCGGCAATGCGGCGATCCCAGCGGTGGACAGTCGCCGCCGCGTCATCGCGCAGCTGTCCGGCCGGCGCATCGTGCAGATGGTCAAGGACGACCTGAAGCCCAGCGACATCCTGACCAAGCCGGCCTTCGAGAACGCGATCCGCACCAACGGCGCCATCGGCGGCTCGACCAATGCCGTGGTGCATCTGCTGGCGCTGGCCGGCCGGGTCGGGGTGGATCTGACGTTGGACGACTGGGACCGCTGCGGCCGCGACGTCAAGACCATCGTGAACCTGATGCCCTCGGGGGAATACCTGATGGAGGAGTTCTTCTATGCCGGCGGGTTGCCGGTGGTCATCAAGCGGCTGGGCGAGGCCGGGCAGTTGCACAAGGACGCGCTGACCGTCAGCGGCGCCACGATCTGGGACGAGGTCAAGGACGTGGTGAACTGGAACGAGGACGTGATCCTGCCCGCCGACCGGCCGCTGACCGACCAGGGCGGCATCGCGGTCCTGCGCGGCAACCTGGCGCCCAAGGGGGCGGTGCTGAAGCCCTCGGCCGCCAGCCCGCATCTGCTGGTGCATCGCGGCCGCGCCGTCGTCTTCGAGGATATCGACGATTACAAGCGCAAGATCGAGGACGAGGCGCTGGATATCGACGAGACCTGCGTCATGGTGCTGAAGAATTGCGGCCCCAAGGGCTATCCCGGCATGGCCGAGGTCGGCAATATGGGCCTGCCGCCCAAGGTGCTGAAAAAGGGCATCACCGACATGGTGCGGATTTCCGACGCGCGCATGTCGGGGACGGCTTACGGCACCGTGGTCCTGCACACCTCGCCCGAGGCGGCGGCGGGCGGGCCGCTGGCGGTGGTGCGCGACGGCGACATGATCGAGCTGGACGTGCCGAACCGCCGGCTGCACCTGGACATTTCGGACGCGGAACTGGCCGAGCGGCTGGCGGCGTGGAGGCCGCTGCCCGACCAGCCCGCCAGCGGCTATGCCTGGCTGCATCAGGTGCATGTCATGGGCGCGGATACCGGCGCGGACCTGGATTTCCTGCGCGGCTGCCGCGGCAACCCGGTCGGAAAGGACAGCCACTGATGAAACTCGCGCTCGTCGGCATCGGCAAGATCGCGCTGGACCAGCACGTTCCGGCGCTGGCCTCCAGCCCGGACTGGGAACTGGCCGCGACGGTCAGCCGCCATGGCCGCGCCCCGGGCATCGAGGCCTTCCCGCGCATCGAGGACATGCTCGACGCCCGCCCCGACATCGGCGCGGTCAGCCTGTGCCTGCCGCCCGTGCCCCGTTTCGAGGCCGCGCAGGCGGTCTTGCGCGCCGGGCGTCACCTGATGCTGGAAAAGCCGCCCGGCGCGACGCTCTCCGAGGTGCATATCCTGCGCGATCTGGCACAGGCGCAGGGGGTGACGATCTTTGCCACCTGGCATTCGCGCATGGCCCATGCCGTTGCCGCCGCCAAGGCATGGCTGGCCGATCGCGTGATCCACGAGGGCCGGATCATTTGGCGCGAGGACGTGCGCAAATGGCATCCCGGCCAGGACTGGATCTTCGAGGCCGGCGGCATGGGCGTCTTCGACCCCGGCATCAACGCGCTGTCGATCCTGACCGAGATCCTGCCGATGCCGGTGCATCTGCGCGCCGCCGAGCTGGATTTCCCGGAAAACCGCCAGGCCCCCATCGCCGCGCGGCTGGCGCTGTCGGCCAATATCACCGCCGATTTCGACTTTCGCCAGCAGGGCCCGCAGACCTGGGACATGGAGTTCCGGACCGACGCCGGCCGCCTCGCGCTGCGGCTGGGCGGCAATGTGCTGGAGATCGACGGCACCGAGGCCGGCGGGCAGGCCAGCATCATGGGCGAATATCCGGCGCTTTACGCGCGCATGGCGCGGCTGGTGCGCGAGGGCGCATCCGAGGTGGACCTGTCGCCCATGGTGCTGGTGGCGGATGCCTTCACCCTTGGCAGCCGCAACACCGTGGACGCATTCGACTTCTGAAGGAAAACCGATGGGCTGGACACCGCAAGGCAAGCATCTGATCGCGGGGGCATGGATCGGGGGCGAGGCGCGCTTCCGTTCCGCCCCCGCGCATGGCCCGGCGCATGGTTTCGCCGGCGGCAGCGCCGATCTGGTGGACCGCGCCTGCGCGGCGGCCGAGGAGGCGTTCTGCACCTATGGCTGGACCGCGCGCGAAGAACGCGCGGCTTTCCTTGACGCCATCGCCGGTGAAATCGAGGCGCGGGCCGAGGCGATCACCGCCATCGGCACGCAGGAAACCGGCCTGCCCGAGGCCCGCCTGCAAGGCGAGCGCGGCCGCACCGTCGGCCAGTTGCGGCTGTTCGCGGACCATATCCGCAAGGGCGATTACCTCGACCGCCGCCACGACAAGGCGCTGCCCGACCGCCAGCCGCCGCGTCCCGACCTGCGGCTGATCCAGCGCCCGATCGGGCCGGTGGCGGTGTTCGGCGCCTCGAACTTCCCGCTGGCGTTTTCGACGGCGGGCGGCGACACCGCCTCGGCCCTGGCGGCGGGCTGCCCGGTGGTGGTCAAGGGCCACCCCGCCCATCCCGGCACCGGCGAAATCGTGGCCGAGGCCATCCATGCCGCGATCCGCGCCACCGGCATGCCCGCCGGCAGTTTCGGCTTCATCCACGGCGACCGGCATGAGGTCGGCGCGGCGCTGGTGCAGCACCCGCTGATCCGCGCCGTGGGCTTCACCGGCAGCCTGCGCGGCGGCCGGGCGCTTTACGACCTTTGCGCGGCGCGGCCCGAGCCGATCCCCTTCTTCGGCGAGCTCGGCAGCATCAACCCCTGTTTCGTGCTGCCCGGGGCCTTCGCGGCGCGGGGCGCGCAGATCGCCCGCGACTGGACCGCCAGCCTGACCATGGGCGCGGGCCAGTTCTGCACCAATCCGGGCCTGCTGGTGCTGCGCGCCGAGGATGCCGACACCTTCACCGCCGCCGCCGTCGAGGCGCTGGCGGACGCCCCGGAACAGGTCATGCTGACCGAGGGCATCGCCGAGGCCTATCGCGCAGGCGCCGCCCGTATCGGAGCCCATGCCGCGGCGGTGCTTGAACAGGACAGCCGGGGCCGCAACGCGCGGCCCGGCATCTACCGGAGCAGCGCGCGGGACTTCCTGCACAGCCACGACCTGGGGGAAGAGGTCTTCGGCCCGCTCGGCCTTGTCGTCACCACCACCTCGGACGACGAGATGCTGGGCCTTGCCCGCGCGCTGGACGGCCAGCTGACCGCCAGCTTGCAGATGGAGGCCGGCGACACCGCGCTGGCCCGGCGGCTGATGCCGGTCCTGGAACGCAAGGCCGGCCGGGTGCTGGCCAATGGCTGGCCCACCGGGGTCGAGGTCTGCGACGCCATGGTGCATGGCGGGCCTTACCCAGCCTCGACGAATTTCGGCGCCACCAGCGTCGGCACTCTGGCGATCCGCCGCTTCCTGCGGCCGGTCTGCTTCCAGAACCTGCCCGACGCGCTGCTGCCGGAGGATTTGCGGGGCTGAGAGGAGCGGCCCCGACCACAACGGTCATAACAGGGAGGAAACCATGACCAGATTCCTGATGAGCACCGCCGCCGCTGCCGCGCTGGCGATCTCGGCCACGGCCGCGCTGGCCGAGGGCGAAACCATCGGCTTTTCCCAGATCGGCTCGGAATCCGGCTGGCGCGCGGCCGAGACCACGCTGACCAAGACCCAGGCCGAGGAGCGCGGCCTGAAGCTGCAATTCTCGGACGCGCAGCAGAAGCAGGAAAACCAGATCGCCGCGATCCGCTCCTTCATCGCGCAGGGCGTGGACGCGATCCTGCTGGCGCCGGTCGTCGCCACCGGCTGGGACGCCGTGCTGCAAGAGGCCAAGGAGGCCGAGATCCCGGTCGTGCTGCTGGACCGGCAGGTGGACAGTTCGGACGACCTCTATCTGACCGCCGTCGGCTCGAACCTGGTGCATGAGGGCGAGGTCGCCGGCAAATGGCTGGTCGATACCGTCGGCGACAAGGAATGCCGCGTGGTCGAGCTGCAGGGCACCACCGGATCGAGCCCGGCCATCGACCGCAAGAAGGGCTTCGAGAACGCGCTGGCCGGTCATGACAACCTGAAGATCGTGCGCAGCCAGACCGGCGATTTCACCCGCGCCCAGGGCAAGGAGGTGATGGAGAGCTTCCTGCAGGCCGAGAACGGCGGCAAGGACATCTGCGCGCTTTACGCCCATAACGACGACATGGCGGTCGGCGCGATCCAGGCCATCAAGGAGGCCGGGCTGAAGCCGGGCACCGACATCCTGGTCGTCTCGATCGACGGCGTTCCGGACCTGTTCCAGGCCATGGCCAATGGCGAGGCGAACGCCACCGTCGAGCTGACCCCGAACATGGCCGGCCCGGCCTTCGACGCGCTCGCCGCCTATTGGAAGGACGGCACCCAGCCGGCGAAGTTCCTGCAGACCGAGTCGAAGCTCTATACCCAGGCCGACGATCCCGCCGGCGAATACGAGCGGCGCAAGGGCCTGGGCTACTGACAGCCAGCGGCCGGGCTGCCGTCGCGCGGCCCGGCAACCGGCAGAAGGGGGGCACGATGCTGCTGACCATCCGGTCTTTGACCAAGACATTCCCGGGAACGAAGGCGCTCGACGCGGTGGATTTCGACCTGGCCGCGGGCGAGGTCCATGCGCTGCTGGGCGAGAACGGCGCCGGCAAGTCCACGCTGATCAAATGTCTGACCGGCGCCTATCGCCGCGACGGCGGCACCATCACCCTGGACGGCGCGCAGATCGACCCGCAATCCACCGTCGAGGCGCAGGAGCAGGGCATCGGCACCGTCTACCAAGAGGTGAACCTGCTGCCCAACCTGACCGTGGCGCAGAACCTGATGTTCGGTCGCGAGCCGCGCCGCTGGGGGCTGATCGACAACCGCGCCCTGCGGGCCGAGGCGCGCGAGACGCTGCGGCCCTATGGCCTTGACATCGACGTGGATCGCGATCTGGGCAGCTATTCCGTCGCCATCCAGCAGATCGTCGCCATCGCCCGCGCCGTGGCGCTGTCGGGCAAGGTGCTGATCCTGGACGAGCCGACCGCCAGCCTGGACGCGGCCGAGGTGCGCATGGTCTTCGACGTGGTGCGGGGGCTGCGCGAGCGCGGTCTGGGCATCGTCTTCGTGTCGCATTTCCTTGACCAGGTGTTCGACCTGACCGACCGGGTGACCGTGCTGCGGAACGGCCGCAAGATCGTCACCGAACGCACCGCCGAACTGGACCGGGTAAAGCTGATCGAGCACATGCTGGGCCGCGCGCTGGAGCATGAGGTGGCCGGGCAGGCCGCCCGGACCACCGCCGCCCGCCCGCCCTTGCTGGAATTCCGCGGCTTCGGCCGGCGTGGCGTGGTCGAGCCCTTCGACCTGACCGTGGGGCAGGGCGAGGTGGTGGGGCTGGCGGGCCTGCTGGGCTCGGGCCGCACGGAAAGCGCCGAGCTGATGTTCGGCGTGCGTCCGGCGCAATCGGGCGAGGCCAGCGACGCGCAATCCCGGCTGGACCTGTCCAGCCCGCGCGCCGCCATCGCCGAAGGCTTCGGCTTCGTCCCCGAGGAGCGCAAGACCGACGGCATCGTCGCCGAACTGTCGATCCGCGAGAACATCATCCTGGGCCTGCAGGCCCGGCGCGGCTGGGCGCGCAGGATCCCACGCGCCGAGCAAAACCGCATCGCCGACGACTATATCAAGCGGCTCGACATCCGCACCTCGGGCCGGGAAAAGCCCATCGGCGAGCTGTCCGGCGGCAACCAGCAAAAGGCCATCCTTGCCCGCTGGCTGGCGATGAACCCGCGCTTCCTGATCCTGGACGAGCCGACGCGCGGCATCGACGTCGGCGCCCATGCCGAGATCCTGCGCCTGATCCGCGAACTGACCCAGGCCGGCATGTCGATCCTGCTGGTCTCGAGCGAGATCGACGAGCTGGTCGCCAGCGCCGACCGGGTGATCGTGCTGCGCGACCGCCGCCATGTCGCGGAGCTGGCCGGGCCGCGCGTGACCGGGGCCGAGATCATGCGCGCCATCGCCGGCGGGGGGGTGGCGGCATGACCCTGCTGAAACGCATCGCCCCGCAACTGGTGGCGCTGGCGCTGCTGGTGGCGCTGGTGACGGTGTTCTATCCGGGGTTCCTGAAGATCGGCATCAGCGGCGACCGGCTGGTCGGGCCGATGATCGACGTCTTGAAGCGCGGCGCGCCGGTGGCGCTGCTGGCCGTGGGCATGACGCTGGTCATCGCCACGCGCGGCATCGACCTGTCGGTCGGCACCACCATGGCGATCTGCGGCGCGGTCGCCGCATGGGCCGTGGCCGGCGGCTGGGGGCTGGTGCCCGCGCTGCTGCTGGCGCTGGCCGCCGGTGCGCTCGCGGGGCTGTGGAACGGGCTCTTGGTCGCCGTGGTCGGCATCCAGCCCTTTGTCGCGACGCTGATCCTGATGACCATGGGGCGCGGTATCGCCCAGCTGATCACCGAGGGCCGCATCCTGACCTTCAACGACGCCGGCTTCGCCTTCTTCGGCTCGGGCAGCCTGCTGGGCCTGCCGGTGCCGGCCTGGCTGTGGCTGGCCTGCGGCCTCGGCATGGCGGCGCTGATGCGGCGCAGCGCGCTTGGCCTGCTGGTCGAATCCATCGGCATCAATCGCCGCGCCAGCGCCCTGGCCGGGGTGAACGCCACGGTGCTGCTGATCGCGGTCTATGTCGTCTTGGGGCTTTGCGCGGCGCTGGCCGGGATCGTCGTCACCGCCGACATCCGCGGCGCCGACGCCAACAATGCCGGGCTGTGGCTGGAGCTGGACGCCATCCTTGCCGTGGTGATCGGCGGCAATTCCCTGCTGGGCGGGCGGTTTTCCATCATCGCCTCGCTTCTGGGCGCGCTCATCATCCAGACCATCGACACCGGCATCCTGCTGGCCGGGTTCCCGTCCGAATACAACCTGGTCATCAAGGCCGGGCTGGTGCTGGTGATCCTGGTGCTGCAATCGCCGCGCATCGCCGGGGAATGGCGGCTGTGGCGCGACAGCCACCGCGCCAGCCGCGAGGCCGCGCTGCACCGAGGAGCCGCGAAATGAACACCCGCGCCCTGCCGCTTTACGCGACCGTCGTGATCTTCCTGCTGGCCTGGCTGCTGTGCTGGCTGCAATTCCCGAACATCCTGTCCACGCGGGTGGTGGGCAATCTGCTGACCGACAACGCCTATCTGGGCATCGTCGCGGTCGGCATGACGCTGGTGATCCTGTCGGGCGGCATCGACCTGTCGGTGGGCAGCGTCATCGCGTTTTCCGGCGTCTTCATCGCCGTGATCCTGCGCGAGACGTCGCTGCACCCGCTGGTGGTCTTCGCCCTGCTGCTGGCGCTGACCACCGCCTTCGGCGCGGCCATGGGCTTTCTGATCGACCGGCTGGCGATGCCCGCCTTCATCGTCACGCTGGCCGGCATGTTCCTGGCGCGCGGCGCGGCCTATATGCTGTCCATCGACTCGGTGCCGATCGCGCATCCCTTCTACAAGACCCTGCAATCGGCCTATTGGCTGATGCCGGGCAAGGGCCGGCTGACGCTGATCGGCGTCGTCATGCTGCTGACCGTGCTGGCGGGCATGGTCGTCGCCCACAAGACCCGCTTCGGCGCCTCGGTCTATGCGCTGGGCGGCGGCGAGGCGACGGCGCGGCTGATGGGCGTCCGGCAAGGCCGCACCACGATGCTGGTCTATGCCTTTTCCGGGCTGATGGCGGGGCTCTCGGGGATCGTGTTCTCGATCTACACCGGCTCGGGCTATTCGCTGGCGACGGTGGGGACGGAACTGACCGCCATCGCGGCGGTGGTGATCGGCGGCACGCTGCTGACCGGCGGCGCGGGCTATATGTTCGGCACGCTGGTCGGCGTGCTGACCATGGGGCTGATCCAGACCTATATCGTCTTCGACGGCACGCTGTCGAGCTGGTGGACCAAGATCGTCATCGGCGTGCTGCTGCTGGTATTCATCCTGCTGCAGAAGGGCCTGCTGAAGCTGTCGCAATCCCGGCTTGCCGCCGGGGCCTGAGGGCGCATGTGCCGGGGACCGGTTTCCCGGCCCCGGCTGGAGCTTGACCGCCGGGTTCGGAGCCTTCCGGCGGCGACCCGGGTGCGAGTGCGGCCCGGCGCCCGCCCAGCACCCCGGCCGGCCGCGCTGCCCAGGGCCGCGATTGCAGATCCGTCGGACTTGCTTGTCTCTTTGCGTCGAGCCGTTTTTCCGGCCCATGGCCCTTGCGCGGCGGGCCGGTTGCGGACATCAAGCGGGCCAGACCAACCGGAAGCCGAAACCGCCCGCCATGCAAGCGACCGCCGACCTGCGCCATGCCGTCCAGCTGGAGGATCTCGGCTACGAGGTGGCGGGGCGGGTCATCCTGTCGGGGCTGACGCTGCGCAGCTCGGCGCGGCGCATCGGCGTGGTGGGGCGCAACGGCTCGGGCAAGAGCACGCTGGCGCGGCTGCTGGCCGGGCTGCTGGCGCCGAGCCGCGGCACGCTGCGGGTCGAGGGGATCGACGTCCAGGCCGACCGCAAGGCGGCGCTGGCCACCGTCGGCATCCTGTTCCAGAATCCCGAGCACCAGATCATCTTCCCCCGCGTGCAGGAGGAGATCGCCTTCGGCCTGCGCCAGCAGGGCCGGTCGAAATCCGAGGCGGCGGCCGAGGCGCTGCGTGTTCTGGCGCTGTTCGACAAGGCGGGCTGGAAGGACGCGCCGATCCAGTCGCTGTCGCAGGGCCAGAAGCATCTGGTCTGCATGATGGCGGTGCTGGCGATGCGGCCGCGGCTGCTGATCCTGGACGAGCCCTTCGCCGGTCTCGACATTCCGACCAAGATGCAGCTTGGCCGGCATCTTGACCGTTGCGCCATCCGGCTGCTGCATATTTCGCATGATCCCGGCGATCTGCGCGGCTATGATGAGGTGCACTGGCTGGACCGCGGGCGGCTTGTCGCCTCGGGGGCGGCCGATCTGGTGCTGCCGCGCTTTACCGCGGAAATGATCCGTCAGGGTGGTCTGGATGATCTCTCTCAGCTCTCCGATTAGGACGCGCGCGCATGGCTGGCCGGCGGCGGCCAAGCTGGCGGCGCTGTGCCTGGCCTCGACGGCGCTGTTCGCGGTCGAGGCGCTGTGGTTCCAATGTGCCGCGCTGGGCCTGGCGCTGGTGCTTTACGCGCTGCCGGGGCCGGTCTTCCTGCGCGCGGGGCTGGCGGCGCTGCGCATCGTGCTGCCCTTCGTGGGGTTGGTGCTGGTCTGGCACGCGCTGTCGGGCAGCCCGGCCGAGGGCGTGTTTCTGGCGCTGCGCATGGCGACGGCGGTGGCGCTGGCCAATCTGGTGACCATGACCACCTCGCTCGAGGATCTGACGGATGTGGTGCGCGCGCTGGGCCGGCCGCTGCAACGGCTGGGGCTGCCCATGCACCTGCTGGAGACGGCGATTCCGCTGGTCATCCGCTTCACGCCGGTGCTGATCCAGAAGGCGGGCGCGCTGGTCGAGGCCTGGCGGGCGCGCTCGGCCCGCCGGCCGGGGCCGCAACTGGTGCTGCCGCTGGCGCTGCTGGCGCTGGACGATGCCGATCATGTCGCCGAGGCGCTGCGGGCGCGCGGCGGCCCGCTGCGATAGAGCTTCGATAGAAAGGTTCGGGGAATGGAAAGAAACCTTGCCCATGTGGCGATGTTCGCGGCGCTGATCGCGGCGCTGGGGCTGGTGCCGGCGATCACGCTGGGCTTCGGCGTGCCGATCTCGGCCCAGACGCTGGGGGTGATGCTGGCGGGCGCGGTGCTGGGCTGGAAGCGCGGCGTCGCGGCCTGCCTGCTGTTCATCCTGCTGGTGGCGCTGGGTCTGCCCTTGCTGGCCGGCGGGCGCGGCGGGCTGGGCGTGTTCATGGCGCCGACCACCGGCTTCCTGCTGGGCTGGATCCCGGCTGCCGCCGTCACCGGCCTGTTCGTCGAGAAATCCGGCATCCGCCACCCGGGCCTTGCCGCCGGCCTGGGCGCGGTGCTGGGCGGCGTGCTGGTGCTTTACGTCTTCGGCATCGCCGGCATGGCGCTCGCGCTGAAGAAATCGCTGGCCGAGGCGACGCTGCTGTCGGCGGCCTTCATCCCCGGCGACCTGCTGAAGGCGGTGGTGACCGGCCTGCTGGTGCAGGTGCTGGCGCAGGTCCGGCCGCAAAGCATCGCCTGGCAGCGCCGCGACGGCGCCTCCTGACGCGGATTTCGGCGGGGCATCCGGGCGGCCGGAATCATGCCGCCCGGGGCCGGTGCGGGGAAGCCCGGCTCAGTCCGTCTCGCCCACCGCCTTCCAGACCAGCGCCCCCAGCACCGCGCCGAGCAGCGGCGCCAGCCAGAACAGCCAGAGCTGCCCCAGCGCCCAGCCATCGGCGAACAGCGCCTGGCTGGTCGAGCGCGCCGGGTTGACCGAGGTATTGGTCACCGGGATCGAGATCAGGTGGATCAGCGTCAGGGTCAAGCCGATGGCCAGCGGCGCGAACCCGACCGGCGCCCGGCCATGCGTGGTGCCCAGGATCACGAACAGGAAGATCGCGGTCAGGATGATCTCGATCACCAGGGCCGAGGTCAGGGAATAGCCGCCGGGCGAATGCTCGCCGTAACCGTTGGCCGCGAAGCCGCCCGGCGCGAAGCCGGCCTTGCCGGAGGCGACCAGGTAGAGCGCCGCGGCGGCCAGGATGGCGCCGACGAGCTGCGCGGCGATATAGGGCAGCAGCCGTGCGGCCGGAAAGCGGCCGGCCACGGTCAGGCCGACCGAGACGGCGGGATTGAAATGCCCGCCCGAGATGCCGCCCACGGCATAGGCCATGGTCACCACCGTCAGGCCGAAGGCCAGCGCCACGCCGGTGAAGCCGATGCCCAGGTCGGGAAAGGCGGCGGCGAGGATGGCGCTGCCGCAGCCTCCGAAGACCAGCCAGAAAGTGCCGACCGTCTCGGCGGCCAGTTGCTTACGCATGATTGGGAACTCCATAATTGAAAACACGGCCGCCGGCATCGCGAGGCGGCGCCGGGACAAGACGAAGTGCAGCGCAAGTCCCGAATTTTGGCAAGAAAATTCCGATGCCCCGGCCAGCCCCCGGGTGCCGCGGCGGCGCCGGAATTTCCGCGGCGGTCGCGCAGGGCCGGCCCCTGGACCGATTGATCTGTCATATCCAGATGATGACGGTTGCCACGAGGGCCATGGCGGAGAGGAAGACCTTCGGGGATCTGTCGTGGCGTGTTGCGAGCCTGCGCCCGTCCTTCAGGCGGCCGAACATGATCCCGATGCGGTAGCGGCGTTCTTAGCGGTGCCGGTCATATCTGCCGGATTGGCCGCGCGACTGCCTGGCGGGATGCAGGGCTTGATCCCCGTGCTTTGCCGGGCTTCGCGGAACCAATCGGCATCACAGCCGTGATCCGCGAGCAGCCAATTCAGCAACGCGGTTCGCGATACGGCCCATTATGCCAAAGTCTTTGCCGGCACATGCAAAACATCCTACCATAATCCGGCGTGGCAAGATCAATTGGGCGCTCTTACGGCCGAATCCCTACTCCGTTGTTTTCCCGACCCCGAGATAATCTCCTCATGCAAGAGCAAGCCGACTTACCCCGCATGACACGCCTATCCCGAGACTGTAATCGTCCAAAAGAGAGTTGTTGCCGAAAATAGCCCCCGCCGATATGAATGGGACGCATAACCGCAGTTCCGTTTTTGATCACCGTTAACAAGGCAAGGAAAATACCAGTCTGTTCTTGAATAGTAGCCAGGGTTCAAAAGTATGTCAGACATTCCTCAGGCCCAAGGCACAACGATCAGCGTCGTCGTGCCGGTTTATTGCGGCAGCGATTACCTGGAGACATTGGTCGGGGCGCTCGACAGCCTGCGTCGCGAATGGCAAGCCCAGGCGGCGCCTTTTTTCCTGGCTGAGGCGATCTTCGTCGACGACGCCGCCATCGACCAGTCCGGAAAGCTGATCGACCGATTGGCGCAGCAGCATCCCTGGATCGTACCGCTTCACCTGTCGCGCAACTTCGGCCAGCACCCGGCCACCATCGTCGGCATCCTGCACAGTTCCGGCGATTGGGTCGTCACCATGGACGAAGACCTGCAACACCGGCCCGAACTCATCAAACCGCTCTTGCGCAAGGCGGTGACCGAACATACCGACATCGTCTATGCCAAGCCCGCCTCGGCCGTGCACGAGGCCGCATTCCGCGACTGGACCTCGCGCAGTTTCAAGCGGCTGATGCAATGGTTGACCGACAATCCCAATCTGCCCGACTTCAACAGCTTCCGGTTGATCCGCGGTCCGGTGGCGCGGGCGGCGGCCAGCGTCTGTTCGCATGACACCTATCTGGACATCACATTGGGCTGGTTCACCCAGAGCATCGGCGTTCTGCGAGCCGAGATGAAGGACGAGCGCTATATCCGCACCAAGCGGAGCGGCTATAGCCTGAAGGCGCTGTTATCGCATGGCTGGCGGATGATCTTTTCCAGCCAGATCAAGCTTCTGCGCATCGGATCGGTGCTGGGTCTTTCGGCGATGATATTCTCGGTGCTGGCAGCGGTCTATTTTCTGGTAAAACGGATCTTCTTCCCGATGGACATCGCGGTACAGGGCTGGACCTCGCTGTTCCTGGCGATCACCTTTTTCGGCGGACTTTCCGCCCTGATGCTGGGGATCGCGCTGCAATACCTGTCCTCGATGATCCTCAAGGTCCATGGCAAGCCGACATTCTTCACCATAGACCGCTCGGGGGACGCCATGGCGGTCCGATGGCTGGAGCAGCATCCGGACCCCCAGCCATGAAGCTGCTGCACATCGGCGAGCGGGACGGGCTATCGATCCTGATGTTCGGCCTGGGCCTGATCGGCGGGGCGGTGGACCGCGCCCTGCAGCTGCGCTGCCATACCCGGGCCGGGCAATTTCCCTATGATTGGCGCCATGACATTCTGCGGCGGGCGCAGCGAGCGGCGATCCGGGCCGAGCTGCGACCTCGGGACAGGATCGCCATGGTCTGGACCGGCGGGCAGAGCGGCTTTGCCTCGACCGAGATCGAGATGGCAAAGGAAACGGCCCTGGTGGCCGAATTGGTCGAAATGGCCGAGTCCCTGGGACGGGACGGACGGCAGGTCGATTTTCACATGCTGAGCTCGGCCGGCGGGCTGTTCGAGGGCCAGACCCATTGCGGGCGCATCGGCGTGCCCCGTCCCCTGCGCCCCTATGGCGAGGGCAAGCGGCAGCAGGAAAAGATACTGGCCCGGGCTGCCGGGCTGAACCGGCGCCGCATCTACCGGCCAAGCTCGGTCTATGGTGTGACCCGCTCGCGGCGGGTGGGCTTGGTCGCGGCCCTTGTCTCGAACGCGATGCGCGGCACGACCACCCGGATCTACGGCAATCCGAACACGCTGCGCGACTATGTCCTGGCCGACGATATCGGCCATTATATAGCCCGCAGCATCCTAAAATCGGGCAGCGGCGAACCCGTGGAAACGCGGCTGTTGGCCAGTGGCCGGCCGGCCTCGGTCTTCGAGGTGATCGAACGCGTTCGCGAGCGGATGGGGCGGCCCCTGCTGCTGCAGTTCGATCCGCACCCTTCCAATGTCCGCGACATGAGTTTCCTGCCTTCAGCCCTGCCCGCCGATTGGCAGGCGACTTCGCTGGCCAGCGGCATTGCGGGCATCGTCACATTCTTCCGCAGCGGTTCGGCCTGAAGGAGCCCATCCGATGTCCGCAGTTTCCCACACAAAGACCCACTTCGGGCCCGGCCTGGCGTTTTTGCGCCCCGGATTGGCGCTGCTATGGCTGGCCTCGACGCCGGTCCTCTGCATTCTCTATCTGAAGATCGAACCGTCCCCGGACCAGGCCCAGTTCGACTATATGGGCTGGCTGGCAACGCAGGGCCGCCCGTTCTATGCCGGCAGCTTCGACATGAACTGGCCGGGCGGAATGCTGCTGCACGAGGCGGCGATCCGGCTGTTCGGCCCGGTCGCCTGGTCATGGCACCTGCTGGATTTCCTGTTGGCCGAGCTGGCGGCGATGGCGGCGGGGCTGTTCCTGTGGCGCGCCGGCTTCCGGCTTGCGCCCTGGATCATGCTGGTGCTTTATCCCCCGCTCTATGTCACCGCCGGGGCCTGGATGGCCGGACAGCGCGACATCGTCGCCATGGGCCTTATGATCATAGCCTGCTGTGCCATGCTGGCCCCGGCGAAGCGTGAGGGGCGGGCGTTGTTCTTGGCCGGGGCTCTGGTCGCCTGTGCGGTGCTGGTCCGCCCCACCTACCTGTCGGTGCTGGCCGGGCTCCTGATCCTCGAGGCGCTGCCGCGCGAGTGGCTGCGTCAGCCCCGGCGCAATGGCATCTCTGTCCGGGTGCTGGCGCTTGGCATGGGCTTTGCGACGGTGATCCTGGCGGCACTGGCCTGGGCGGTGGCCGTCGGCAATCTGGACGACTGGTATCAACAGTCGGTGCAGTTCACTGCCCAGGTCTATTACGTCGAGCCGCCGATGGATCTGATCCAGACCCTGCTCACGCTTTTCACCCGCTGGTGGCACTGGCTGAGCCTGGGCGGGCTGCTCGGGCTGGTGCTGTGGATCCTGCGCGACCGGTCCGTCGGCTATCCGCTGGCGCTGGTGCTGGGCCTCGGCTGCGCCATTCTGCTGTCCTATTTTGCCCAGAACAAGGGCTTCGGCTATCACATCGCCGGCTTCATCCCCCTGCTGGCGATGCTGACCGCCGTAGCCATCGACCAGCTGGCCGCACGGGCAGGCGACGCGCCTGGCCCGCGCCTCGGCTGGCTGGCCGGCGGCGCGGCTGTCGCGCTGGCGGGGCTTGCCGTGCTGGGAACCGCCAGCAAGCTCGCCAGCAATGGCGGGCTGTTGCGCGACTATCTGCGGAACGGCATCGCCCCCGTGGCCGGCGGCTACGGCATTCCCGCAGCCGACCAGGCCCGGATGATCCAGATCATCCAGACCGAAAGCACCCCCGAGGACAGGCTGGCGCAATATGGCACCGCCCATCATATCCCCTATCTGGCCCAACGGCTGCCGCCTCATCGCTTCATCACCCCAGCGATCGAGCTGATGACCCCGGATTTTGCGCTTTACCAGCCTTGGCTGACCGAGATTCGCGATGGGTTGCGCGGCAATCCGCCGGCGTTCGTGCTGATTACCGGGATACATCTTGTCCCGACAGAGGCGGGACTGTCCGCGCCGAACACCACTGCACCGGCGCTGGCCGAGCTTCTTGCGTTCATGGGCCAGGATTACGCGCCGCGCGTGCAGGGCGATTACGGCGCGCTGTTCCAGCGAGTGGCCAGATGAGCCCGGCCTGGGCTGCGGCTCGGCAGCCGCTGAGCTTCCTGGCCGTCGGCGCCTCCTCGACCGGGCTTTATTTCCTGCTGCTGTGGCTATTGCGGGATCGGGTGGACGGCACCCTGCTGCTGACCGGCCTCTGCTATGGTGCCAGCATGGTCTACAACTACCTGCTGCAGAGCGGGCTGACCTTCCGCGCCGGCCCGCCGACCCGGCGCAGCGTCTTGCGTTTCGTGGTCATGCACCTGACGGCCATGGCGCTGAATTCGCTATTGATGGCGGGCCTGGTCGACGGGCTTGCCCTGCCGCTATTCAAAACGCAACTGGTGGTGACGGGCTTCGTTTCCGCGATGATATTCCTGGTATCGAAATATTGGGTCTATCGCCGATGACAGGCAGTTGCGAAGTCCGGGTCTAGACTGAGGGCAAGCGGACGCACAAGGACGAATCCGGGCGCCCGTCCGGATCCCGGCCGAAGCGACCGTCAGCATGCCCGGCGCGGGAAGGCCGCACAGCGGCTGGAATTGGAAGGTGAAGGCCGACAACGAAAAAGAAGCGCAAGAAGCGCTGTGATTTCGAGGGGCCGATCGCCCGTGCGACCGGCTGCCCGCGTCGGGGTGCAATTCCGGACCAGCCGCGGCCGGGCTTCGACCCGCAACGAACATGGCGGTTCGAATCGTCAAGGAGAAGACAGCCCTGCATCCGGCAGAGCCTCATCGTCGGCGCCATGGCGCTGGCGCGATGGCATCGACATGCTGTCGCTTACCTTTTCGCGGATGATGGCGATGAAGTGATGCAATGTCGGCGACGGATCGCCCTGGCGGGAGATGGCATATAGCGGCACCTGCGGCGGTTCCGGGGCGATGGGCCGGAACATCACATTCGCCCAGGCCAGACCCCGCATGCTGGCGGGCAACAGCGCCACGCCCATGTTCGCGCCGACCAGGCTCAGCAGCGATTGCACCTCGACCACCTGCTGGCGGATCTGCGGGGTGAAACCGGCCTGCAGGCAGCACTGATACAGGTAGTCGGCAAAACGCGACTGCTGCAGGCCGAACATCACGAAGGGCTGGTCGCTGAGTTCGGCCAGCGCCAACCGGTCGCGGGCGGCCAGCGGGTGCTGGCGCGGAAGCGCGATCATCACATCCTCGCGCATGATCATCTCGCGCTGCAGCCCTTCGTGCTCGGGCGGCATGCGGAAGATGCCGACATCGATGCGCCGCTCGATCAGCGCCTCGATCTGGGCCGAGGGCGTCAGCTCGTGCAATCGCCACTCGACCTCGGGATAGCGCTGGCCGAAACTTTCCAGAGCCGCCGGGATCACCCCCACCAGCGACGAGCTGATGACGCCGATCTCCAGCCGCCCCACCTGGCCGCGTGCGACCATGCGGGCATGGGTGATGGCCTTGTCCAGCTGTTCAAAGACCAGCGGCACCCGTTCAAGGAAGGCGCGGCCCGCTACGGTCAGTTCGACGCTGTGATGGCTGCGGCGGAACAGCTCGACCTCCAGCGCCTCCTCGAGCTGGCGGATCTGCTGGCTCAGCGGCGGCTGCGACATGTTCAGCCGCCGGGCGGCGCGGCCGAAATGCAGCTCTTCGGCCAGCACCAGGAAATAGCGCAATGTCCGCAGGTTGAACTGGCGCGGGTCGATGCGGTCCATATCGGAAACCTCTCACCAAAGCATGAAAGCGATATTATACGTCTTGTTCGCGCCATGCCAGTCTGACCGAAGGAAGCCGCTGCCGTCGGTAAGGTCGTCCGCCGGACGCGTGGGGGGCGCAGCGGTTTTCCCGACCATCGCGGCCCCCTTGGGGAGCCGGGCAGAAGGAGGACCACATGATCATTGATACCAGCTGCTATCCGACCGATCTGGTCGATCTGGCGTGGCAGCACGACGGCGACCCGTTCAGCGGCGAGCGCCTGATCCAGATGATGGACGGACCCTACACGATCAACGGCAAGCCGCGCCGGGTCGACAAGGCCTTCATCCAGCCGCCGCAGGGCAACACCATCTACACCTGGACCGATGGCGCGCTTTCCGGGCGCGAATCCATCGACGCCTACATGGCCTATACGCTGAAGATGGTTCAGAAATACCCGGACCGCTTCATCGGCTGCTTCGTCTACAATCCGCGCTGCGGGGTGCAGAACGGCGTCGAGGCCATCGAACGCTATGTGACAGAGCATGGCTTCAAGATGGTGCAGTTCCAGGCGAACATGCACGCCTATCGCCCCGACCGCGCCAAGGACTGGCTGCGTCCGGCGCTGGACAAATGCGCGGAGCTCGGCGTGCTGGTGAAGGTCCATACCGGCGACGGGCCCTATTCCATCCCGTCGGAATGGATCCCGCTGATCAAGGAATATCCGCAGATCAATTTCATCATGGCGCATTTCGGTGTCCAGACCGGCGGCGTCTACACCTTCGAGCCGTTCCAATGGGCGATGGAGCTGCCGAACGTCTATTGCGAAAGCGGCTGGTGCCTGCAGTCGCGCATCGTCGAATTCGCCAAGGACCTGCCGACGCACAAGATCCTTTATGGTTCGGACACGCCGCCGAACGAGCCGGGCATGTGGCTGAACCTGCTTGAGGTGCTGTGCCACGAACCGCCGCAGGGCATGAATCTCAGCGAGGAGGTGCTGGAGGATTACCTGGGCAACAACCTGGCGCGGATGATCGGGATCGAGCCGACGCCGCATCCCGCGACCTATGAGGAGGCGGTGGCCGAGCTGGACCGCCACGGCATCGAGAACAAGCACTACCTCGCCACGCTCGTCTGAAAGACCGGAGAAGAACAATGATCATCGACACCCACCTGCATCCCACCAATCTGGTGGACGAGGCATGGCGGCATACGGGCGAGCCCTTTACCGGCGAACGCATGCTGAAGCTGATGGACGGCCCCTATATGATCAACGGCAAGCCGCGCCGGATCGACATGGGCTTCATCCAGCCGCCGCCCGGCAATACCGGCTATCGCGATGGCAACCGCCGCGGGCGCGAGGGCATCCGCGACTACATGTCCTATGTCGCCGAACTGTGCCAGAAATACCCCGACCGCTTCATCGGCAACTTCAACTTCAACCCGCGCTGGGGGCCGGAGAACGGCGCCGCCGAGCTGGAGTTCCACGTCAAGGAATACGGCTTCAAGATGCTGAAGCTGCATTCCAACATGCACGGCTATCGTCCCGACCGCGCGCTGGAATGGCTGCGCCCGGCGATGAAGAAATGCGCCGAGCTGGGCGTGGTGGTGCTGATCCACACCGGCGACGGGCCCTATTCGATCCCGACGCAGTTCTATCCGATCATCCGCGAATTCCCGATGGTCAACTTCATCATCGGCCATTTCGGCATCCAGACCGGCGGCAACTATTCCTTCGAGGCCTTCTGGATGGCGATGGATACCCCGAACGTCTATTGCGAATCCGGCTGGTGCTTCCAGTCGCGGATCGTGGAATTCGCCAAGCAACTGCCGCCGAACAAGATCGTCTTCGGCACCGACTCGCCGCCGAACAACCCCGGCATGTGGCTGCGCGAACTGGAGGTGCTGTGCTCGCCCGAGCCGCAGGGGATGAACCTGCATGAGGACATCCTGGAAGACTACCTGGGCAACAATATCGCCCGCCTGATCGGTCTCGAGCCGACCAAGCCTCCCAAGGACTTGGCCGAGGCCGAGAAGCGCCTCAAGGCGACCTACGTCTGAGGACAGGGGTGCGGGGTTCCCGGCCCCGCACCTTTCCCCGAACCGAACGGACAAGAGCATGCGTCAGGATTTTCAAGATTTTGCCCGCGACTACCGCGCCCGCTTTCCGCAGGACGTGCTGCATGTCCCGGCCCCTCTGGGCTGCGGGCAGGACGTGACGGCGCTGGTCGAGGATCTGGCCCGGCAGGGCCGCGCCCCGATGCTGTCTTTCGACAGCGTGCCGGGCTGCGCCTACCCGCTGGTGACGAACGTCTTCGCCTCGCGCGACCGCATCGCCCGGATCATGGGCACGGATCTGGCGAACCTGCATGCCGAATACCAGCGCCGCGCCAATGCGCCGATCCCGCCTGTCCCGGTCGACAGCGGCCCGGTGACCGAGGTGGTGGCCGAAGGCGATGCCGTCGATCTGGAGCAGATCCCGATGATCCGGCATTTCGACAGCGACCGCGGCGCCTATGTCACCAATGCCATCATCGTCGCCGAAGACCCCGAGACCGGGGTGGCGAACCTGAGCTATCACCGCTCCATGCGCCATGCCCGCAATGCGCTGGCGACCAGCCTGCATTCGCGCGGTCATCTGTGGCGCATGTATCAGACCGCGCGCGAGGCCGGCCGGCCGCTGCCCGTGGCCATGGTCATCGGCGCGCATCCGCTGTTCATGATGGCCGCCTCGGCCCGCGTGGCCTTCGGCACCGATGAGCGTGCCATCGCCGGCGCGCTGATGGGCGAGGCCTTGCAGGTCGTGCGGACGCCCCGCCATGGCATCGGCGTGCCCGCCGCGGCCGAATTCGTGCTGGAGGGCGAACTGGACCCCGAGGCGCATGTGGCCGAAGGCCCCTTCGGCGAGTTCTCGGGCTACAGTTCGGACCGCTCGACCAACACGCTGTTCCATGTCCAGACGGTGCTGCGCAAGCGCGACCCCTGGCTGGTCGACGTGGTCGGCGGCGCCACCGACGAACACCTGAACCTGGCCCGCCTGCCGCGCGAGGCCGAGATGTTCGAGAAGATCAAGGCCCGCTTCCCGGCGGTGACGCGGCTGCATTACCCAACCTCGGGCACGCATTTCCACGCCTATGTCGCCTTGAGGCAAAGCCGCCCGGGCGAGGCGCGGCAGGTCATGCTGGGTCTGCTGGGCTGGGATCCCTATCTCAAGACCGTGATCGCGGTCGATGAGGACGTGGACGTGGCGCAGGACAGCCAGGTGCTTTGGGCGCTGGCCACGCATTTCCAGCCGCATCGCGACATGTTCAGCATCGACGGCCTGCCCGGCAGCCCGCTGGACCCGTCCTCGACCGCCGACGGCACCACCTCGCGGCTGGCGCTGGACGCGACGCGGGGGCCGGATTTCCATGGCATCCGCGCCACCCTGTCGCCCGAGGCGCGGGCGCGGGCGGCGGCGATCCTTTCGGGGGCGCAGCCATGAACGCCTATGCCATTCCGCGCGGGCCCAGCCGCCCCCGGATGGCGGTGGGAATCAGCGGCGCCTCGGGCGTGGTCTATGGGTTGCGCCTGCTGGAGTTGCTGCGCGAACTGGGGGTCGAGACGCATGTCACCGTCAGCCGCGCCGCGCTGCTGACCATGATGCATGAAACCGACCTGAAGCTTTCGGACATCGAGGCGCGGGCGGATGTGCTTTATCGCTCGGACGACGTGGCGGCCTCGATCTCCAGCGGCTCGTTCCGCACCATGGGCATGATCGTCGCGCCCTGCTCGATGAAGACCCTGGCCGAGATCGCGCAGGGCGTCACCTCGGGTCTGATCAGCCGCGCGGCCGAGGTCACGCTGAAGGAACGCCGCCGGCTGGTGCTGCTGGCGCGCGAGACGCCGCTGGCCGAAAGCCACCTCAAGAACATGCTGGCCGTGACGCGCATGGGGGGCATCATCGCGCCACCGGTCCCGGCCTTCTATGCCCGGCCTGCCGGCATCGACGCGATGGTGGACCAGACACTGGGCCGGGTGCTGGACCTGTTCGACCTCGATTGCGCCGGCGTGCGGCGCTGGGTCAAGGCGCCCTGAATTTTTCAACCTTGGGAGGGTATGAGACCGATGCAGAAGACCATCAAGGACAAGATCCCCGTCACCGTGCTGACCGGGTTTCTCGGTTCGGGCAAGACCACGCTGCTGAACTACATCCTGCGGGAAAACCACGGCATGAAGATCGCCGTGATCGAGAACGAATTCGGCGAGATCGGCATCGACGGCGGACTGGTCGTGGGCAGCACCGAGGAAATCTTCGAGATGACCAATGGCTGCGTCTGCTGCGTGGCCGAGGCGCGCGACGACCTGTTGCGCGTCATCCGCCAGCTTCTGGACCGGCCCGAGCGGCTGGACCATATCATCATCGAGACCAGCGGCCTCGCCGATCCCTATCCGATCGCGCAGACCTTCTTCCTGGACGATCCGATCCGGGACGAGACCAATCTGGACGGCGTCATCGCGCTGGTCGATGTCAAGCATGTGCTGCGCCACCTGGACGACAGCCTGATCGAGGCGCATGACAATCAGGCCGTGGACCAGATCGTCTGCGCCGACCGCATCGTGCTGAACAAGGTCGACCTGGCGTCCGAGGAGGAGATCGCCGCCGTTTCGGCCCGCGTCACCGGGCTGAACGAGACCGCCGAGCAGGTGCGTTCCAGCTTTGCCCAGATCGACCTCGGGAAGATCCTGGGCCTCGCTGCCTTTGACCAGAGCCGCAAGATCGCGGCCGAGGTCGATGCCAGCCACGACCATCACCATCATCAGGCACCCTGGCTGGGCGACGCGAGCCACGACCACGACGCTTCGGTCGGTTCGGTCGGGATCGAGCTGCAGGGCCACATGGACCCGGCGGCAATGCAGGCCTGGGTCGAGGAGATGCGCGGACAGGACCTGAACAACCTGTTCCGCATGAAAGGCATCTTCTCGGTCAAGGGCGACGACTATTGCTATGTGCTGCATGGCGTCCACGACCAGATCGAGTTCCGGCCGAACCATCCCTGGGCGGACGAGCCGCGTTGCAACAAGATGGTGTTCATCGGCCGTAACCTGGACCGCGTGGCCCTGAAGGAGCGGCTGGCGGCCTGCATGGCGGCGTGACCGGGTCACGGCCAACATGAAGCAATGGCGCGGACCTGGGAGGAGACGGGACCGCGCCGTTTTTTGTTCGGCCGTCGGCCGGGCGGGGAGAGGAGACCCGATCAATGAAGGGGGGAGAGAATATGACAAGCACAGTTCATCCGGTGGATGAGATACTATCGGCGCGCAGGATGATCGCGCTGGCCTTGCAGCATGTCGCGGTGTCCTATGTGGGCTCGGTCGCGGTGCCGCTGATCATCGCCAATGCCCTGGGCTTTTCGCAGCGCGACACCGTGCTGCTGATCAGCGCGACATTCTTTTGTTCCGGCCTGGCGACGCTGGTGCAGACGATCGGATTCTGGCGCTTCGGCGTCAGGCTGCCGATCATGAACGGTGTCGCCTTCAGCAGCGTCTCGGCGATCATTGCCATCGGCACCATGCCGGGCGTCGGCATCGCCGGCATCTGCGGCGCGGTCATGATGGGCGGACTGTTCATCATGGCCATCGCGCCTCTGGCGGGACGGCTGCGCCGGTTTTTCCCGCCGGTCGTCACCGGCTGCATCATCACCGCCATCGGATTGCAATTGCTGCCGGTCGCCTATCAATGGGCGGGTGGTGGCCATGGCAGCACCGATTTCGGCGATCCGGCCTTCCTGGCCGTCGCGCTGCTGGTGCTGGCGGTGATCCTGGTGCTGACCCGGCTGGGTACGCCGCTTCTGCGCAACCTTTCGGTGCTGATCGGCATGACCGTGGGCGGTCTCGTGGCCTGGGGCCTGGGCATGGGCAGCCTGGCGGCGGTGCACGAGGCGCCCTGGCTGGTGGTGCCGACGCCCTTCCAGTTCGGCGTGCCGACCTTTGGCTTTCTGCCGTTTCTGACCATCGCCATCGTCATGGTGGTGCAGACGGTCGAGAGCATGGGGCTGTTCGTGTCGATCGGCGACATGGTCGAGAAAGAGGTGACGCCGGCCGATGTCGCCGATGGCGTGCGGGCGAACGGCTTGGCGAGCTCGGTCGCCGGGATGTTCGCGGGCTTTCCCTTCATCGCGCATATGGAGAATGTGGGCCTTGTCATCCTGAGCGGCGTTCGCAGCCGCTGGGTGGTGGCGCTTTGCGGGCTGATCCTGTGCGTGGTGGCCTTCCTGCCGAAGTTCGGCGCGGTGCTGGCTGCGGTGCCGGCCCCGGCGCTGGGAGGCGCGGCCATCGCCATGTTCGGCATCGTTGCCGCGGCCGGTATCCAGGCGCTGGCCAAGGTCGATTACGTGAACAACGACTACAACATGCTGATCGTCGCGCTGACCATGGGCATCGCGCTGATCCCGACGCTGTTGCCGACGCTGTTCGGCCAGTTGCCGGAATGGGCGCAGTCGATCCTGCACAGCAGCGTGGTGGTCGCCTGCCTGGTCTCGGTCACGCTGAACCTGGTGTTGAACGGCACCGGCGATGGCGATGCGGAAGACACCCATCTTCCCGGCCCGGACGCACGCCGCGCCGAGGCCTGAACCTATCCGCGGGGCCGCTTGGCCGGCTCCGCGCTTCCGCCGCTTGCACAAGAGGAATACCATGAACCAAATGCGCTCCAATCGCCAGACTCCGCCGCTGTTGATCCGCGGCGGTTTGATCGTGCCCGAGGACGGCTTGCACGGCCCCGCCGATGTTCTGGTCGGACAGGACGGCCGCATTGCCGCCATCGCCGCCCGCATCGATCCGCCCGAAGGCGCGCAGCTGGTCGAGGCCGCGGATTGCCTGGTCATGCCGGGTCTGGTCGACATGCACCAGCACCTGGACAAGACGGGCGTGCTGCGGCTGGCGCCGAATCCATCGGGCACCCTGCAGGGCGCGCGCGACGCCTTTGCGGCCTATGCGCGCCAGGCACCGCCGGGCGATGTCACCGCCCGCGCCAGCCGCACGCTGGCCCGCTGCCTGTCGCATGGCACCACGGCGATCCGCAGCCATGTGAACGTCGACAAGGACGCCGGCTTTGCCGGGATCGAGGCGCTGGCGCAGCTGCGTGCCGATTGGGCGGACCGCGTGCGGCTGCAACTGGTCGGCTTCATGACCCCGCATCCAGGGCAGGATCTGGACTGGCTGCGCGCCAATATCGACCGCGCTGCACAGCTCTCGGACGCCATGGGCGGCACCCCCGCCGTGGCCGAGGATCCCGACCGCTATCTGGACATCATCTTCGACGCCGCCGCGCGCCATGGCCTGCCGGTGGACCTGCATCTGGACGAGCATCTGGACGCCTCGCGCCAGCTGTTCCCCAAGGTCTTCGACCGGGTGCGGCGCCACGGCATGCAGGGCAGGGTGGTGCTGAGCCACTGCTCGGTCCTCAGCGCCATGCCGCGCGAGGATTTCCTGCCGATCATGGAACAGATCCTTGCGCTGGACCTCGGCGTGGTAACCTTGCCGGCGGCGAACCTCTATCTGCAGGGCCGCGAGGCCGCGATGCTGCCACCGCGCGGCCTGACCCGCGTGGCCGAGATGATCCGCGGCGGCGTGGCGATTGCCAGCGCCTCGGACAATATCGAAGATCCCTTTGTGCCCACTGGCTCGGGCGATCTGCTCGAGATCGCGCGCTGGACGCTGCTGGCCGGGCATCTCAAGGGCAACGAGCTGGCGCTGGCCTGGCGCATGATCGAACGGATCCCGGCCCGGCTGATGGGGCTGGACGACCACGGGCTGCGGCCCGGTGCCCGCGCCGACCTGCTGATCGCGCGGGCCCCCGACATCCCCGCGCTGGTCGCCGGCGGCACCGAGCATCTGCGGGTGCTGTCCGCTGGCCGGCTGGTGTCGGAAACCGCGCTGTGCCAGCAGTTCGAGCCCTGCCTGCAATGACCGCATGGCGCCCGGGCCCTGGAAGGCTCCGGGCGCCGCCCGGAAAGATCCCCTGTCCGGCGCCGCGCGGTCCGCATCGGCTGGCGACGCTGCGGATGCGCTCCGCGGCCGGCTGCGGACGGGCGTTGAACGACGGGTTCAACGCGGGTGCCGAATGCGTCCCGACCAGGATGCGGCTGGGGGGCCAGACTAGACCTGGGGCGGCGGGGCGCTGGCCGAGCAGGCGCTTTCGCGGCCCGCAAAATTAACCGGTAGAGCAAAGGAACAAGGGTGATCATTCTGTTGGCCGAGTTCTGCGCCAGAGCCCGGGAACAGATCACCCGTCCTTGGCCAGGGGCCGAAAGCGGCGCAAGAACCTTAGAAAGATGGTCAGTTCTTCAGAACCATTGCCATGTTCCCAGACGGCGGTTATCGGCAATTTTGCCGGCATGTCGACCAACTGGCGGATGGCGATGCCTTGCCGGGGCATGTTGCCGATCGCGCTGGAATAGATCGCGACACCGGCGCCGGCGATGACAAGGCCGAAGATGCCATCGCTGTTGGTCGCCTCGAGCGATATTTCTGGCAGGAACCCGCGGGCCCGGCATTCCGCAAACACTTGGTTGCGAAAGATCATCCAGCTGTCGCCCGTCCCGAATACGAACTTCTCGGCTTTCAGGTCGCTCAGCGCCAGTTGATCGCGCTCCGCCAGGTGGTGGTTCACGGGTAGGATGGCAACGTAATCGTTCTCGTCGAAAAGCAGGCTGTTGATCGGCTGCTGGTCCGAGACCCCGTAAAGAAAGCCGATGTCGATGCGATGGTGCAAGATCGCCTCGTGTTGATGGATCGTCGGCATGAAGATCAGGTCCAGGTAGATATCGGCATGGGCCTCGTTGAAGGCGCGCAGGAAATGCGGCAAAGCGCCATTGATCGCGAAATCGGTATAGGCGATGCGCAACTCGCCCCGGACGCCGCGCGCCGCCTTGCGGGCGCGTTCGACCGCCCGGTCGATCTGCCCCGTCACATCCGCGATCTCGGCCAGAAAGACCCGGCCCGCCTCGGTCAACTCGACCCGGCGTGTCGAGCGCACCAGAAGCGGCGTACCGACATGGTCCTCCAACTGCTGGATCGTCTTGGTCAACGCAGGTTGCGCCACGCGCAGGCTTTCCGAGGCGCGGCGGAAATGCAGTTCCTGTCCAAGCGTGGCGAAGGCCCGCAGATGTCGAAGATCAAGGCTCATGTGGCGCCCAAATTATTTCCTACTAGTTATCAATAATACCGGATTCGATATTTTACAACGAAGGCACGGTCGTGGATCATCCGGGTATCGCGGGCGACAGAACCTGCGGGAAAACCAGTTCAACAGCTTCAGGGAGTGCACGAATGACAGGCGATCGCATATCGCTGCATGTCCGGCGCAAGTTATCGGATGTTTCCGCGCCACAAGCTGAGGCAAGCTAGAGACGATCCGAAAGGGCCCCTTTCGGCCATAAACCGCGGGCAGAACCACAACCGCTGTCTCGGGCGCGGATGCCATTTCTCGCAAAGGCAAACCGCTCCGCTCCATGGTTTGGGGCGGCAGGGCGCCGGTATGCGCATCCGCATCCGCATCCCCACCAGCCGCCACTGCCCCGCGATGCCTCTCGTCCTTGTTTCTCGAATGAAGAAAGGTCAGACATGTCAGCACGACTTCAGGATCAGACATCGGCTCCGGCGCTGCGCAAGGTCATCAGCGCTGCCGCGATGGGCAATTTCGTCGAATGGTTCGACTTTGCCGTCTATGGATTCCTGGCGACGATCATCGCCAGCCAGTTCTTTCCCAGCGAAAGCGTCAGCCTGGGGCTGCTCAAGACTTTCGGGGTCTTTGCGGTCGCATTCGCCATGCGCCCGTTGGGAGGGATCTTCTTCGGCGTCCTGGGCGACCGGCTGGGCCGCAAGGGTGTCCTGTCGCTGACGATCCTGCTGATGGCCGGGGCCACCACCCTGATCGGCCTTCTGCCGGTCCATGCAAGCTGGGGCATAGCGGCACCCATCCTGCTGACGTTTCTGCGTTGCCTGCAGGGCTTTTCGGCGGGCGGCGAATATGCCGGCTCGATCGCATATGTGATGGAGCACGCGCCGAACGACAGGCGCGGCTGGTATGGCAGCTTCATCCCGGTATCGACCTTCCTGGCTTTTGCTTCGGCCGCGCTGCTGGTCTTTGCCCTGGAAAGCAGCCTGACGGCCGAGGCGATGACCGCCTGGGGCTGGCGCGTGCCTTTCCTGCTTGCGGCGCCCCTGGGACTGGTCGGCCTGTATCTGCGCTGGCGCATGGAGGAAACGCCCGCCTTCAAGGCGATGGCTGCCGACGACAACGTCCATGCCCATTCGCCGCTTCGCGAAACCCTGAAAAGCCAAAGCCAGTCGATGCTGCGGCTGGGAACCTTCATCTCGCTGACAGCCCTGTCATTCTACATGTTCACCACCTACTTCTCAACCTATCTGCAGGTGGAGGGCGGGTTCACGCGGCCGCGGGCCTTGCTGGTGACGATGATCGCCCTGATCTTTGCCGCGCTGTTCTGTCCGGTCGCGGGGCGCATCTCTGACAGGATCGGCCGGCGCAACACGATCCGCTTCGTCTGCGCATGGCTGTTCGTCATGGTGGTTCCGGCCTATCTGCTGGCCAGCTCCGGCGCGCTGTGGAAGGCTATCCCCGGTGTCCTGCTGCTTGCGACTGGTGCGCTGACGGCCAATGTGGTGACGGCGACGCTGCTGTCCGAGACCTTTCCCACGCGGACGCGCTATACCGCCTCGGCCTTCACCTACAATGTCTCATATACGCTTTTCGGTGGCACGGCCCCGCTGATGGCGACCTGGCTGATCGACACGACCGGCAACAACCTTGCCCCGGCCCTTTACCTGATGGTCATTGCGGTTCTGGCTGGCCTTGGCGGGCTGGCCTTGCGCGAAACCTCGCGGATCTCGCTGATGGATGACGCCGCGCTCCTGCCGGATGCGGGCCTGTCCCTTTACTCTGCCCAGCAAGCCGCAAGATGACCCGGGCGGGCTCCCTGGTCCTGCTCCAGGGAGCCCGCTTCTTCAACGCTAACCCTCTGATCCAAGGATGAATGACATGCAGCCCGCTGTTCAGATCGACGTGGACGAAGCCAGTGGTATCTGGCGCACCGATGGCCTGCCCATGGTCTATGTTCCGCGACATTTCATGGTGAACATGCACAAGGAAATCGAAGAAACCCTTGGACGCGATGCCTATGAGGCGATGCTGGACCGCTCTGGCGCCAAGTCCGCTTTTTACTGGTGCAAGCGCCAGTCCGAACTGCTGGGCGCGTCCGAGCGCGATGTCTTCGCGCTTTATCTGCAGCGGCTTTCGGAACGGGGCTGGGGCCGCTTTTCCATCGAGCAGCTGGATCTGGACCAACTGACGGCTCGGATCACGCTGCGAGAGTCGATCTATGTGCTCGAGTCGGAAGGGCAGGCCGCTGCACCCGCTTGCTATATGTTCGAGGGTTTCCTGATCGGCGCCATGCAGTTTGCCTGTGCCATGCGCGGCATCGAGCCGCAGGAGATCACCTGCCGCGAGGTGCAATGCGCGGCCATGGGCGCCGCCGAATGCCGCTTCGAGGTCGCCTGCATCCTGACGGACTGAACGCGCGCCTTGGGCTGCCCGGCACGCGGCGCAGCCCGGTCATCATATATCTTATCGAAATGGAAAACATCATGAAGGACAAGGCCAGCACGATCTATGAGAACGCAGTCGTTATCGACGGTCTCATCATCTCGAAATGGAGCGGCGATCTGTTCAGGGAAATGCAGCAATCGGGCCTGACGGCCGCGAACTGCACCTGCAGCGTCTGGGAGAACTTCGGCGATACCGTCAACAATATCGTGCAATGGAACCGCTGGTTCCGCGAATTTGGCGACCATATCGTCAAGGCGGAAAGCGCTGCGGATATTCGCCGCGCGAAGGCTTCTGGAAAGACGGCGGTCGTTCTGGGCATGCAGAACACCTCGGCTTTCGAAGACAAGATCGGTTATGTCGAGATCCTCAAGACCCTTGGGGTCGGCATCGCGCAGATGACCTACAATACCCAGAACTGGGTCGGCAGCGGCTGCTATGAAAGCCGCGACAGCGGCTTGTCGGATTTCGGCCGCGAAGTCGTGGCCGAGATGAACCGCGTCGGAATGCTGTGCGATCTCAGCCATGTGGGGCCGAAGACGTCGCGGGATGTGATCGACACCTCGACGGTGCCCGTTGCCTATTCGCATTGCCTGCCCACGGGGCTCAAGGCGCATCCTCGCAACAAGTCGGACGAGGAACTGCGCTATATCGTCGACAAGGGCGGTTTTGTCGGCGTGACGATGTTCCCGCCCTTTCTGGCCAATGGCGTCAATTCGACCATTGCCGACTACGTCTCTGCGATGGATTACGTCATCAATATCGTGGGCGAGGATGCTGTCGGCATCGGCACCGATTTCACCCAGGGCTATGACCAGCCGTTTTTCGACTGGATCACGCATGACAAGGGATTTGGCCGTCGGCTGACCAGCTTCGGCGAGATCGTCAACCCGGCCGGTTTCCGCGAGATCCGGGATTTTCCGAATATCGCGGACGCCATGGCCGATGCCGGCTGGACCGAGGCGCGGATCGAAAAGATCCTGGGCCTGAACTGGTTGAACCTGTTGCAGGCGGTCTGGGGAAAGTAAGGCCGAAAAGCACATATACCGGATCGCGAGCCGGGGGTAAGCCCTGGCGCTGGAATGCGCATCTGGCCCACCAACAGAGGGCGCCGCCGTTGTCCGAAGCAGGAGCGGCGCGCCCGGTCAGCCACATCACCGCGACATTTCGCCCGGCCTCGCGTTCGAGGCGTCGGCTTGACGGGATGGCGGCTCGTTTCGCCGGGGTCGTGCAATGGATTGGGATCGGAGACGAGTTGCGTGCCCGGCGCGTGCAATCGCGGACGGATGCCCGGGCATTCCGCAGGCTGCCCGGGCGCGAATGTCCCGACCGGCCTCGCTATGTAAAACCCTTGTAGGCTTGCCGGAGCGCGGCTTGGTGGATCATCCCCGACAGCGTCACCAGGTCGAACACCGGAAGCGCCAGGGCCTGCTGCAGGCTGAAGGCAAAGGGTGGCAGATCGGTGCATTCCAGCACGATCGCGCGGATCGCCGGATTGCGGGCGACAAGGGCGCGTCCCGCGGCGATGACCTCGGCCTCCACCTTGTCCAGATCCATGTCGTTGCGTTCATTGCGCAGGATGACGCTGGCGAATTCCTGCGTGTCCTCCAACCCCTGGATTTCCAGCGGTATCCCATCCGCGCCGACGCCGGCCAGATGGCGCGGTGTCAGGGCGGCGGCCGAGGCGGTCAGCACTCCGATGGGCGCCCGCGTCATTTGCCAGACCAGCGGCACCTGGATCAGCGACGACAGAAAGACGGGAATGCGCACGGACTCGGCGATTTCGCGCTGGAACAGCGCCAGGAACCCGCAGGAGCCGGTAATCGCATGGACACCTTGGCGTTCCAGCCGTTGCGCTGCCTCGATCAACCGTCCGACCATGGCCGGGCTCGGGCGGTTCAACAGTTCCGGAACGGTGATGCCGTCGAGAATCTCGTAGGCCGTGGTGAACGGCAGGCTGGACGGGTTCTTGATATGCCCCGGCGGCTTCGGGAAATAGCTTTCCAGCGAAAGCACGCCGATGGAAATGCCGCAGATGTTGCGGCCGCCGCGTTGCAAGGTCATGCCGACTTCTCCTGTGAGCCAAGGAAACGGAAGCGGTCGGCGCGGAAGGGCGCAAGATCGACCGAAGGTATTTCGCCCGCCGCGAGCTGGGCGATCAACCGGCCGGTGGGGGCACCCCCCGAGAGGCCCAGATGGCTGTGGCCGAAGGCCAGCAGGATGTCGGGACAGCCCGGCATCCGGCCGATCACCGGCAGCGAATCCGGCAGCGACGGGCGATGGCCCATCCACTCGGTTGCGTTTTCCACATTCAGCGCCGGAAAGATCTCTTGACCCAGAATCGCCAGGTTTCGGGCGCGGCGATAGTCCGGTGAGGCGCTCAGGCCCGCCAACTCGACGGTTCCCGCCAGGCGCAGGCCGCCTTCCATGGAATTGGCCACGACCATGCGGCCGGCCTCCATCAGCGTATTGTTGACACGCACCCCGGGGTCGGGGACGGTCAGGTGATAGCCCCGCTCGGTTTCCAGCGGGATGGTCAGCCCCAGAGGCCGCAGCAGCTTCGCCGACCACGCGCCGGCCGCGACAACCACCTGGGCAAAGGCCAGCGTGCCCTGCGGGGTTTCGATCTTGACGCCCCCGGGGCCGGGGTGCAACCGGGCGACATCGCACCGCAACATTTGCCCGCCCTGCCGGACCACGCGCTCTGCCAGCACCCGCAGCAGCCTTTGCGGATTGACGCTGTGACCCTGCCCGTGGATCACCACCGCCTTGCGGTAATGCGGCGAGATGTCGGGTTCCAGCTCGCGCAGCGCGCCGGCGCCCACAAGCTCGACATGCGCGCCCCGCTCGCGCCGAAGCCGCAGGCCGACCGCGTTCAGGTCGGCCTGCGCCTCGTCGCGGTAAAGCTGGATATAGACGCAGCGACGGACCAGTTCCTCGTGCCCGCTGCCGCGCAGCAGGTGTTCGTAAAGATCGACGGTCGGCGCATAGAGGCTGCGCAGAGCGTCGGCCTGCGCCGGGATTCTGCCCGGTCGTCCGGCTTGCAGAAAGCGCGCCAGCCAAGGGGCGGCCGCCGGCAGATGACGCAGCCGGATCGCCATCGGACCCAGCGGGTCCAGCAGCCAGCCGGGAACGGATTTCCACAGCCCTGGCAGGGATTCCGGCACGCAGGACCATGGCGAAAGGTTCCCGGCATTGCCATAGGAGGCCCGTTGATCGTCGGTCCCGGCCCGGTCCAGGACGGTGACCCGAAAGCCCTTTTCCTGAAGATAAAGCGCCGCGCAAATGCCAATGATACCGCCGCCGACGACGGCGATGCTTCGTTCGTCCGGTGTCATGTTCATTCCGAATTGTGAGTGCTGCCGGAACCGGCCACAGGGCCCCGGGCGCGCGACAGCCGCGCGCCCGGTCGGCCGGTCATTTCCGCATTTCGGCGGCCGCTTCGGCCATGATGCCGTAGGTGGCGCGCATGTCCGCCACCCATTCGTCGCCGTGGCGGAAATCGACTTTGGCGCCGATATTCTCGAAGGCCTTGACGACCTCAGGATCCTGCATCGCCTGTGCGCTGGCCTCGACCAGTTTGTCCACCACCTCCTGCGGCACCTCCTTGGGCGCGAAGATGCCCGACCAGCCCTCGAAATCGCCCTTGATGCCGAAATCGGCAAAGCTGGGCACGCCGGGATATTGGTCGGACTTCTTGTTCACGACCAGCAGGCGCGCGCTGCCCGACTTCAGATGCGGATCGAAGGCGGGGGGAAACGAGACGGCAGAGTCGATGTGGCCGCCGATCAGCGAAACCATCGACTCGGCGGTGGTATTGGCGTGCACGTAGTCGACGGTATAGCCCGCTTGCCGCGCGGCGATGCTGGCAAGGATCGTCCCCGACGAGGCCGCGCCCCAGGATCCCTGCGTCAGCCGCTTGTCCTTGGCGCCCTGCATGAACTCTTCGAAACTGCCGTAGGGGCTATTCTTGGCGACCAGGATCCCCAGGGGAACCGCCGACAGTTTCACCACCGGGGTGAAGCTGTCGAAATCATAGGACACGTCGCTGAAGTTGGGCGTGACCTGCACATTGCTCAGCCCGACGTTCAACAGCGTATAGCCGTCGGGCTTGGCGTTCACGACCTCGGTCGTGCCGATAACCCCGGTGCCGCCGGCCTTGTTGACCACCGCGACGGGCACGCCCAGGATCTTCTCGACCGCATCGGCCCAGACCCGCGTGGTCAGGTCGGAATCGCCGCCCGCGCCCCAGGGCACGATCACCCGGATGGGCTTGTCGGGAAACTCGGCCGCGGCCGGCATCGCAAAGGCCGATGCGAAGGTGCCGATGGCGGCAAGAAGGGCAAGCTGTTTTTTCACTTTTGATGCTCCTGTTGGAAGAGGTGTCGACCGGCCGGAACCGGCGATTGGCTTGCCGCGAGCGCGCGGCGGCGCGTCTTGCGGTTCATGCGGATCGCCGACCAGACCGACAGTGCGGCAAGGGCGATGAACCCCCAGCCGATGGGCGAGGCCAGCAGCCGCAGATAGTCGCCGCCGGCGATGGAAACCGCCTGGTCGAGGTTCTGCTCGAAGATCGGCATCAGTATGAAGCCGATGATGAAGGCGGCGGGGTTCAACCCGACAAGGCGCATCCCGTAGCCCAACACGGTAAAGACCAGCAGGATCATAATATCGTTCAGGCTTTGGTTGGTGGTGAAGGCGCCGATGACGGCAAAGGCGAAGACGCAGGGGAAGATGAAATAGGTCTTGACCGAGGCCACCTTCATCCAGAACCGGAAGCCGAAGCGCGCGATCACCAGTAGGAACAGATCCACCATCAGGAAGCCGGCGAAGATGGCATAGATGGTGTCGGTATGTTCGTAAAAGATCGTCGGTCCGGGGGTGATGCCGTGGATCAGGAACGCGCCCATCAGCAGCGCGGTCACGTCGTCGCCGGGAATGCTGAGCGTCAGCATCGGGATCATGCTCGACCCGCAGACGGCGTTGTTCGAGGATTCCGCCGCTGCGATCCCGTGCAGCGAGCCCTTGCCGAAGGTCTCCGGCTCCTTGGATGCGCGCTTGGCCTCGCCATAGGCCAGGAAGGCGGCCGCGCTTGACCCCAGACCCGGCAGAGCGCCGACCACGGTCCCGATGCCGGTCGATTTCAGAATCGTCCCGAAGACCGATCGGTATTCGCGGAAGCTGATCCGGTTGTCGGCGGGATTGGGCGAATGCCTCAGGACCAGTTCGTGTTGCGGGGTCTTGCGGCGGCGGACGCCCTCGATCACCTCGGGCATGACCAGGACCCCGATCAGCAGGGGAAGGAAGGTGAAGCCGCTCAGCAGCTCGGGGATGCCGAAGGTCAGCCGCGCCGCCCCCGTCAAAGCCGACATGCCGACCATCGCGAACAGCATCCCCAGGCAGCAGGACAGAAGCCCCCGGGGCACCGATTCCCCGGTCATCGAACCGACCACCGTGAAGGCAAAGACCAAAAGCCAGACCTTTTCGATCGGACCCGCCTGCAGCGACAGCAGCGAGATCGGCGCGGCCACGAAGATCAGCACCAGCGTCGCCAGCATCTCGCCGGTGACCGAGGCGTAAAGCGCCAGGCACAACGCCTTGCCCGCTTTCCCGGCCCGCGCCAGCGCATGCCCGTCGAGCGAGGTCAGGAAGGACGCGGCCGCGCCCGGTGTATTGATCAGGATCGCCGAAATCGAGCCGCCATAGATCCCTGCCTTATAGACCGCCAGCAGGGTCACGATGCCCACCACCGGATCGAAATAGAAGGTCAGGGGCAGCATGATCGCGATGGCCATGATCCCGGAAATGCCGGGGATGGCGCCGAAGACGATCCCGACGCAGACCCCCAGCGCAATGCCCAGCACCGGCGCGGGCGCCAGAACCGCGGTGAAACCGTTGATGATGTTGGTCAGCATGGCGATCTCACAACGACCATTCGGGCAGATAGACCCGGATCAGCTCGCGGCAGCCGTAGAAGGTGACGACCGGAATGACGATGGAGACGACCGCCATCGCCAGCCACGACCGGCCCCCGAGCAGGACGGCCACGGCGAACATCGCGGCCGAGGTGGCGACGACGAAGCCGAGCGTGGGCAGAAGCCACCAATAGGCGGCGAAGATGCCCACATAGATCAGCACACCGCCCAGACCCTCGGTCGCGATCGTTTCCTGCGGCGCCAAGGCGCTTTGTGCGATGATCTGCCGCAACGACGCTATCGCGATCATGGCCGCGAAGATCAGGATGAACCCCGCCACGACGCGCGGCATGAACATCGAGCCAAGCTGCGTCTCGACCCCGCCCTGGGCCAGCCCGTCGCGCGTCAGGATCAGGATAGCGCCGGCGATCAGGACCGAGCCCAGCACGACATCGACGTAACGCCGGTTCATGGCTGCCTCCGCGACCGGCCGGTGGGCGTTCCCCCGCGCCAGCCGCGCTCTGCATGGCCGGGCATCCATCTCTTCATGGTCATCGTTCTTGGGCGGAACAAAGCTGCCTCCTTGTCACTAAGACGCCGGTTCACTCCTGCGCCTGTCTTGTTGCCCGCAGGATAGGTGGTAACGTGCCATAAAGTCGAATTTGAAAATTCTTCATAGCTAAAATTTTCTCTTATAGCATGGGATTCGATCGCTGGAGGTAGCAATGAACAGCAAGCAGCTTGTCGTCTTTCGCGAGGTCATGCGGACCGGCTCGTTTTCCGAGGCGTCCCGGATTCTCTACCGCACCCAACCCGCGATCAGTGCCATGATCGCTAGCCTGGAATCGGAACTGGGCTACAAGCTGTTCCTGCGCCGTTCGGGACGGCTGATCCCCGTGCCCGAGGCCCATTACCTGTTCGAGGAAGCGAGCGAGATTCTGGAGCGGCTGCGCAATGTCGAACAGAACATGACCCGCATCGGCAATCTCGAACAGGGGGAACTGCGGGTCGTCTGTATGCCCGGCCCGTCGGTGATCCTGGTGCCGCAACTGGTGACGCGCTTTCTCGAGAATCGTCGGGATGTGCGGCTGACGCTGCTGACACGCAGTTCATTGCAGGTGCGGCATTTGGTGGCCACGCAGAAATTCGACCTCGGACTCGCAGATCTCAGCGACCATGTGCCAGAGGATTCGAACCTGCTGCGGTTCGAGCCCGTGACCTACGATTGCGTCTGCGCCCTGTCCGAGAAGGATCCTCTGGCGTCCCGCTCGGTCATCACGCCGCAGGATCTGGCGCAGCGCGACATCGCCGCGCTGTTTGCCGCGCATTCAACCTACGGCCGCACGGCCGAGGCCTTCGCTTCGCATGGCGTGCCGTTCCGTCCGAGGTTCGAAACGCAATATTTTTATCCGCTGCTGTCCTTTGTCGAGGCTGGCCTGGCCTGCGCCGTCATCGACCCGCTGAGCGCGGAAAGCTATCGGCTGTCGCGCAGCGATGCGGGCAGGGTGACATTCCGTCCGTTCCGCCCAGCCGTCCCATTCACCGCAGCGGTTGTCATGCCGCAGCATCGTCCCTTGTCCAAGCTCGCCCAGGCCTTCGCCGAGATTCTGCATGACGATCTTAACGTCCACCATCGAAGATATTCGGACCTGAGCTAGGGTCAGGATCCAGCCTTCGCGAGGGGACTGAAACATGAGCAACTTTTTCTGGCGGACGGATGCGCCGATGGCGGCCCCGTCTTTCCCCAAAGCCATGGCACGCTGAGCGCGGATGACCGGCGTATTCCAGGGTCCATCCCTGTAAGTTGCAGAGCCAGAAGATGATGATTGCGTTGAGGAAGATGTCGGAAAGCAATTCGGGGAACTGTTTCCCGGCGATTGGCCAGTCTTCAGTCGACCGCAGGCATTCTCGATGCGGTAACGCTTTCGATAAAGGCGTTTCTTGTGCCTGCCAGGTTTCCTGCGTTTCTTGCTGGGCGGGATGCAGGGACAGATGCCGCGCTCCTTCAGGTCGTCGCGCAGCCAGTCGGCATCCTAGGGCTTGTCACCCAGAAAGCGCCTGGCTGGCGACCGCCAGCCAGGCGCGACCCCGCTGATGCAGGCCCCCGGCAGGGCCGCGGCCCAACCTTACTCTGCCGCGCCGATGGCGGTCAGCCCGGCGGTGGCGCAGGTCGCGTCGATCTCGCCCGAGGGCGCGCCGCCGACGCCGATACCTCCCACCAGGGCTTCACCGATGCGGATCGGCAGGCCGCCCGCCTGGATGACCATCCGCGCATCCATGTCGCGCAGACCGGCATTTTCGGGGGCCGAGGCGATGAAGCCCGCCAGTCCGGCGGTATCGCGGCCCATTGCGGCCGAAGTGAAGGCCTTGCCGGCTGCACTGGCGCCGGTATGCGGACCCGATCCATCGGCCTTGAGCATGACCTTGGTCGCCCCGTCGCGCGCCACGATGGCAACGCTGACATTGTGGCCCTCGGCGGTGCAGGCCTGTAGCGCCGCATCAGCGGCCTTCACCGCCAGATCGAGGGGCAGATAGGGTGCGGTCGGCAAATCCTGCGCGGCAGCCGCAAGGGGAGCCAGCAGGGCTGCGGCAAGAACGGGAAGGCGGATCATCGGGATCTCCTGTCATTTATGATGACCGGAAGTTAGTCCCGCCCGTCCAGGCTTGGTATGCGTAGACTTGGCACGCGCATCCGTAGAACTACGGAGCGGCGCTCCCCTCCAGCCAGAGCCGGGTCATCTCTGCCTGCGAGGTGGTGCCGAGCTTGCCGCCGATGGCCGCGCGGTGGCTTTCCACCGTGCGCGGCGACAGGCGCAGTGCTTCGGCGATCTGCCGGGTGGTGAAACCCGCCGCGATCTGTTCCAGAACCTCTGCCTCGCGCGCGGTCAGGACCGACAGCAGCGCCAGCGTCTCGGCCAGTTCGGCGCGGCGGTCCAGCTGGCGGTCGAGGATCGTCTGCGCCTTCTGGATGGCGTCGATCAGATCCTGCTCATCGACCGGCTTCGACAGGAAGTCGATGGCGCCATTGCGAAAGGCGCGGCGACACGCCTCGATATCGCCATGGCCCGACATCACGATGGTCGGCCAGTCAACGGCCAGATCCGCCAGCCGCTCCTGAAGCTTCAGCCCCGAGATCACCGGCATGCGGATGTCGAGGATCAGGCAGCCCGGCGCCAGTTGCGGCAGGCGGGCAAGGAAGGTCTGCGGATCGGCAAAGCCGGTCACCGGGATATCGACGGTCGACAGCAGAAGCGTCAGCGCCTGACGCACCGCCGCATCATCATCGACAAGGTAGACGGGATGGATCATGACGCCTCCTCCAGCGGCAGGGTGATGCGAAAGCAGGCGCCTTCGGCGCTGTCCCGCAGCACGATCTCGCCCCCGGCGCGTTCGACCAGCCGTTGGCTGAGCGCAAGGCCAAGCCCCGTGCCATCCGGCCGGGTCGTGGTGAAGGGCGTGAAAAGCCGCTCTCGCAGATTCGGCGCGATGCCGGGGCCGTTGTCGCTGACGGTGAGCACGGCGTTTCCGGCCTCTGTCCGCAAGGTAACGCGGATCTGCCCTGCGCGGCTGTCCTTCAGCGCCTCCAGCGCGTTGCGCAACAGGTTGAAACCGACCTGCTCCATTTCGACCGGATCGGCACGAACGGGGACGGGTTCCGCCGGCAGGTCGAAGTCCAGCGCCACATCCTGCGCCTCGGCCTGCTGCGCCAGCAGCGCCGCGACATTGCGCAGAGCGGCCCGCAGGTCGAATGCCCGCAACGGTGCCGCCTGCGGGCGGGACCAGTTGCGAAAGCGTTCCAGAATGGCCGAAGCGCGGCGCGCCTGGGCCACCGTATCCTCCAGCACCGGGGCCAGCCGCTCACGGTCATCGCGCGCCAGAAGCCGCCGCCCGGCCTGCGCCTGGGCCAGAATGGCGGTCAGCGGCTGGGTCAGCTCATGCGTCAGGCCGCTCGCCATCTCGCCCATCGCATTGACCCGCGCTGCATGGGCCAGCCGGGAATCAATCGCGCTAAGCCGGGCCTGCTCCAACGCCAGACCGGCGCGCCGCCGCTGTCGCAGGAAGGCCAAAGCGCCGAGCCCTGCGCCGAAAGCGGCAAGAAGGATCAGCACGCTGCGCAGCGGAGGGAACAGGTCCGCCAGGACAATGCGGCGTGCGGTTTCCAGCCGCAGGGGTTGCGAGGCGCTGCCGAGGATCCTGGTCTGCGCAGTCTCTGCCATCGCGCCGCGCCGAAGCAGCGGTGTTCCATCCGGCAGCGAGAGAGCCAATCCGACTCCGGGTTGGTGCCAGAATGGCCCCGCCTCCTCCAGCAGGCGGGCTGCGTCGATGGACAGGATAAGACCATAACGTGCGGCGTCGGAATTGGGGCTACGCTTGACCATGATGTAATGCCCGCTCCGGCCCGGATCGGGCAGAAGTGCGATTTCACCGTGCGACGCCCGGGCAGCTGCCGTGACCTGTTCCGCCAGTGCGGGTTCGACGGCGGCTCCCGCGCCCATGCCCGGGCCCAGCGGCACCAGAGAAATGGCGGTGATGCGTGGATAGAAGCGGGCGATGCTTTCCGCCGCTTCCAGGAACAGCCGTTGTTCCGGATCATCGCTGGCCACCGCAATCGCGGAAAGCGCCGTCAGATGCGCATCATGCTGATCGGCCCGCTGCGACGCTAGGCGGTGCAGCACGGCGGTCTGCTGCGCCAGTTCCTCCGTCAGCGTCCGGTGCTGCACCACGCCCATGGTCGCCAGCAGGACCGCGAGCAGCCCGCCTCCGAGAAGGGCAAGTTTCAGAGGGCTTTCCGGAATGGGCAAGGCGCGCGTCATGCTGTCAGTCTGGCAGCTTGGAGCGGCGAGGGAAATGCCCGGTTCGACCGGACATGGGCCCTGCGGCATCGACCTCGGCCTGCTGCGCCAGCCAGCGACACAGCGCGGCAAGACCGGGTGACGCGATGGCAGTTTCGGGCGCGATCCGGCCATGTGGGTTGCCATCGGGGTCAAAACCGAACGGAGCAACCAGTCGTCCGCGTGCAACCCTTGGCGTATTCGCACCGAGGCCCACCAAGCGCTGCCTCTGCAATCAGGAAGCGGTGGTCCCGCATAGCGGCCGGTGCGGGCTCCGCCGATGGTCAGCGCCCACCGGATCGCCAAAGCAGCCACTCAGGCCGTGCCGCAGCGGCAAGCCGGCGCCAAGCCATGGTTGACAGGAAATGCGCTGACGTATCCTGCGCATATCAAGCCCACGCATGGCTTGCGCGGATACGACCCGAACCGGCTTGGCGTTGTTGTTCCTGCGGGCTAATTTGCCCTTTCGGAAAAAGGGAAACCGGATGCGCAAACTGAAATGCACGAGCTGCGGCGGGACGCTCGGCCTCGTGACCACGGCAGAGGGCCACCTGCTCGGCAGATGCGGCAATTGCGGGTCCGAATATGTGGTCGAAGCGCAGGGCCGCCGCCATGTCGTGCTGGAGCACCGCTTTCCCGACGGGCGGCCCGCCGGGGCGTTCCCACCGCCGCCCGTCTCGCGCCGAGGGGCGCTTGCGGCGGGGCTCGGCGTGATGGCGACCGGGGGCGGGATCTTGGTGCTGCCGCACTTCCTGCGCGGCGCGCACCGGGCAGCGCCCCAGGAGGGGCTTGCGGTCAAGACCCGTTTCAATGTCGGTGGCGAAGGGGCGGGGCCCGGGCTTTTCCGCGAATATCCGTCTCATATCGGCATCGACAGTCTTGGCCGGGCGATGATCCAGGACGGCGGAAGGCGGTTTTACATCTTTGGCCCGGATGGCGCTTTTCTGAACCAGTTCCCCTGTCCAAAGGACAGCGGTGCGATGCTGGCCGTGCTGCCGGACGGCAGCATCATCACCGGCAGTTCGCGCCGCATTTTGCGGATCGATCCGATGATCGGCGACATCGTCGGCAGCCAGCCCATGCCGGAGGGCGACAGCTATTGGGCCAATGGAGAAGGCTCTTGCGTCACACCGGACGGGGGGCTGGCCCTTTACCGCGTCGCACCGCGCAGCGACGGGGATGACGAAAGCCTGCCGCCGCCGGACACGCTGATCCTTCTTGACCGCGATCTGACCGAACAGCGCCGCCTGACCGGGCTGATGGCCCAGGCGCTGGCCGCCGACCCCATGGCCACCAGCGCGCCCACGGCAACCGGCATCGCGATCAACGGCGCGGGCAGCATCTACATCGTGATGAAGCGCAGCGAGGATCAGGACAGCCGCGATGGCATATTCGAGTTCAATGCCGATGGCCGCTTCCAGCGCCGTATCGCGACCACGCCGAAATTCTCTCCCTGCATCGTCGCCAGTCCCGACGGCAGGCTATGGCTTTCGGATCCTTGGGACAACATGTTGGAAGAGATCATGCCCGATGGTATCCGGCGCGTCGATCTGGCGGCGGCGGGGAGGGAAAACGGCGCACAGATCGGCAATATCCGCTCGATCGCGGCTTATCCGAACGGTGACATTGCCGTCATCGGCGTGTCGGCATGGCGATTTGCCCGGCTCGGCATCGGCACCAGCTAAGAAAAGGCCAAAGCCGTGAAATGCACAAGCGTGGGGATGCGCATTTGCGGACCATATCTGATCGGCAAGACGGTGCTGAAGCGTGGGCTGGTCTGGTTGGGGCGAATCGATATCCATCCGGCACGCTCCTCGGGCCTTGCCGAGTCCGGCACCCGTGTCATTCAATCCCTGGCGGCCTTCATGACGAACAACACCCTGCCTGCCCTGATCGCGTTTCTGCTGGCGGCCATTGGTCCTGCGCTGGCGCAGGATCTTCCGCCCCATCAGTCGCTGGAAACCCGTCACGTCTGCGCTGCGCAGCCTATCCATGAGACCCCGGCCGGAACGGAAGCGCGCATGCTGGAGGCGGGCGCCGAGGTCTTGCTGCGGGATGTGACCTTCGGCCCTGAGGGTGGCGCATGGTTTGCCCTGGATTATCCCACCGGCAAGGGGCTTGAGCGCGCCACGGGCTATCTGCCGGTGTCCTCGGTCAAGCATTTCTGTGCGCCGGAGGGGGCTGCCCCCGAGGACAGCGCCGCCCGCCTGCAATCCTATCTTGCACCGCCGAACACCTGCCATGCCGTGGCGGCCCGGGCCGATACGGTCGAGGAGTTGAACGGCCATGCCCGCTCCATGGCCGCCTATGCCCCGGCAATGGCTGGCTACCGGTTGCATTCGGGCGGGTTTGCCCTGTCGCTGGGGCTTGTCAGCACCAACCTCCGCGATCGGATCAGTTCACCCGCTGCGCGCCTCCAGACCGGCATCACCTGTGTGTCAGGCGCCGATTTCGCCGAGGCGCTGGTCCATGACGGCACGGCCTTCGTCCCGGCAGATCCCGGCGGCTTGTCCGATGACGCGGCCCGGCTCTCCGCCGCGCAGGCCTTGCGCGCACGGGGGCTGGAGAGCGGTGACCCGGCTGCCTTGAAACAGGCCTGCGATCTCGGCCTCGGCGCGGCCTGCACCGAATTCGCCAGCCGGATTCATGACGCGCCTGACGGCCCGGGTCGCGGCCCCGCCGTGGTCACCCGTTATGCGCTGTTGGGTTGCATGGCCGGGGATCTGGAAGGCTGCCGGATGGCCGTCAACCGGCAGGGCAATACGCTGGAGCTTGCGCGGGAGCAGGCTCTGCCCGATGCCGGGCCGGGTGAGGGCCGCGTGACGACAGAGATTGCAAAACGTCTTTGCGACGCCCAAGACCGGTTCGGCTGTGTTCTGCTGGCGCGGGGCACGGCCGTCGACCGCGCACCCTCGCTGGTCGAGGCATCGTCGAATTTCGCGGCCAATCTGACGGCCTGTCAGCAGGGTATTACCTGGATCTGCGAAGGGCTGAGCGACGATCTGGACAGGGTCCGCGCGGCCCGCGGCACCGGTTTGACCGGCAATGAACGCTATGCGCTGGCCGGGATCGAGGCGGGGCTATGCGCCCCCGGCCCGCGTGAACCCAATCAGCGCAGCTGTACCGGCGCCTATTACCTCTACCGCGATTTCCTGAACTACAGCGATGCGGCCACGCTGGATTGATCCGGTTACGGATCTCGGCCACCGCCTGCCGTTTGGTCGGTCGCTGTGTGCTGGCATAGGCGTCAATGACTTCAGAAGCCATCGCCTCGGTCCGGTGACACCAGCGCAACCCGCGATTGCCGCTGCGATGAGTGCTGGGTAGGAGTGCCAGCAGGTCGTACCCGCCGTGCTCGTAGGCACGAAGCCAGCGCAGAATGGTTTTGGCGCAAGGGAGCTTGCGTGTAACCAACTCCGCACCCGCGCGTTTTCCACCGGAGCCATTGCCAATCTGCCCCGATTTCCGCCGGACCTCATAGTCGAGTACGGGCGTGATCATCGTGACCGATGTATAGGTTCTGACGACTTTGCCGCCCTGCTCCAAGGTCAGAAAGCTGTCGCAGATCGCCTGCCGCCAGAGAAGAATGGACCTGGATCGGTCATCGAGTTCGGCCAGCACATCAGCCGGACGGTTCTTCCTGTCGCGGCTACGGGCAAAGTCGAAATACCCAGCCTGGTAGCGGGTATCGGAGGATTGCAGCAGATCATGAACCTCGGCATGGGTGAAGCTCTCCGTGATCCCCGGCTGGTCGGTACGTTCAAGAATGATGGTTTCGGCCTGCACCTCAGTAGGGCGATAAGCAACACCGCCCACCGTTAGCAGATCTGAGCGGGAGAGACGGAGGCGTATGTTCATGCTGCGACCTCCGTCAAAGCGGGACGGTTCCACATGATCCGCCGCGCAGCTTCTGAAGCCGCCCTCCGGTCCAGCTGTTCGTCGGTCACGAGTTTGACCCGATGCGCGAAATGCTTTGGCATGTCGGCAGCGATATGGCGCAACTCGGCGATGAAATCCCGTCGGATCACCCTGTCCGCAGGCTTGATAGCGACCGCGATCCGCTCGCCATTGGTCAACGTGATGAGAAAATCGAACACATGCCTCGCAGTGCTGCCATCGGCGCGGCGGTACAGAATCGCGGGCGGCTGTTCCAGAATGTCATGTATATCCGGGCGCAGCAGCGTCAGGCACAGAAAGCGGTATTCCAACATGCTTTCGAACTGGATGACACGCGGGCGCTCGTAGGCCGGAAGTTTGGCGATCATGCTGCCGCGCAGGCTCGCCTTGGAGCGGCGTACAACATCCCGGCTCGCGCGGCTCGGTTCTGGCGCGCGGTAGATCAGGGTCTGGTTCATATGGTTTCGGAACGCGCGGTCATCCATGCCCCTACCTTTCGGCGCAGGGGATGAAGCGCTTCCGCCTTCTTTCAAAAATGCAGGGGCAGTCCCGCCGAAACCATTCCGGCGGGTTGACTTTTTCTGCGTCTTGAGGGAAAGAAGAAGTGTCGCGACCAAACGACATCTAATTCTGAAGGGCCTTCCTGTTCCACTAGGAGGGCCTTTTCCCTTTGTGACGGTATGCTATTTTTCGGTTGAGCCCTCCTCCGCTGTATATCTCTCTGGGAAGAGCCGCTCTGGCGTTGTCCCCAAGGCGTATGCCAGCTCCGCTTCGACCCGCCGCGACCGGCGGTAGCCTTAGCTGACAATCGTGATTGTCTCAGGTGCTACCCCAACCTCTCGTGCGAGTGCGCTGATCGAAAGACCGACTGCACTCAAGCGTTTGCGGATGTCTGCGTGGCGCGCCAGATCAACAGTCATTGTTACTCCATGCTAGACTAGGGGTTCCAGGCGAACTGGGAGCCGAAATTTGCGAATCACCCGTCCCACAAATGGATCAAGTGATTCGACGAATCAATAACAAAGGTCTCGCAAGCCTTTGAATTATCAAATTGAATTTAGATTGAGTCATGTGCACGGTGATTTGGGTCATCACCGAACACCCGTGCGATTACGCTGTGATCCCGATCAAGGTTCGACGGCAGGACAAGGGAACCGACATTCCCCAAGTGGCCTGCCGCTTGACTTCAAGATCGCCTGATTTTGCTCGCTGGGCAAGCGTTTTTCGCCCCGAGCGGTGTCTGTCGTCGCGCAAACGGCCGAAGTCGGGTGGATCAAGCCTCGAACCCGCAGCATTCTGGCCCGGCAGAGCCGCTTTTCCGCGCGGCAGACGGACCTGTCCTGCCGCTTTCGTTCAGCTTGGGCATGGATCGTGGTCATGCGCATGACGGAGGCGTTCGAAGACGGCGGATGGCGGCAAGGACGGCCCGCACCATCGGGCCGGTGACGGCGACCTCGGCCAACTGGAAGGTAATGGCGCGGGCGTGGCGGACGACGCGGGCGCCGATCTTGATCAGCTTGAGTTGCAGGCTGGTCAACGACCAGTCCGCCATGGCCTCGGGCAGTTCGATGCAGCGCAGGAAGGTTGCCAGGTTGTAGGCCAGCGCGTGCAGTTGCAGCCGCACCTCGTTGTGCCGGAACTTCCGGCATGACAGCCGCGTCCAGCGAAAGGCATATTTGCCTTCCTTGATGTGCTGCTCTGCGGTGCCGCGCTGGTTGTAGAACCTCACCACCCAGTCTGGCTCCATCGGCAGGTTGGTGACGATGAAGCCGACTTTGGGGAACAGCTCGCCCGGATGCCATTCGATCTTGGCGATGACGCGGCGCGGCTTGTCCCAGGACGCCGCCTGATACTCGAAGTCCTCGAAGAACCGTTTGACCTTGGTCAGCGAAGGCCGTCCCACGGGCCGTGTCAGCCGATGCGCGATCTTCTCGCGCAAGACGGCGTTGGCGGGCAGACGGATGGCGTAGAAGAACCTGGCTTCTTCCAGCCGCATATAGATCGCGGGGATCGCGTAGGCAGCGTCGGCCCGGAAGAAGCGTCCACCAAGGTCGCGGCCAGCATATCGGGCAATGACGGGATCAAGGACATCCCGCCAGCCATCGGCGCTGTGGACATTGCCGTTACGCAGGGCGCAGCGCTCCAGCATGCCAAACTGGTTGAACAAGAAGATGGGGTGATAGCAGGTGCAGTCGAAATGCCCGTTCCAGGCAGCACCTTCCTGATCGCCGTGGGTGGGGCTGACCGAGCTGTCCATGTCCAGCACGATGTATTTCAACCCGTTGCGGTCATGAAACCGGTCGATCCATTGGCCGTTCAGATCGGCCAGCGCCGCCCGGTTCGCGGCCAGAGCCAGCGTCTCGGTCTCGAACCGTCCCATCTGCGATGCCGAAGCAGCTTGCGCCTCGACGGCCCTGCCGCCAACGACCTGACGCATCACGGGATCGAGGGCCAAGCGGTCGGCATCGTTCACATCCTCGTATCCGGCCAGTCGTCCGAACACCGATTGCCGGAACAATCCGTCAAGCCGATGGAGCGTGTTCTTCCCGGTGCGGCTGTCTCGCAGCGCCTCCGACGCCAGATTGGACAGGCCGAGCACGTCATCAAGCTCGCGCATCACCAGCAGGCCACCGTCTGAACTGATCTGCGCACCACGGAACTCCAGACGCACACGGCGGTCGAAATCAACCCGATCTCCCCGCGCCAAGCCCGCACCCTCCAGGTGATCCATGAAACGCGCCCCTCGCAGCCGTCAACGCCATGATTTATATGCGAAATATCACGATTACGACAGCGAAATCAGCGACTTACTTGGAGAATGTGGGGGGAAACCGTCTGGTGAACTCTGTGCAGAATCCCACAACTCTGAGTGTTCGGCTCCAGCAAAGTTGTTTTCGCCGTCTCAGGAGGACTGCGCAATCATGACCGATTATAAAAATCGGCACCGCGCCCCCACATGCACTAGTGCCGCCCAGATCGGCCGGGCCGGTGGTCATCTCCCCGGTCGGGCTACGCCCTCCATTCGTCACGCACCCGGCGCTTCGTCTCATCCTGATTGACGCGCGGCAGCTGAAAGTGCTGCTCGTAGCCCATGGCATGCCATGATACCCCTCAATGAAGGAATAGCCGGTGGGTCCATGCCAAGCCTCGGCATAGATTCTCCGCAACGCTGGATAGTATCACTGTGCGGCACAAAAAAGGATGACAGCCATGAGACGCGAGAATCGCCGTCGCTTCACCCCTTTCGCCTCCCTGTCGCGACACCGGCAGCGTGATGCCTTCGTGCGTTTGCGTTGGAAAATTCTGGGCGATAAGCCGATCTATGGTGGGCTGTTCACCAGCCATCTGGTGCTGGACGAACCGGGCCGCCCAGATATCTACAGGCAGTGGTTTCTGGGCCTTGACGGTCACAGCATCTGGAACGCCAGCATAACCACCGGCAACCTGCGTTTCTGGGAACGCGCCGAGGATCTCGCCTCGGAGCAGACCCGGTCACGGCTGACGGAGGCAGAACTGGAAGAGGAATATTGCTGGAGATTCAGTCCTGCGTTTTATGACGGAAGGCAGAAACTTTATCGGGTGATCCAGTCCGAACCGCGCCGTCATGCCGCGCTCGATGGCCTGACCGTCAGGGAGTATGAGGAGAAGGTCGCCTGGGAGGTCTTGCGCGAGACCCCGCCGGTGATCCATGAATCTTTCCGGCTGGACCACTCATACCAATACGGCATCGGGCTGGAAATTATCGTCGATGCGCCATTCATCGATCACACCGTGATCGAAGGAGCAATCTTAAGGTTTCAGGAGCTTGGCGAGATCGGTTGGAAAAACCCCGAGCCAATCCCGCGCGATCACCTGCCGTTCCAGACAGAGGCAGAAGCAATGACCGCCGCTGAGCGCCATATACCGCAAGTCTGAACAGCTGTGGTACCAGCGAGCCAATAAAGGTGCTTTCGCGACATCATGTTTTGCTTGCGGCACAGCTCTAGAAGCCGTTGATTGAATGAAAATTTTGAGGTGCCGGTTTGAACCAGATTCCACGGGTATGGGGCGTCCATATGGGCGAGCATGTCGGCAGCCGCCCCGTGGACGGCGGATATGTCGCAATCGGCTGGTCGGCCTTGGGCGACCTGAGGCAGTATGCAGATCGGGACGCCCTCAAGGCTGCACTGGCCCTACACTACCCAAACAAGAAAGTCGGCTCACGGCCCGTCGATGCAGGCATCCTTTTTCGCTTCACCCACGAGATGAAGGCAGGCGACATCGTCGTGTATCCTTCGAAGCATGACCGCATGGTCAATGTCGGCAGGTTCACCGGCGCTTTTGAACATGTTGCTGACGACCCCGATGACTATCCCAATCACCGGGGCGTCGAGTGGCTGCTGCACCTTCCCCGAAACGAGTTCGGGCAAAGCGTCCTCAACGAAATTGGCGCGTTCATCACGGTGTTCCTAATCCAAAGCAGTGCTGACGCATTCCTTACGAAGCTGGGCATAGCGGTACCTGAAGGCGATGCCCCGGTGAACGAACCGGCAGTAGAGGTTGAGGACGACGATACGGCGACAGTCGCCGTATCCAAGCAAGCGGAGTTGACGACCGGCGATTTCATCATCCGCCAGATCATGACCAAGCTGTCGGGCTATGAGTTCGAGGAGTTTGTCGCGCATTTGCTCGAATGCATGGGGTACACCGCCCGCGTCACGCAGCGTTCAGGCGATGGCGGCGTCGACGTGATCGCCCATCGCGACAAGCTCGGGTTTGAACCGCCCATTCTGAAGGTCCAGTGCAAACGCAAGACCGACCAAGTTCCGCGTCCGGAAGTAGACCAATTGCTCGGCACCTTGGGCGAAGGGGAATATGGGCTGTTCATTGGTCTAGGCCCACATTTCCCAAGTAAGGCGCTGATTTCGCTGTCCTGACCATTATATTTCCTATATAAAACATGGTGTTGAAGGCTGCGAGGGGCGCGTTTCATGGATCACCCAGAGGGTGCGGGCTTGCAACGGGCAGATCGGGTGGATTTCGACCCTCGCGTGCGGCTGGAATTTCGCGGCACGCAGCTCAGTTCCGACGGCGGCCTTCTGGTGATGCGCGAGCTTGATGACGCGCTCGGGTTGTCCGATTTGGCGTCAGCGGCGCTGCGCGATACTCGCTCTGGCAAGAACACGGTCCATCGGCTCGACGGCCTGTTCCGGCAATCAGTCTTTGGGCGGCTGGCCGGATACGAGGATGTCAACGACGCCAACCGTCTCGCCTGCGATCCGGTCATGCGCCAAGTTGTCGGCGGCAGAGCGGTCGATGCACAAGCGGCCTCGGCATCGCAGATGGGACGGTTCGAGACCGAGACGCTGGCTCTGGCCGGGAACCGTGCCGCGCTGGCCGACCTGAACGGGCAATGGATCGACCGGTTCCATGACCGTAACGGGCTGAAGTACATCGTTCTGGACATGGACAGCTCGGTCAGCCCGACCCATGGCGACCAGGAAGGGTCCGCCTGGAATGGCCATTTCGACTGTAGCTGCTATCACCCCAACTTTCTGTTCAACCAGTTCGGGATGCTGGAACGCTGCGCCCTGCGCCATGGCAACGTCCACAGCGCCGATGGCTGGCGTGATGTTCTCGACCCCGTCATTGCGCGCTACGCGGAGCGCGACCTTGGTGGCAGGTTCTTCCGGGCCGATGCTGCCTACGCGATCCCGGCGATCTATGAGCGATTGGAAGAAGCGCGGTTCTTCTACGCCATCCGGCTGCCCGCAAACGCGGTCCTCAAGGACAAGATCGCGCATCGGCTAACGCGCCCTGTCGGGCGGCCGTCACTGACCAAGGTCAAGCGGTTCTTCGAGGAATTCGAGTATCAGGCGGCGTCCTGGGACAAGGAACGCCGGGTGATCGCCAAGATCGAATGGCATCCGGGCGAACTGTTCCCGCGTGTCGGCTTCATCGTCACCAACCTGCCGATGGAGCCGGACTGGGTGGTGCGGTTCTACAACCAGCGCGGCACCGCCGAGCAGCACATCAAAGAGGGCAAATACGCCTTTCGCTGGACGCGGCTGTCGTGCCGGAAGTTCCGCGACAATGAGGTGCGGCTGCAACTGCACGCCCTGGCGTACAACCTGGCCACCTTCTTGCACTGCATCGAGCTGCCCGAGGCCATGGCCGACTGGTCGTTGACCAGCCTGCAACTGAAGCTGATCAAGATCGGGGCACGTGTGGTCCGTCACGCCCGCACCATCACCTTCCAGCTGGCCGAGGTCGCTGTCACCGGCACGATGGTACGCGCCATCCTCGCCGCTATCCGCCGATTGCGAGCGCCACCGCTATGCGCATGATCGCGATCCACGCTCAAACTGAACGAAAGCGGCTGGACAGATCTGTCCGCTGCGCTGAAAAACGCCGCCCCTGGGCAAGGAAACAGCGGCTTCGCGGTCTGATCCGTCCAGATCCAGCAGTCTGCGCGACCGCAGGTGCCGCTTGCGGCAGAAAATCCTTGTCTAGCGCTCGGATACAGGCGATCTTCACCTCAAACGACACGCCACTTGGGGAATGCAGGCTAGGATCATTCAGCCGCCAATCCGTGGAACTGGAGCGCAACCGACCCAAGCTGCGGCTGATCGACGGCGAGCAGTTTGTCGAGCTTGTCCTCGAAAACTACTCTCGGCTTTCACCGCGATATCGGACATTGCTGCCTTTGAAGCAAATCTACGTACCCGATCTCCAAGGGTGAGGGGTTGTGACTTCATGCAACAATGTTTGTTTCGGTGGCGAAGGGCGGGAAGCGGACTTGCGGCGGCGCAGCGCGGCAAACGCAGGATGTCCACATCCGATCATTCATCCAATCTGTATGCGTCAAGGATGCCAACGCTCGCCAAGTTCAGCACTCTCATCTTCTCGTTTGGCATCTCGTTCGTACCGTTGCGCAATGCGTTCAAGCATGGCAGCAACGCGAGGAAAGCTATTGGATTGTCGTACGCCGAGTTCACGGTATTCTTTCGAGAGGGCACGCTCCTGCTCGCCGCCATCATAAGGGCCACGAACCGTCACGCCCCTTGAATTGTAGACGCCGAATTCGAAGGATCGCCGAAGGTCAGTCAAATCTGGCCGATCAAGTAACCGTAGGACCGCAGCCGGTAACCATCGATCAAAGCCGTTGCGTTCAGCAACGCGGGCAAGGCAGTCAGCAAGTTGAGATAGCGCCATCCCGAGCCGCGCTTGTTCTTCCGCAAGTCGTATCATTTCCTCGCTCCATGCAAGAAAAGTGTCGCCATCAAAGGTGCCGTCTTCTTTCAAACCAGGGATTTGAGACCATGAGTGAAAGATGTGATAACCCAATTCAGCGCGAATGCGCAGTTGTTCGGGATCGACGCTCTCCATATCTGGCTCATGCGCACCATCCGCGCGCCGGAATATCCATCTTAGTAGCCCAATGAATTCTGAGGGATCCCGCATCATGATGCGGTGAGTCGCCCAAATAGGGCGATCGCTTCCGCCGCCGTAGTCTTCAAGAAGTCTCGCAAAAGGCCATTCGACTCCGGCGATTTCTGCCTCGGTGACATCCTGCGATGCATCAAGATACTGCAGGATCTGCACGAGGTGCCAACGGTCCGGCAAAGTTCCTTCTGGCTCATCGCCGCGCGCGATACAATGAAGTATCTCGATCCAGAGCTTGGCTGCTATTTTTCTGGGCTCGAAACAAGCTGCGGCATATGCGGATTTTGGACGGGATGCTTCCAGCAGACGTTTCACTAAAAAATCCGCGTCGCCTGCGTCGTCATCGCGGAATATCTGGATGTTGGCTTTTTCCCAGTACGCGCTCTGAACTTCACCACCAATCCGTTCGGCCAGTTGCCAGCCACTTTTCATATTCGGCAGGCATCTGCCGAGGCGATACCGACCAGCTTCACTTTCAAGCAATCCCCGATCCTGCATCTCTCCTACTAGATCTGCGATTTTGTCTTCATCGCGAATGAACAGTGCCTGCATCAAAAAAAGCTCTGCTTTGCCGCCTGAGTCGGTGTTGGTCAGTGCTCGGGTGGCCCAACGGACGGCCTGCTCTCGCGGAGCTTCCTCGCCAGCCAGAATCCGCGCTGCGATTTGTGGATGAGCGAGATTCAGCGCAAATTCGTAAACACCATCTTCGCCGTGTATGCGCTCGATTTCTTCGACGGCCTCACGGCGCAGCTTTTGCGTGAGTTCGTCTCGCTTGCGCCAATCCAATTCGTTGGTTTCGTCATGGCCCAACGCAGACCAGCCTAGATATTCCTGCTCAAATAGCCACAAATGGCGCTGACGGGCGTCGACCGGGCGCAAATGGTCGAGCATGCGGTCAAGCAAAGCAAGATGTTCGTCTGCCCCATCTCTATCGTGATCGCCCTGATCTGGCTTCTGAAGCCGACGGCCTAGCTGCCCTCGCTCGGTGCGAATGCGCTTGGCCAGGGAACCCTTCGCCACATCGGATGCCTCCTTGGCCCATCGCTCGATCTCTGCCCCAAGGCGTCCAAGATCATCAGGATGAAGGCCGTCATACGCATCAATGACCGCCGTCAACTCAGCGTCATTGAGCGGTGCAAGGTCGAGAAGCAATTGACTGGCGGCCCGACGTGCATTCCAGCAGTCAAGATTTGTGACAGCTTCATAGTCGCCTTCAACTTTAAGCCAACGCGGCATCGCAGTCCGGGTCGCAAACTTAGGACCTGAGGCGATCAGGGACTTACAGGCCTCAATTGCGGGCAACCGATAGGTTGCAGATAGTCTGCGCAGAACATTCATCCTCTCGGCAACACCGACGGTTGTCGAAGGTACCCAGTCCCGGAAAAGCGCCGAAGCGGTATTCGCGGGACTGTTGGAATAGTTGTCGTTTATTGGGTAGGCGCAGAGGCGAAATACGATCTCTGCCACTCGAGCGAAGTGAATTGGAGACCACGCAAGCGCTTCAAGTGCCCATAGCAATTCTGTGCGAAGGCACTCTTGCGAGATACCTGCGTCTCCGACACAGCGTATGAGGCTGGAAACAGGTGGGTTATCACTGTTTAAGTCTGCCTCCACACAATCGAGAAAGGCTGCTGGCGAAGCTTCCGCCAATGCCCGCAGATGGGGACGGATACTTACCCAAGCATCTGGTGTCATATCCGACAGCAAATTTCGGACAAGGCGATCTATACGCGAAGGCAAGTCAATTCCGAGACGGTGTCCGCAGATGACATCGCCATATGTCGAAAGGATGCCCAAGGTGTCTCCCATGCCGGAAAGCAGGGCGCCCGAGTGAGAGCGGATCTTGCCGTGAATATTGGCGCACCACCATTCATTTTCAGGGAGGTCAAGCTTCGGATCCCTTTCACCAAGCGCGTCCGCCGTCAAAAGGAGGAAATTGTCGAGATCGCCTGGCTCGATATAAGGCCCGACGGCAAAAAGGGCATCGAGCTGTGATACCATAACAGTCACATTTCCTATCTGAGCAAGCGGTGCATCCTCGCCGCGCGACAGATACCTGACAGCGCCCAACACCTCGTCCTCGGATGCTCCTGCAAGAAGCGCGACCATAGCCGGATCATCGAAACGTTCGTCCTGTATCCATCCTCCCACCAACGCATGCGGGATCAGCTGCCTTGCTGTGGCCGTGTTCCGTGCCCATGAGGGGTTACGTACGGCGGGGTCATCTGACAGGCGTCGGCGCAGCACTGTGACCGAATGTCCAACCTCCAGCGCTCGACGCTGCGCTTCATCTCTTGAAAGCCCCACTTCTTCGAGGGCCTCCCTGAAGGTTTCTGCCCCAACATGCGGCAGTTCAAGCTGCTCACGCGTGGCTAGCTGGCCTTTCGACATAGGGCGAATAATCTGGAAGCGATTTCTATCGCCTAATGCAGGCTCTAGGTCTTGGGGAAGATCCAGTACAAGGATCGGTTTCTGGCCTGTCCCAGCACCTGGCACCGCATCCGATGAGGTCACGACCACCATTCGGTCCAGAAGGTCATAGGCATCGGCCTGAATCAGAGCCGCAATTGAAAAGGCCACTGCTTCCTGTCGGCTATCCGAGATGATAGGAATTGTCCGACCGCCATCTCGGAGCATATTCTGGTACGTTTCGCTCTTACCGCCCCGTCGTTCCGCCACCAATCTGGCCGGTATGCTTGGGGTCGACGCGCTCGCCCAGCCTCTGTACCAGTCCTCAGGCGAAATTAATCCAGGATGGCTCAGTCCAAGCCGTTCTGCCAGCCAGATGCGTGTCCCAGGAGCCTCTTCCAGCCATGTTTCGATTCCACGACGTCCCAAACATGGACTTCAGCCCAGTCCCCGCTCGCGCGGCGAGCAGTCAGCCAATCCTCTTTGCTAGCCCAACGTCTTGGGGTCACAAAGACAAATGCTGTATCCTTTCGGATTTTGGCATCGAATTCTTCGACCCTCTTATCATAGTCGGCGTTAGCCTTTGTGGAGGGAGATTGATCGCAGCCCATTTCCCATAGCGACTTTCCAGCCGGCACCCACGGGGTTGAGGTCTCACTCACTGCCTCACCATCAACGCCATGGAGGGCGATTGCATCATTGCCGGGAAAGCGAAGCGACTTCAGACCCGGAGTGGTTTCACGGATCAGGCGTCGAACAAGTACAGGCAGCAGGGAACGCGCTTCAATGCGATCTGCCCATTGCCGAATATTCGTTTCCGTTATCATGTTCTTGTCCCCGCAATCCACTCTCTCAATTTGGGCGTGCAGATAGATTACTCAAGCACCCATGTGATATTCTGAGAATCATGAGAACCGTCCGATTCACATAGGCATTTAGCAAGAACAGAAGCCATCGCCGAAAGTCCGCGCAGCGCTCCCTCGTCCGAGCGGTCATCCCTCACCCGAAACCACGGTTCAATGATGTCGCATAATGCCTGTGGCTTCTAGCCCCGGCGAACTTCCGGTTCGGTGAAGCTGCGCTGCGGCATCGCGCCACCTGCGAAGGGCAGCAATGGGCCGAAAGCGGCCTTCACCTCTAGCCGCTTCGCATGAGCGACTCGCGGCTGAGCGCCGCGAGTATCCTTGAGGGCCGGAAAAACAAAAAAGCCAGCAGAGCGCGCTCCACCGGCTTCGGTTTTCTTCACAGACGCATATTCTCCAACAAATGGATAATCCGCTGTCATTAATGGAAGATCTATCTGGCACTTGCCACTTGTGAATTGGTGGAGCCAAGGGGAGTCGAACCCCTGACCTCTTGAATGCCATTCAAGCGCTCTACCAACTGAGCTATGGCCCCACCGGAGGTCCGGGCGGCGTCTCCGGCGCCCGTGTGAGGCGTCGTATAGGAGGGCGTGCCGACAGGTGCAAGCGGAAAAAACACCCCCATCGCCAAAATTTCGTCACATCCGCCTTGCGCTCTGAAAACACTGGCTTTTCATTGCCGGATCACCGTCCCGAACCATAGGCGGGCGCCGGATGCAGCGGACGGCCGATTCCCGGCCGCCCCGTGATCCCTCAGCCCAGACCCAGCTTGCCGCGCAGTGTCGCAAGATCCTCGGCCAGCGTGTTGACCTTGGCCGAGAGCAGGTTGCGGTCCTCGTCCGAAAGCTCCTCGTAGGACACGTAGCCGCCCTCCTGGGCCTGGTACTTCACCAGCACCTCGTTCACGGCCTTGAAATTGCCGTCGACCTTGGCCACGAAATCGGCGTCGCTGTCGGCGATCAACGGGCGCAGCAGCTCATAGATCTTTTGCGCGCCCTCGAAATTCGCGTCGAAGTCCCACAGGTCGACATGCGAATAGCGGTCCTCCTCGCCCGAGATCTTGGTCGCGGCGACCTCCTCCATCAGCACGGCGGCGCCGCCCACCACCACCTCGGGCGGGAAGGTCAGGCCGGTGATGCGGTCGTTGAGCTCGGTCACGTCGGCCAGCAGCTTGTCGGCATATTGCTCCAGCCCCTCGGTCGAGCCCTTCTCCCACAGACCGTATTCGATGCGGTGGAAGCCAGTGAAGGCCTCGTCCGCCTCGGCCTTCTCATAATCGTCGGCGCGGGCGTCGATCGACACGTCCAGGTCCGAGAACAGCTCGGCGATCGGCTCGATCTTTTCATAGCTGGTGCGGGTGGGGGCGAAGAGCGCCTTGGCCTCATCGACCTTGCCCGCCTTGATCGCGTCGGTGAAGAGTTTGGTGTCCTCGACCAGCTTGGCGGTGTTCTCGGCGACATAGATCTTGTATTCGGCCAGCGGCTCGACCAGCTCCAGCGACGGATCGGCGGCAAGCGCCAGCGTCCCCCAGCCCGCCATGGCCAGCGCCAGCGCCGTCGTTCCGAGATGTTTTCCGGTCATGGTTCCAAAACTCCCCATTGGTGCAGAATGTCGGCTTGGCGGATCAGCTCCGCCTGGCTGCGGTGACAAGGGACGAGCCGAGGTAGTCCCCCGGTCCGATGCCGGGCAGGGCGAAGAAGTAACCGCCCCCCACCGGCTTGATATATTCCTCGAGCGGTTCGCCGTTCAGCCGGTTCTGCACGGCGATGAAGCCGGCCTCGAGATCGGCTTGGTAGCAGATAAACAGCAGACCCTGGTCGAGCTGGCCGTTCTTCAGCGCGCCGCGGGAATAGTTGAAGGGCCGGCGCAGGATCAGGTTCCGGTCGCTGGCCGGGTCGCGCGGATTGGCCAGCCGGATATGCGAATCCGGCGGGATCACCATGCCTTCGGGGTCAGCGGCGTAATTCGGGGCGTCATGTTCGGTCGCCCCGGGCGCGTCGAGCGGGGCGCCGCTGATCTTGGTGCGGCCGAAGATGCGCTCCTGTTCCGAAAGCGGCGTGCGGTCCCAGCGTTCGACGAAATTGCGGATCACCCGCACCGCCTGATAACTGCCGCCATGCGCCCAGTCCGGCTCGTCCGGGCCGCGGGTCCAGACCAGGCGATCCATCAGCGCCGCGTCGTTCGCATCGGGATTGGCCGAGCCGTCGCGGAAGCCCAGGAAGTTGCGGGCGCTGGGGGTCGAGCCGTCAGTGGCGGGCAGGACCGGCGGCACGAAGCCCTCGATCATCCAGCGCAGCACCAGGAATTCCGACAGGTTCTTCACGATGTCGCGCAGCGCATAGATGCAGGTGTCCTGCAGGTTGGCGCAGAGCTGGATGGACAGATCGCCGTGGCAGATCTCGGGGTCCAGCGCATCGTTGGGGAATTGCGTCATGCGCTGCAGGCGGGCCGGCTTCAGCCCGGCCAGCCAGTCATGCCTTTCGAACAGAGAATCGCCAAGGCCGACGGTGATGGTCAGGTTGTCGGGCGAGATCACCGGCCCCAGCAGGCCGGAATCGGCAGGCGGCAGCTTGGGGTCGCGCGCGGCGATCAGCCCGCCCGCGGCCAGGAATTCCGCGCGCTGGGTCAGCAACCGCATCATGCGCTCGAAATCCTCGAGCGAGGCGACCACCACGTCGAAGGCCGCGAAAATGCCGTTGGCCGGCCGGGGCGTGGTGATGCCGGCCTGATGCGGGCCGTGGAAGGGCACCTGCTGTGCCGCGGTTTCCGCATGGGCCTTGGGCGCGTCGTCGACATTGGGGATGGTGTTGGCGGGACCGCCGTCCTGGGCGCGCAGCGGCAGGGCGCCAAGGGCGCCGAGCGCCCCGCCGATCCCGAGCCCCTTCAGCAGGTTGCGGCGAAAGATCGAGCGGGGGGTCTGGTCCTGCATCTCAGTTCTTCCCGATGGCCGGTTGCAGCTTGCGCAGCGATTCCGACAGCTGCGTCAGGGTGGCCGACAGCTTTTCGCGCTCGGCCCTGGGCACATCGCCATAGGTCGCATGGCCCTGGGCGACGGTGGCTTGCATCTGCGCCTGCGCCGCTTCCAGATCCTGGCCGATCACCGTGTCCAGCGCCGGATCGACGCCTGCCACGACCTGGCGCAGCAGGTCGGAAAGCTTGGCGATGCCCTCCAGCCCGGCGGAAAGATCCTGCAGGTCGTTGCCGGCATAAAGGTTCTCGCCCTTGGGCACCTGTGCCTGGGCAAGCTGCAGGGCGCTTTCGGCCGGCATCTCGATCAGCAGGCCGGGGTCCAGCGGCGCCTGCTTCAGCCGCCCGGCGAGTTCCTTCAGATCCGCGACCAGCGCATCGGCAAAGGGCTGCAAGCCCTCGGTGCTGTTCCGGGCGAAAAGCCCGTATTCGAGGCGGTGATAGCCGGTGAAGCCCGGATCCTGCTCGCGCTTTTCCAGATAGGCGGCGCGCGGGTCGATACGCTCCTCGAGGTCCGAGAAGCGATAGGCCAGCGGCTCGATGCGGCGATAGGGCAGGCGGGCGTCGCGCCAGGCCGTCCGGGCGGCCTCGAGATCGCCCGAGGCGATGGCCTCGCGCAGGGTCTCGGCCGCCTTGACCGCGGCATTGCCCTGCATAACCAGGTAGACGCGATATTCCGACAGCGGGCCCAGGAACTTGCGCAGCGTGACCTCCGAGGCGGCGACGGCGGCCTCGTCCGATGGAGTTACGCTGAGCGTGCCGCGCGGGTTCGACAGAAGCCCGCAGGTGATCGCATAGTCGCCGGGCCGCAGCTGCACCTCCAGCGTGGCGCGAAAGCCCGGGGCGATGTTCTCGCGCTCGGCCACCACCATGACGCCGTCCAGGATCTCCCATTCGATGGGGCGGTCGCTGGCGTTCACGATCTCGAAGCTGCGCCGGCCGCCGGGGACGGTGATGGCGTTCGGCTCACAGGTGGTGGCATTGACGGTCACCAGCTGGTCGGCAGCCGTCTGGCTGCCGGCGGTCTGCTGCGTCGCATACCAGAAGGCGACGCCGCCCGCCGCGACCAGCACCGCCGCCCCCGCGATCGCCAGGTAGAGGCCATTCGATGGTGAAGTCATTTGCGTCCCGCGGTTTGCGGCCGCACCGGCAGGGCACCGGAATGCGGCCTGAGAAAAAGCGTCAGCGTCACGGCCAGGAAAATGCCCCAGACCAGCGCTTCGCCCAAGGTCGGCGCCTCGCGATAGCCCAGCAGGCCCGAAAGGACGGTTCCGAGCGGGCCGGTTTCGGGCAGGATCCGGCTCAGGTCATAGATCCGCTCCTGCAGCCCGTTCCACAGCCCCGCCTCGTGCAGCGCCTTGACCGAGCCTGCCAGCAGGCCGGCCGCGACCAGCAGGATGAAGATGCCGGTCCAGCGGAAGAACCGGCGCAGGTCCAGCCGCAGCGCCCCGGCGTAAAAGCCCCAGCCCGCGACGATGGCCGCGATCACGCCCAGGGCCGCGCCGATGGGGGCCGCGCCGTCCTGGCTTTGCTGGAAGATCGCCAGCAGGAAAAACACCGATTCCAGCCCTTCGCGCGCCACCGCCAGGAAGACCATCCCGATCAGCGCCCAGGTGCCTGCGCTGCCCTTGTGCGACAGCGCCTCGTCGATGTCGGCATGCAGCGCGGCCTTGATCGAGCGTGCGGCGCGGCGCATCCAGAACACCATGCCGGTCAGCACCGCGACGGCGACCAGGCCGATCACCGCCTCGAACAACTCCTGCATCCTCTGCGGGAAGCCGTTGGCCAGGATCTGGATCGCCGCCCCGGCGAAAAGCGACAACGCCACCGCCAGCAGGACGCCGACCCAGATCGCCGGCAGCCAGGCGCGGCGGCCGGTCTGGCTCAGGTAGCTTGCGATGATGCCGACGATCAGTGCGGCTTCCAGCCCTTCGCGCAGCATGATAAGAAACGGAGCGAGCATCGGCCTTTCCCCAGCTATGTCGTGGTGCGGGTCCGGCTGGCGTCGGGCGCAGCCAGTCGGGCGGGCATCGCGGCAGGTTCTTCGACCCGGGTGGGCCGGTTTCCCGACTCATTAAGGCGGAAATCGGCAAAGTCAATCCAGAGCGAAACCCTAGGAAAGTTCCGCGACGCGGCGCGTCAGCCGCGGCCGTGCGGCTCGGTCCAGTCGATCAGCGGATTGATCGGGATGATCCGGCTGGGGTTTATCGTGGCGTGGCTGTAATGGTAATGCCGCACGATATGGTCGAAATGCACCGTCGCGGCCACCCCTGGCCATTGGTAAAGCGCGCGCGTCCAGCCCCAGAGATTCGGGTATTCGCGCAGCCAGGCGCGGTTGCACTTGAAATGCGTGTGATAGACCGGATCGAAGCGCGCCATGGTGGTGAACAGCCGCCAGTCCGCCTCGGTCACCCGGTCGCCGCAAAGATAGCGGTTCTGCGCCAGATGCGCCTCGAGCCAGTCCAGCGTCTCGAACAGGGGGTGGACCGCCTCGTCATAGGCCGCTTGCGAGGTGGCGAAGCCCGCCTTGTAGACGCCGTTGTTCACGCGGTCGTAGATCCGTTCGTTCATGGCGTCGATTTGCTCCAGCAGGTCGGGCGGGCAATAATCGTCGCGGTTGCCGGTGATCCCGTCGAAGGCCGTGTTGAACATGCGGATGATTTCGGCGCTTTCGTTGCTGACGATGGTATCGCGGGCCGTGTCCCAAAGCACCGGCACCGTCACCCGGCCCGAGGCGCTGGGATCCACCTTCAGATAAAGCTCGCGCAGGAAGCGCAGGCCGAACAGCCGATCGCCGGTGGTGCCGGGGAAATCGGCGGCGAAAGTCCAGCCGTCCGACAGCATGTCGGGATGCACGACCGAGATGTCGACATGCGGAACCAGCCCCTTCAGCGCCCGATAGATCAGCGTGCGATGCGCCCATGGGCAGGCATAGGAGACATAGAGATGATAGCGCCCGCTCTCGGCCGCGAAGCCGCCTTCGCCGCTGGGGCCGGGGCTGCCGTCGGGTGTGATCCAGTTGCGATAGGCGGTGACGCTGCTCTGGAAGCGCCCGCCCGCGCTGGCGGTGTCATACCATGCGTCGTGCCAGACGCCATCGACCAGTTGACCCATCTCGTCCGCCTCCTTGCAGCGTTTCTGCGACCTTGGGGACCAGCATAGCCGACCGGGTCCGGCGGACAACCGGGCTAGCGGCCAAGCTGCCCGCGCGTCCAGCCGACGATGGCCGCCGCATCCATGGCGCCCGATTGCCGGCCGATCTCCTGCCCGCCGCGATAGAGCAGCAGCGTCGGGATGCCGCGGATGCCCAAACCGGCGGCGGTCTGCGGTTCGGCCTCGGAATTCAGCTTGATCAGCCGGACCTCCGGCTCCAGCATCCCGGCCGCGCGGGCGAATTGCGGCGCCATCATCCGGCAGGGGCCGCACCAGGGCGCCCAGACATCGACGAGCACCGGAATCGAGTTGCGGCCGATCTGGCGTGCGAACATCTGCCCGCCCACATCGGCGGGCTGGCCGGAGAACAGCGGCAGCCGGCATTTGCCGCAACGGCCGGCGCGCGGGTCGTGTCCCGACGGCAGGCGGTTCAGCGCCCCGCAGGCGGGGCAGACGATCAGGCTGTCGGTACCGGGCATGGCCCACCTCCGATGCTTTGTCTTGACGATATATTCATATTCTTGTAGGTATGCAAGAATGGTAAACGAAACTCTTCCCGAGCCCGGCCGGATCGACCCAGAAGCCATGCGGAGCGCCGCAGGCGAGGCCAGCGAGTTCTTGAAATCTTTGGGCAATCAGCACCGGCTGATGATCCTTTGCGCGCTGAGCTCGGGCGAGAAATCGGTGGGCCAGCTGGCCGGATTCCTTGGCATCCGCGACTCCACGGTGTCGCAACACCTGGCGCTGCTTCGGCGCGACCGGATCATCTCGGGCCGGCGCGAGGGGCAGGTGATCTGGTATCGCATCGACAGCCAACCCGCCCGCCGCGTCATGGCGGTGCTTTACGAAAGTTTCTGCGCCGCCTGATCACCGGTGCCGCGCAGGGTGCGGATCGCCTCGTGCTGGCTCAGGAAAACCCGCCCCGACAGGTGGCGCAGGAAGTCGCAGCGCTGCAGCCGGTCCATCACCGGCCCCTTGACCTCGGACAGGTGCAGCTTGATCCCGCCCTCGGCCAGCCGGCGGTTGATTTCCGCCAGGCTTTCCAGCGCGCTGGCGTCGATGTCGTTCACCGCCGGGCACATCAGCACCACATGGCGGACCTGCGGGTGCTCGGCCACCAGCGCGGCGATGCGGTCTTCGAGAAAACGCGAATTGGCGAAATACAGGCTTTCATCGACGCGCAGCGACAGGATCTCGGGCCAGGTGATGACCTCGTGGCGGTCGACATTGCGGAAATGCTCGGTCCCCGGCACCTGGCCGACCACCGCCGAATGCGGGCGCGCGCTGCGGTAAAGCTGCATGACCAGCGACAGGATCACCCCGGCGCTGATGCCCTGTTCGACCCCCACCAGCAGCGTGACCAGGATCGTCGCCGCCATGGCCAGGAAATCGCGTGGCGAATAGGCCAGCACGCGGGCCAGGGCGCGCAGATCGACCAGCGACAGAACCGCCAGGATGATCGTCGCGGCCAGCACGGCCTGCGGCAGGTCGGCAAGTTGCGGGGTCAGGAACAGTGCCGCCAGCGCGATGCCGATGGCGGTAAAGGCGCCCGCCGCCGGGGTCTGCGCCCCCGCGTCATGGTTCACCACCGAGCGGGCGAAGCCGCCGGTGACCGGATAGCCGCCGGACAGCCCGGCGGCGATATTGGCGGCGCCAAGGCCGATCAGCTCCTGGTCCGGGGCGATGCGCTCGCGCCGCCGCGCCGCCAGGGTCTGCCCGACCGAGACCGACTCGACGAAGCCCACCACCGAGATCAGCAGCGCCGCCGGGGCCAGTGCCGGCAGCAGCTCGGGGGGCAGTACGGGCAGGCCGGGCCGGGGCAGTCCCTGCGGGATCGCGCCGACCAGCGCGACGCCCCGTTCATCCAGGTCCAGCGCCCGGACCAGCAGGATCGAGACGGCGATGGCAAGGATGGGTGCCGCGCGGGCCAGCATGTCGGCCAGCCAGCCGGGCAGGCCGGCGCCTGTCAGGCCGGACCGCGCCCAAAGTCGCGCGGCCCAGAGAAAGGCCAGCGCGCCAAGCCCGATGGCCAGCGTCCAAGGATTGGTGCGGCCGATCTGCGCGGCAAGCGCCGGGACGATCTCGACCAGCGTGGCGCCTGCGGCTTCGATGCCGAGAATATGCCTGACCTGCCCGGCGGCGATCAGGATGCCCGAGGCGGTGATGAAGCCGGAAATCACCGGATGGCTCAGGAAATTCGCCAGGAAGCCCAGCCGGAGGATGCCTGCGACGACCAGCATGGCGCCCGAAAGCAGCGCCAGCCCGGCGGCGGCGACCAGCGGATTTGCCAGCCCCTGGGCAACCACCGGCCCGATGGCCGAAGCGGTCATCAGCGACACCACCGCCACCGGTCCCACAGCCAGCACCCGCGAGGTGCCGAAGACGGCATAGGCCACCAGCGGCAGGATCGAGGCGTAGAGCCCGACCTCGGGCGGCAGGTTGGCAAGCATCGCATAGGCGAGGCTTTGCGGGATCAGCATGATCGTCACGATCGCCGCGGCCAGCAGGTCGGCGCGCAGCGTCGCGCCGTCATAGCCGCGCGTCCAGTGCAGCGGCAACAGGCGATGGCTGGGCATCATGAGCGCAGCCAGCGCGTCACGGCGATGCCGGCCCCCATCGCGATGACGAAGATCGCCGCGTCGGGCTGGCCGAGACCAAGCGCGGGAACCGCGCCTCCGGGGCAGAAGCCGGCGATGCCCCAGCCGATGCCGAACAGCGCCGAGCCGCCAATCAGCGCCGGATCGAGATCCCGCCGCGTCGGCAGGTGGAACCGCGGCGCAAGCAGCGGCTGCCGGCGGTTCAGCACCAGGCGGTAGCCGACGAAGGTCACAGCCAGCGCCCCGGCCATGACCAAGCCCAGCGACGGATCCCAGGCCCCCGCGAGGTCGAAGAAATTCAGCACCTTGGCCGGGTTGATCATGCCGGACAGCGCGATGCCGGCACCAAAGATCAGCCCGGCCAGCAGGGCGGCGAGAACCGGCATCTCAGAATCCTCCGATCACATGGCGGATGACGTAGACCGTGGCGAAGGCGGTCAGCATGAAGGTCAGCGTCGCCACCAGCGAACGGGGCGACAACCGCGCATTGCCGCAGACCCCGTGCCCCGAGGTGCAGCCGCCGCCATAGGTCACGCCGATCCCGACCATCAGGCCGCCCAGCACCAGCAGCGGCCGCGGCACCGGGCTGTCGAAGGGCACCGGCGCGCCAAGCGCCAGCATCAGCGCCGGTGCGGCGACCGCGCCCAGCAGGAAGGCGGCGCGCCAGCCGCGGCCCTGCCGGCCTTGATCCCCGCCGCCGGGCAGCAGACCGGCGATGATGCCGGTCATGCCCGCGACCCGGCCGATCAGCGCCATCAGCAGCACGGCTGCCAGCCCGATCAGTGCCCCGCCAAGGGCGGATTGCAGAGGGGTGAACACGGTCATTTGCGGCCGCAGGTGCTGAGGCCGAACAGCGCATAGGCCGGGCAGGTGCGGGCCAGCGCGGTGACGACCAGCGCCGCGCCGACCGCCAGGCTGAGCCATTTCCCGAAGCCAGCCAGCCCGGCCAGGAAAGGCAGCAGGATCAGCAGTATACCCAAAACCAGCCGCAGCGAACGGTCGATGCTTCCGACATTGGCTTTCATCGTTACTCTCCCTTGGTTCAATCCCAGGCCGCCTGCAGCAGGTCCAGCGGAATCTTGAGATAGCGGCGGCCGTTCGCCTCGGGCTCGGGAAGGCGGCCGGCATTGGCATTGACCTGCAGCGCGTGCAGGATCAGCTTGGGCATGGGTAGGGTCTTGTCCCGCGCCTCGCGCAGGGCGACGAAGCGGGCCTCGTCCATGCCGGCGACATGCGGGTTCTTGCGCTTCTGCTCGGCCACGGTGGATTCCCAGCGCGGCTCGCGTCCGCCCTGGCAATAGTCGTGGCCGGTGAAGATCCGGGTCTCGTCCGGCAGGGCCAGGATGGCCTGGACCGAGCGCCACAGCACATGCGCATCGCCGCCGGGAAAATCGGCCCGCGCGGTGCCGCTGTCGGGCATGAACAGCGTGTCATGCACGAAGGCCGCGTCGCCGATGACATAGGTGATCGAGGCCAGCGTATGGCCGGGCGAGAACATCACATGCGCGGGGATCTTGCCGACGCTGAACCGCTCGCCCTCGGCGAAGAGCCTGTCCCATTGCGAGCCGTCGGCGGGAAAGTCCGGCCAGTGGTAATAGCCTTTCCACAGCTTCTGCACCTCGGTCACCTTCTCGCCGATGGCGGTCGGGGCGCCGGTCCGGCGCTTGAGGTAATCGGCGGCCGAGAAATGGTCGGCATGGGGATGGGTGTCCAGAATCCACTGCACCTCGTAGCCCCTTTCGGCGACGAACCGCAGGATCCGGTCGGCCTGGATCGTCGCCGTGGCGCCGGATTTCTCGTCGTAATCCAGCACCGGATCGATGATCGCGCATTGCTTCGTCTGGGGATCGGCCACGACATATTGCACCGATCCGGTGCGCGCCTCGTAGAACCCTGTCACTTCCGGGGCCGTGGTCATGGGAAAACCTCTTGATATGATCGCGGGATCTGGAATTTCCTCCCCCCATATATTCGCTTATGCGAAGATATGCAATAGCGGGATACGCGGTGAATCCGCCATGGCCGGCCGCAGGAAAAGGCCGGGCTTTGCGGCCCGGCCTGGTCTGAAAAAAACGGGAGGCCGCCGGTCAGTCTTCCAGCGGCTTGCCGGCGGTTTCGCGGGCCAGCAGCATGGCGATCAGCGCCAGCCCGGCGGCGCCGACCAGGTACCATGCCGGGGCCAGCTTGCTGCCGGTGGCGCCGATCAGCCAGGTCGCCACGAAGGGCGCCGTGCCGCCGAACAGCGCATTGGCGGCGTTGAAGCTGAAGGCGAAGCCGGAATAGCGCACGCGGGTCGGGAAGATCTCGGACAGGAAGCAGGGCAGCGTGCCGTCGTTGATGGTCAGCAGCGCGCCGAAGGCGATCTGGATCAGCACGATGGTGACGAAGCCCGCGCCGTCGAGCATCCGGAACAGCGGCACCGTCAGCAGGATGAACAGCACCGAGGCGGTGATCAGCGCCGTCTTGCGGCCGAAGCGGTCGGAAAGCTGGCCCATCAGGAAGATCAGGAAGATGTAGACGGCAAGCGACAGGCTGGCGGCGATGAAGGATTCCGTATGCCCCATGCCCATCTCGGTCGAAAGATAGGTCGGCATATAGCTGAGGATCAGATAGAAGCCCACGGCGTTCAGGCAGGTGGCGCCGAAGGCGATGGCGATCTGTCGGCCGTGGTTGCCGAACAGCTCGCGGATCGGCGTGCGCTCGAGGTGATGCGCCTGTTCCAGTTCGCGGAACCTGGGCGTATCCTCGAGCCGCAGCCGGATATAGAGCCCGACCAGCCCCAGCGGCAGCGCCAGCAGGAAGGGCAGGCGCCAGCCATAGGCCTGCATCTGCGCCTCGTTCAGCAGCCAGAACAGCGCCGCCGACATCAGCGACCCGGCCAGAAGCCCCGCCGCGGTCGAGGCGGGCACGATGCTGGTATACAGCCCGCGGCGATGCGTCGGCGCATATTCGGCAATGAACGAGGTCGCCCCGGCATATTCGCCCGAGGCCGAGAAGCCCTGGACCATGCGCACCAGCAGCAGCAGGATCGGCGCGGCGATGCCGATCTGGTGGTAATCGGGCAGCAGCGCGATGACCGTGGTGGCCCCCGACATGATCAGGATCGACCAGGACAGCGCCGTGCGCCGGCCGACCCGGTCGCCGATCGCGCCCCAGATGATGCCGCCCAGCGGCCGGATCACGAAGGAAATGGCGAAAACCGCATAGGTGGCCAGCAGGGCGCTGCCCGGCGCGATGTCGGGAAAGAAGGCGGCGGCGATCACCGTCGCGAAATAGCCATAGGACGCATAGTCGAACCATTCGACGAAATTGCCGATGAAGCTGGCGCCCAAGACCTTTTTCAGCACGGTCTGCGAGCCGTCGGCATCATCGGTCCGGGCGGCCGCTGGCGCGGCCACGGAATGTGACATGATTTTCCTCCCTTGGGATTTTGTGCCGGCCCCTCCTGCCGGCGCGCATGATGCGAAGCGGCCCGCCTGGCGGATGCCGGCGGGCCGCTGGGGGATCAGGCTGCCTTGGCCTTGCCCGTCACGATCAGATGCTCGGGGCCGTAGGGGAAGCCGGTGATGTTGCGGTTGCCGGCCTCCTCGATCACCAGGATGTCGTGTTCGCGGTAGCCGCCGGCCCCGGGCATGTCCTCGGGGATGGTGATCATCGGCTCCATCGAGACCACCATGCCGGGCTCCAGAACGGTGTCGCAATCCTCGCGCAGTTCCAGCCCGGCCTCGCGGCCGTAATAGTGGCAGAGCACGCCGAAGCTGTGGCCATAGCCGAAGCTGCGGTATTGCAGCAGGTTCTCGGCCGCATACATCTCGTTCAGTTCTGCGGCGATCTCCGAGCATTTCTTGCCCGGCACAAGCAGTTCCTTGCCGCGGTCATGGACCTTGCAGTTGAACTCCCACAGCCGGATATGCTCGTCGCTGGCATGTTCGGCGAACAGCGTGCGCTCCAGCGCGACATAATAGCCGGCAACCATCGGGAAGCAGTTCAGCGACAGGATGTCGCCGGCCTCGATCCGGCGCGAGGTGACGGGGTTGTGGGCGCCGTCGGTGTTGATGCCCGACTGGAACCAGGTCCAGGTGTCCAGCAGTTCGGCATGCGGCCAGGTTCTGGCGATCTCGCGCACCATGGCGGCGGTGGAATGCAGCGCCACCTCGTGCTCGGGCACCCCCACCGCCGTCGCCTCGACGCAGGCGGCGCCGCCGACATCGGCGATGCGGGCCATCTCGGTGATATGGGCGATCTCTTCGGCCGACTTGACCATGCGCAGCCGCATGGCGGGGGCGGCGATGTCGACGAACTCGACGCCGGGAAACTCCGCCTTCAGCAGCTTCAGCAGGTCGATGTTCACATGGTCGAACTCGATGCCGATGCGCTTGGCGGCGCCGACCAGCTGGCGGATGGCGTGGAAGTAATTGTCCTTCTGCCAGTCGGTATAGGTAAGGTTGCCGCCGAAGGTGCGCCGCCAGGGCTGGCCGCCGTCGATGCCGGCGCTGATCGAGGTCGCCTTGTCATGGTCGACCAGGAAGCCGTAGCGGCGGCCGAACTGGCAATACAGGAAGTCCGCGTAATAGTTGATGTTGTGATACGAGGTGAACAGCGCCGCGTCGATGCCGGCCTGTGCCATATGCGCCCGGATTGCGTCCAGGCGGCGCTGCATCTCGGCTGCCGAGAAGGTCGGCTGCGCCTTCCGCCCGTTGCCGACATAGTTCTGCAGTCTTTCGCGTTCGGTCATCTATGGTCTCCCAGTTAGGTTTCGTTCAGATTGCCGTCGCATTTGCCCTGCGTCAAAAGACCATTTATAATCAAACCGATTAGAAATTCTTATCCGAGGCACCATGACGACCGCCCCTCTGAACGCCCTGCGCGCCTTCGAGGCGGTGGCGCGGCTCGGCAGCTTCCGCGCCGCCTCCGAGGCGCTTTTCGTGACCCAGCCGGCGGTCAGCCACCAGATCCGGCATCTGGAGGAATGGTTGGGCGCGTCGCTGTTCGACCGCAGCGGCCGGGTGCCGCGGCTGCTGCCCCATGCCCAGGCCCTGGCCCGCGACCTGACGCTGGCCTTCGGTGGCATCGACGCGGCCTGCCGCCGGGCCCGCCACGCGCCCGCCGCCGATTTTCTGGTTGTCGCTGCCATCCCCTCGGTCGCGGTCTGCTGGCTGATCCCGCGCCTGCCGCGCTTTCGCGAAAGGCATCCCGAAGTGCAGTTGCGCGTCATCTACGCCCATCACGGCCACGAGATCGACTTCGGCGATGTGGACCTGGCGTTCACCTTTGCCGCCGCGCGGCCGATGGGCGCCGGCTTCCGCTCGGAACCGTTCCTGAGCGGGATCAGCGTTCCGGTCTGCAGCCCGGCGCTGCTGGATGGCGAGGCGGTCGAGAGCCTGACGCCGCAGCGGATGCTGGGCCTGGGCCTGCTGCATGACGCGGACCCGGCCGGGTGGCAGACCTGGCTGCGACGGGCGGGTCAGCCGCTGCCCGAAACGCTGCCCGGGCCGATCTTCGAGGATTTCAACCTGCTGCGCGCCGCCGCCCTGGCGGGGCAGGGGGTGGCGCTCTGCTCGTTGGCGATGGTCGCGCCGGACCTGGCCGAGGGCAGGCTGGTGCGGCTGTCGGATATCGCGGTGCTGGAGCAGTTCGACTATTACCTGACCCGATCCGACGCCGCGCCGCCGAACAGCGACCGCATCGAGGCCCGGCGGGTCTTCGTCGAATGGCTGATGGCCGAGCGGACGCAGATGATGCCCTGACATGTCACGCGACTGGCGAATACCGCCGGCTGTTTGTAATATATTGCCGCGGATGGGTCCGCAGGCGGAGAGATCATGTTCGACGGCAATCTGCTGGCCGGCATCCTGCGGGGGCTGGAACTGCGCTCGGCTTCCTTCATCGTCACCGTCTATGGCGATGTGGTGGTGCCGCGCGGCGGCGTCCTGTGGACTGGCACGCTGATCGAGATCTGCGCCCGTGTCGGTATCAGCGAGTCGCTGGTGCGCACCGCCGTCTCGCGCCTGGTCGCCGCCCATCGCCTGCGCGGCGAGCGTGCCGGGCGGCGCAGCTACTACCGGCTGGACGCCTCGGCCCGCAAGGAATTCGACCAGGCGGCCCGGCTGCTCTATGCGCCCGACCCGGTTTCGGAGGGCTGGCAGATCATCCATGCCCCGGCGATGACCGAGGATCAGGCCCGCCATCTGCGGCTGGGCCGCATGGGCGGCACGGTCTTCATCCGCCCCGATCGCGGCCAGGAACCGCCCGAGGGCGCGGTGGTCTTTCAGGCCCGGGACCCGGAGGCGGCTGCGGAACTGGCGCGCTACTGGGATCTGTCGGCGCTGCAGGGCCGCTATCTCGAGATGCTGGGCCGTTTCGGGGATGTGCTGGAGCCGGCGCGGCGTGGCGCGTTGCCGGACGAGACGGCGCTGGTGGTGCGCCTGTTGCTGGTCGAGGTCTATCGCAAGGTGTTGCTGCGCGATCCGCGCCTGCCGGCCCGCGTGCTGCCGCCAGACTGGCGCGGCGGCGCGGCGCGGGACCTGTTTCGCCGGCTCTATGCCGCCCTGTCGCCGGCGGCCGAGCGTCATATCGCCAGCCGCTTCGAGGGCGTGGATGGCTTCCTGCCGGCCAGAACGGCGGAAAGCGCCAACCGGATGGATGGAATGCTATGATGCAATATCATGATAAGAAAAGAAAATTTTACGGACGCGCAAAAACATCACAAGATGGGCGCAATTTTTTCTTCCGGTGTAATGTTTCTCGCGCTATAAGCTGACCAATCGGTCGGCGAATTGGGAGAATCGCCGGTTTTCCAAGGCAAAGGGAACAGGCATGCAGGAAGCCTTCATCTGCGACGCGGTGCGCACACCCATCGGGCGCTATGCCGGCGCGCTGGCCTCGGTCCGGGCGGACGATCTGGCGGCGATCCCGCTCAGGGCGCTGATGGAACGCAATCCGGGCGTGGACTGGTCGGCGGTGGACGACCTGATCTATGGCTGCGCCAACCAGGCCGGCGAGGACAACCGCAATGTCGGCCGCATGGCGGTGCTGCTGGCAGGGCTGCCGGTCGGCGTGCCGGCGACCACGGTGAACCGGCTTTGCGGCTCGGGCATGGATGCGGTCGGCATGGCGGCCCGCGCGATCAAGGCGGGCGATTGTGATTTCGTCATCGCCGGCGGGGTCGAGAGCATGACCCGCGCCCCCTTCGTGATGCCCAAGGCGGAAAGCGCGTTTTCCCGCTCGAACGCGGTTTATGACACCACCATCGGCTGGCGTTTCGTCAACCCGGCGATGAAGGCGCGGTTCGGCGTCGATTCGATGCCGCAGACCGCCGACAACGTCGCCGCCGATTTCGCTGTCAGCCGCGCCGACCAGGACGCTTTTGCCGCCCGGTCGCAGGCCCGCTGGGAAGCGGCGCAGGCGGCAGGGGTCTTTGCCGACGAGATCGTGCCCGTCACCATCCCGCAGAAGAAGGGCGAGCCCGTCGTCGTCGACACCGACGAGCATCCCCGCCCCGGCACCACGGCGGAAACGCTGGCGAAGCTCAAGGGCGTGAACGGCCCCGACCTGACGGTCACCGCCGGCAACGCCTCGGGGGTGAACGACGGCGCCGCGGCGCTGGCGATCCTGTCGGGCGAAGCCGCGAAGCGGCACGGCTTGGTGCCCAGGGCGCGCATCGTCGCCATGGCGGCGGCGGGGGTCGAGCCGCGCATCATGGGCATCGGCCCGGCGCCGGCGGCGAAAAAGGTGCTGGCGCGCGCGGGACTGACCATCGAGCAGATGGATGTGATAGAATTGAACGAGGCCTTCGCCAGCCAGGCGCTGGCGACCTTGCGCGATCTTGGCCTGCCCGACGACGCCGCCCACGTCAATCCGAACGGTGGCGCCATCGCGCTTGGCCATCCGCTTGGCATGTCGGGGGCCCGGCTTGTGACGACGGCGATGTATCAGTTGCATCGCACCGGCGGGCGCTATGCGCTCTGCACCATGTGCATCGGTGTGGGACAAGGGATCGCCATCATCATCGAACGCGTTTGATCCAGGGGAGGATCCAGCCATGTATGCCCAGCTCGTGAAATCCGAAGGCAGCAAGTCCCGTGAGGAGATGACGCCCGAGGAGCTTGCCTTCCAGGAACGCATCGACCGCGGCGAAAAGATCGAGCCCAAGGAATGGATGCCCGAGGGCTATCGCAAGACGCTGATCCGCCAGATCGGCCAGCACGCGCATAGCGAGATCGTCGGCCAGCTGCCCGAGGGCAACTGGATCACCCGCGCCCCCACGCTGGAGCGCAAGGCGATCCTGCTGGCCAAGGTGCAGGACGAGGCCGGGCATGGGCTGTATCTCTATTCGGCGGCCGAGACGTTGGGCGTCAGCCGCGACGAGCTGATGGAACTCTTGCATGCCGGCAAGATGAAGTATTCCTCGATCTTCAACTATCCGACGCTGACCTGGGCCGACATGGGCGCGGTCGGCTGGCTGGTCGATGGCGCGGCGATCATGAACCAGGTGCCGCTGCAAAGGACCAGCTACGGCCCCTATTCCCGCGCCATGATCCGCATCTGCAAGGAGGAGAGCTTCCACCAGCGCCAGGGCTACGCCATCATGATGAAGATGGCGCAGGGCACGCCGGCGCAGAAGCGCATGGCGCAGGATGCGCTGAACCGGCTGTGGTATCCCTCGCTGATGATGTTCGGGCCGTCCGACAAGGACTCGGTGCATTCCGCGCAGTCGATGGCGTGGAAGATCAAGATGAACACCAATGACGAGCTGCGGCAGAAATTCGTCGACCAGACCGTGCCGCAGGCGGAATATCTGGGCCTGACCGTGCCCGACCCGGACCTGAAATGGAACGAGGAGAAGGGCGGCTACGATTTCAGCGAGCCGGACTGGTCCGAGTTCTACGACGTTCTGGCCGGCAACGGGCCCTGCAACAAGGATCGGCTGGGCGCCCGCGTCAAGGCCTGGGAGGACGGCGCCTGGTTCCGCGACGCGCTGGTCGTCCATGCCGAGAAGGCCGCCGCCCGCCGGGCGCAGGCCGCCGAATAACCCGTCATCGCCAGGAACACGCGCCAGCCGCGCAACCAAGTTTAGGGAGAGAACCATGTCCAAGGAATGGCCGCTCTGGGAGATCTTCATCCGGGGTCAGCACGGGCTGAACCACCGCCATGTCGGCAGCCTGCATGCGCCCGACGCCGAAATGGCGATCATGAACGCCCGTGACGTCTATACGCGCCGCAACGAAGGCGTGTCGATCTGGGTCGTGCCCTCGGCGCAGATCACCGCCTCCAGCCCCTCGGACAAGGGGCCGCTGTTCGAGCCGTCGAACTCCAAGGTCTATCGCCATCCGACCTTCTTCGACATTCCCGACGAAGTGGGGCATATGTGATGCCGTCGCTGCCCGACATGAACACGCCCGAGGTGGCGGATCTGGCCCGGCGCAAGGCCGAAGCTCATCCGAACCATCCCGCCGCGCCGCAGCCCGATGCCGGGCAGGAGGCGTTCTTCGAGGCGCTGCTGCGCCTCGGCGACAGCACGCTGATCCTCGGCCATCGTGTGTCCGAATGGTGCGGCCACGCGCCGGCGCTGGAGGAGGACATCGCCCTGGCCAATGTGGCGCTGGACCTGATCGGCCAGACCCAACTGTGGCTGGGTCTGGCGGCCGAGGTCGAGGGGCAGGGCCGGACCGCCGACGACCTGGCCTATCTGCGCGACGCCTGGGATTTCCGCAACCTGTTGTTGGTCGAGCGTCCGAACGGCGATTTCGGCCATACGCTGATGCGGCAGTTCCTGTTCGACGCCTGGCACCACGAGCTGCTGAAGGGCCTGTCCGCATCCTCGGACCCGCGCGTGGCCGAGATCGCGGCCAAGGCGGCGAAAGAGGTGGCCTATCACCTGGAACGCTCGTCCGATCTGGTGGTGCGGCTGGGCGACGGCACCGAGGAAAGCCACCGCCGGATGCAGGAGGCGCTGGATGCGCTCTGGCCCTATACGGGCGAGATGTTCATCGGCGACGACAAGGATGCCCAAGTCGCGGCGCGCGGCATCTTCCCCGATCCGGCCAGCCTGCGCCCGGCATGGGACGAGACCCTGCGCCATGTGCTGGGCGAGGCGACGCTGCAGATCCCCGACAGCCCATTCGCGCACAAGGGCGGCAGGCAGGGCACCCATACCGAGCATCTGGGCTATATCCTTGCCGAGATGCAGTTCCTGCAGCGCGCCTATCCGGGCGCAAGCTGGTAACGGCCATGGCCGCCGCGACCCATCCCAGCGTCGAGGAAGTCTGGGGCTGGCTCTCCGAGGTTCCCGATCCGGAAATCCCGGTGCTCAGCCTGACCGACCTGGGCATCATCCGGGGCGTCGAATGGCAGGGCGACACGCTGGTCGTGAAGGTGACGCCGACCTATTCCGGCTGTCCCGCGACCAGCATCATCAACCTGGATATCGAGACCGCTCTGCGCGGCCACGGCATCGGCAAGCTGCGGCTGGAACGACAGATGTCGCCGCCCTGGACCACCGACTGGATCACGCCGGAGGGGCGGGAAAAGCTGCGCGCCTATGGCATCGCGCCCCCCATCGACGGCACGGCGGCGGACGGGCAGATCGCCGGGCGCATCGCCCGGATGACCGGCACGAACTTGACCATCGCCTGCCCGCGCTGCGGCTCGGCCAATACCGAAAAGATCAGCCAGTTCGGCTCGACCCCCTGCAAGGCGAGCTATCGCTGCAAGGACTGTCTGGAACCCTTCGACTATTTCAAATGCATCTGAGAATGCGCCCCGCTTCAGGAAGGATACCCACATGGCACGCTTCCACCCGCTGAAGGTCACCGATGTGCGCCGAGAGACGCGCGACTCGGTGGTCGTCACCCTTGCGCCCCGTGACGAGGACCGGGCGCTGTTCGACTTTACCCAAGGCCAGTATCTGACCTTCCGCCGCGAGTTCGATGGCGAGGAGCTGCGCCGCAGCTATTCGATCTGCGCCGGCAAGGACGAGGGCGCGCTGCGCGTCGGCATCAAGCGCGTCGATGGCGGGGCCTTCAGCACCTGGGCGAACGAGAACCTGGCGCCGGGCGACGAGATCGAGGCGATGCCGCCCATGGGCAAGTTCTACAGCGAGATAAACCCGGCCGCCGGGCGGCAGTACCTGGCCGTCGCCGCCGGCTCCGGCATCACCCCGATCCTGTCGATCATCAAGACGGTCCTGGCGCGCGAGTCGCGCTCGCAGTTCACGCTGGTCTATGCCAATCGCCAGATCAGCTCGATCATGTTCCGCGAAGAGCTGGAGGATCTGAAGAACCTCTATCTGGGCCGCTTCTCGGTGCTGCATGTGCTCAAGGCCGAGGCGCAGGAGATCGACCTGTTCACCGGCCGCATCGACGCGGGCAAGATGGCGGCGCTGTTCCAGCACTGGATCGACGCGAGCGCGCTGGACACCGCCTTCATCTGCGGCCCCGAGGGCATGATGCTGGCCGTGGCCGCGTCCTTGCGCGACCATGGGCTGCGCGACGACCAGATCAAGTTCGAGCTGTTCGCCAGCAGCCAGCCCGGCCGGGCCAAGGCCCGCGCCGTCTCGCGCGAGGCCGCGACGCAGGGCAACGGCACCGCCGCCACCGTGACGCTGGACGGCGCCACCCGCAATTTCCAGATGCCGCGCGAGGGCGAGACGATCCTGGACGCCGCCATCGCCAACCACATGGACGCGCCCTATTCCTGCAAGGCCGGGGTCTGCTCGACCTGCCGCTGCAAGGTGCTGGAGGGCGAGGTCGAGATGGCGGTGAACCACGCGCTGGAAGATTACGAGGTCCGGGCGGGCTATGTGCTGTCCTGCCAGGCCTATCCGGTCAGCGACCGGGTCGTCGTGACCTATGACGAATGACCGGACGGGAGGGGGAACCATGTCTGACACCATGAGCATCGAGGACTATCTGGCGCAGGGCGGCGTGCTGACCGCGCCGGGCAACGTGCCGGCCCGCTATCGCGGCGAGCTTTTGCGGCTGATGTCGTCTTTCGTGGACAGCGAACTGGCCGCCTCGGCCGGGTTCGCCAATGCGATCAACTTCGCGCCCGGCATCAAAGAGCGCATTGCGGCCAGCCGCATCACCCTGGAAAAGGCCGACCACGCCGAGCAGGTGCTGGCGGTGATGGGTGATTTCGGCACCGATGTCATGCGCTACCAGACCAGTCACGACTGGGCCGCCCGCGTCGCGCGCGAGGCCGATCTGGGCGCGGCGCGCCGGCCCGGCGACATGCGGCTGTCGGTGTTCCACTATCCGATCGCCGGCTGGACCGATGCGGTGGTGATGAACGTGCTGCAGGGCCTGGCGACCGGGGTGCAGATGACCGAGCTGACCCGCGTCTCCTACGGCCCGCTGGCCGAGGTCTTCCGGCAGATCGCCCCGCGCGAGGCCCGCCATGCCCAGCTGGGGCTGGAAGGGCTGGAACGCATCGCCGCCACCCCGAAGGGCAAGGCCGAGATTCTGGCGGCGCTGGATTATTGGCGGCCGCGCGTCGCGGCGGGCTTCGGCCTGTCGCAATCGGCACGGCACGAAATGCTGCGCCGCCTTGGCCTGCGCCACCAGCCGAACGAGGCGTTGCTGGCGCGATGGGAAGCCCAGGTGCAGGACGAACTGGCCCGGCTGGGCCTGTAGGATGGCGGGCGGCGGGGGACAGGCCCCGCGCCTTGCCGGCAAAAACGCGACCGGAAACGCGAAGGAAACGCACATGAACGCAGTCACCCGCAACCCGCGCCGCCTGGAAAGCTATGTTTGCGGCGGCTGGACGCCCGGCTCGGGCGAAGGCCAGGCGCTGCTGGACGCCGCCACCGGCGAACCGGTGGCGCTGATCGACTCGACCGGGCTGGATTTCGCCGCCGCGCTGGCGCATGGCCGCGAGGTCGCCGGGCCGGCATTGCGCCGCATGTCCTTTCACGAGCGTGCGGCGATGCTCAAGGCCCTGGGCCAGGCGCTGATGGCGCAGAAGGAAGAGTTCTACGCCGAAAGTCTGCATACCGGCGCCACCCGCACCGACGGCTGGGTCGATATCGAGGGGGGGATCGGCACCATGCTGACCTATGCCTCGAAGGGCCGGCGCGAACTGCCGAACACCCGCGTGCTGACCGATGGCGATATCGAGCCGCTGTCGCGCGACCATACCTTCAGCGCCCAGCATATCCTGTCGCCGCTGCAGGGCGTGGCGGTGCATATCAACGCCTTCAACTTCCCGATCTGGGGGATGCTGGAAAAGATCGCGCCGACGCTGCTGGCCGGGGTGCCCTGCCTGGTGAAGCCCGCCAGCCAGACCGCCTATCTGACCGAATTGATGGTGCGGCGCATCGTCGAGACCGGCATCCTGCCCGAAGGCGCGCTGCAGCTGATCTGCGGCTCGGTCGGCGATCTGCTGGACCATGTCACCGGACAGGACGCGGTGACCTTCACCGGCTCGGCCTGGACCGGGCGCAAGCTGAAGGCGCATCCGGCGGTCATTGCCAATTCCGTGCGCTTCACCATGGAGGCGGACAGCCTGAACGCCTCGATCCTGGGTCCGGACGCCGTGGCGGGCACGCCCGAGTTCGACCTGTTCGTGAAGGAGGTCGCGCGCGAGATGACGGTGAAGGCGGGGCAGAAATGCACCGCGAT